>NZ_JAJSPB010000024.1:0-60559 GCF_021282325.1 Marinobacter sp. G11
ACAAGGAGATGGCCGCAAGAGAAGGGTGGGGTCTGACCCGTAGGGTCAGACCCCTTTGTATCCGTCAGGAGGGGAGCGATGCACCAAAAAACAACTACTGATGACCAACCTTCTTCCGAACCACCACCAGCAACCGCCAAACATGGCTAAGCGACCAGTCATACAGCGCGAACAATCCAACAAACGCCGCAAACATCAGCCACTCGGGCAGGTGGAAGAACTCACCAAGCAGTCCAACGCTGGCGAACAACATGGCCACTATGGTGATCATCAGCAGAGCTTCGCGGTCGGAGAATCCGGCGCGCATGAAGATGTGGTGCAGGTGGTCACGGTCTGGTTTCATTACCGACTGCCCTTTGCGGGCGCGGCGTACCATGATGGCGACCATATCCATCAGGGGGATGGCGATAATCCACAGGGCCGTTACCGGGCGCATGGCCATTTCGCCGGGCTGGGTGGCGTTTACCAGCAGCCACACCACGGCAAAACCGATAAACATGGAGCCCGCATCGCCCATAAAGATGCGGTTGCGGAAAGGGGGAATACGCAGGTTAGCCATCAGATAAGGCACCAGCGCGCAGCTTATACCAACCGCCAGCGCCAGCTCAGCCACCAAACCGGAGGACGTGCTGAACAACAACGCCAAAGAGCCCAGCGCCACCAGCGACAGGCTACCAGCCAGGCCGTCGATGCCATCCACCATGTTAAAGGCGTTGGTGGCACCAATTACCGCGGCAATGGTCACCAAAGGCCCGAGAATACCGAGCTCAATGGGCCCCAAACCCAGCAAATCACCAAAGGTTACCAGCGAGGTACCAGAGCCAAAAGTCAGTACAGCGCCCAAAAGAACCTGCACACCCAGGCGGAATTTCGCAGGAAGGTCCCGGGCATCGTCTACTGCCCCCACAATCACTAGCAGCGCGGCGCAAATCAGGAACAGCCCATGGCCACTGATCAGCGGCATGCCAATCATCCAGGCCACGCTCACGCCTATAAAAGCACTCAAGCCACCAATCAGCGGCACCGACCCCTTGTGGAGTTTCCGGTGGTCAGGCGTATCCAACAAGTGCACCCTGCAAGCAATCGGGCGCAGGAAAAACAATGAGAGATAAGAAAAAAAGCCAGCCATAAGGCCGACGGAACTAGCCGCTTCCATGTGTAGGTCTCTCGTTAATTCAATAATGCCACTAAGCAGGGGACCACCTTAGCTGCTAAATAAACCCTGTGCTATGAGCACAAAGTAGACAGTATAGCGGAGGTGTTAACCTTACGTTACATGCCTGGAGGGATTTAACGTTGTTTTACTAAGGAGATGGTCAGGGAGAATGGCGTTGGCAGATGGTCAGACCCCTTCGGGGCCCGGCAAAGGGGTCTGACCCCACCGGGGTCAGACCCCTCTCACTCCCAAACTTCGGCAGGGGAAGGAAGTTAGCAGATGGTCAGGGGTCTGACCCGTAGGGTCAGACCCCTTCGCGCCCTTTTCGCAGACTCCTCACCTAAGCAGCGTCTCAGCCTGCACAAAAATCTGACCCAGGTGCTCCGCCCCCAAAAAACTCTCCCCATAAATCTTACAAAGATCCTCAGTCCCACTAGGCCGCGCCGCAAACCACCCATTCCGGGTCGTCACCTTCAGGCCACCAATCGCCGCACCATTGCCCGGCGCCGTGGTCATGGCCTCCACAATCGGGTCTCCGGCCAGCTCGGTAAACGGCAAGTCCTCCGGCTTCAGGGTTTTCAGCTTTTGCTTCTGCGCAGCGGTAGCGGGGAAGTCTTTACGGCGGTACACCGGCGCGCCGTATTTATCCGTCAGCTCCGCATAGTACTCACTCGGCAACTTGCCAGTCTTGGCGCGAATCTCCGCAGCCAGCAGGCACAAAATAATGCCGTCTTTGTCGGTGCTCCAAGGCTTACCATCAAATGTCAGAAAACTCGCCCCGGCGCTTTCTTCGCCGCCGAACACCAGCTCGCCGGTGTACAGGCCTTCCACAAACCATTTGAAGCCCACGGGCACTTCGTACAGCCCCCGGCCCTGCCCGGCTACCACGCGATCAATAATGGAAGACGACACCAGGGTTTTACCCACCTTCAGCCCCGCGCCCCACTGCGGCCGGTGGCTGAGCAGGTAATCGATGCACACCGCCAGGTAATGGTTCGGGTTCATCAGGCCGGCAGCGTCGACAATGCCGTGGCGGTCGGCGTCCGGGTCATTACCGAAGGCCAGGTCGAAGCGGTCTTTGATATTCAGCAGGTTGGCCATGGCGGCAGTGCTGGAACAATCCATGCGAATCTTGCCGTCGTGGTCCGGGGGCATGAAGGCGAAATCCGGGTCTTGGTTGCGGTTGACCACTTCCAGGTCCAGGCCATAGTGCGCCGCCACTGCATCCCAAACCGCCAGCGCCGCGCCGCCCATGGGGTCCACACCCAGTTTCAGGCCGCTGCTGGCAATGGCGTCCATATCCACCACCTGCCCCAGGCGCTGCACGTATTCCTGCACAAAATCCCAGGGCTCGGCCGCCACCACCGCCTGCCGGCGCGGAGAAGTCTTCACACCCGCAAGCCCGGCTTCCAGCAACTCATTGGCCCGCCGCTCAATCCAGCCCGTAGCATCCGTACCCGCCGGGCCGCCGTCCGGGCCGTTGTATTTAATCCCGCCGTCTTCCGGGGGATTGTGAGAGGGCGTAATAATCAACCCATCCGCCAGCGCGGCAGTCTTATCGGCGTTGTGCACCAGAATGGCGTGAGACACCAGCGGCGTGGGCGTAAAGCCACCGTCAGAATCCACCCGCGTCACCACGCTGTTACCCGCCAACACCTCCAACACCGAATCCATCGCCGGGCCAGACAGGCCGTGGGTGTCTTTGCCTACGTACATCGGCCCGGTAATGCCCTGCTTGCTTCGCCAGTCCACCACCGCCTGGGTAATGGCCAGGATGTGGTAGCGGTTGAAGCTCCGGTTCAGCGACGTGCCGCGGTGGCCGGACGTGCCGAAAGTGACTCGCTCAGCGGGGTTTTGGGGGTTGGGGGTGTGTTCTTTGTAGGCTGCCAGTACTTTGTTCATTTCGGAAGAGGGTTCCATTTTTTGGCCACGAAATCCACGAAAGGACACGAAAAAATTAAGAGACTAATAAATGATGCGCTTTACTGTGGCTTTGGGAAAAGCAAAGTTGACTAACAAGCCGAGCTTCAAACCTGTCGCCTTCAAGTAGTTGATTAACTGGGATTCTGCTGCGAGCGGGACTTTTTGCTGGGCCTTTAGCTCAACGATAATGCGATTCTCCACGAGTAAATCCAAACGGTGCTCGGCTAGGGGCTGGCCTTTGTAGTTGATGGTAACCGCGGCTTCAGACTCCACAGCCAACCCAGCAGCCCGCAATTCGTGTACCAACGCCCGCTGATACACCGATTCAAGAAAACCACAACCCAGGTGGCGATAAACCTCGTATACACAACCGGTAATCCGGTAACAAAGCTCTTTTTCCTTGAGCATCATCTAGTCCTTTTACTGATTTTTTTTGCCACGAAATCCACGAAAAAACACGAACAAAGATGACTGATAAGAAAAACCAAAAGCTTTCTATCTTTAATTTCGTGTTTTTTCGTGGATTTCGTGGCCAAACAGTCCTTATCTTTTCATTTTTCCGTGTCCTTCCGAGGATTTCGTGGCAAAAAAGTCTTTAACCCACAGAATCACAAGTCCAGCTTATACCGAGCATAGCGCCCTTTGCTATAAATGGGCGCCAACACACCCTTAACAACCAGGTGTTGGAGATCCCGGGTAGCAGTGGCTTTGGAGCAACGCGTTAAGTTCTGATATTTCGCCGCATTGATCCCATTTTCAAAGCTCGGCGCATCCTGGCCCAGCATCCTGCGAATCAGCTTAAGCTGTCTGTCATTCAGAGATTCAGTGTCGAGCCCGTCCCAGAAGCGGGCCTTTCTCACCACGTACTGAATAACATCAAACGCACCTTCCAACGCCTCAACAACCCGCTCGCCAAACCAATTAACCCAAGGCGTCACATCCAGCGTATCTTTCGACGCCTTGTTAAGCTGCTGGTAATAAGCCTTCCGATGTCGACTTAACACCGTTGCCAGGCTCATCATCAGCGGCTGCCCCAGCATCTGGCACACAGCCACATCCGCAATAGCCCGCCCCACCCTGCCATTACCGTCTTCATAGGGGTGAATCGTTTCAAACCACAGATGAGCAATCGCCGCACGCGCCACACCGGGTAAGGCGCGGGAGCCATCCTCAAACCAACCCAGGAACCGCTGCATTTCCTCGGGCACACGCACAGAAGGCGGCGCCTCAAAGTGAACTGTCGGATTGTGAACAGGGCCAGAGACGATCTGCATGGCATCTGGATGAGTACGCCACTGCCCCGCCATGCCGGCCGGGCCCAAAAACGGGCCAGAATTGTGCGCCGGAAGCACCAGTTCATTCCAGTGATGCAGGCGTTCCGCTGTTAATGGTTCTTCGTAAAGGTCCATCACTTCAAGAATCAGAGCGGAGATACCTGCCGCTACCGGGTCATGTACCGCCATCTTCTCATTGGGGCTCAAAAAATGATTCTTGATGGAGCTGCGCACATCCGCGCGATTAAGCGATTCACCCTCAATCGCACTGGTTTCGATCGCAGCGCTGACCAGAAGATCCAACTTCGCTTCGCTACCAAGGCTTTCCGGCAAAACCGCCATCGCCCCAAGAATCTTATGAGACGCCGCAAGAGCCTTACTCGTCCAGAGCTCTGCAGAGTTCTGATCAAAGCTGTAAGCAGGCCAGTTGTCCAGTTGCCATGTATACATCGAATGAGCCATTAGCAGATATCTATCGGCTCACTTTAGCATGAAATAATGAGCCGTTAGAAAAAACTTAACGGCTCAACCAAAGCTGGCGCCCCTTCTTAGAGAGAATTTTTGCCACGAAATCCACTAAAAACACGAAAAAATTATTAAAAAACGTTTTTTTATCTTTTAACCCTTTCGTGTCCTTTCGTGGATTTCGTGGCAAAAAAAGCCCTTAACCCCCAGCCTCAGCCATCACCAATCAGTGTTCAGACTCAGACTGATGACAAACGTTGCTTAATATGAGCTTCAATAACCTTTTGATAGCAAGCGGAGATGTGTCTCTTTTTCTGCCTTAAGGCATCGATTTCGGATCTCGTCAACTGTTCGAAAGCCGACGAGATATCCTGCTTCGTTAGCTGTGAGGGCGGACGTGTGTATTCCGAAGATTTGTCTGATTTCATCTCCAAAACGCTCCTGTAATAGCCTTATATGCTGTTTAGCTGGCCGAAAATCCTTAGAACGACCAGCGTTAGCTAACACCAGTGTACCAAGAACCTGCCCTCCATGGAGCAGCAGATAATTCGCAAGCTCTGCCAGAGTGCCTCCCATGCTCGTAACATCGTCAACCAGAACATAATGAGCACCGCTCTTCACCGCACCTTCAAACGATGGCCGCAAGCGCAGCCTCTCCATCGGATCAGCACCTGTATGAAAAACACGCTGCAGCTGAACGATATCGGTTTCACTTTCACCGTTGAATATCTCTGCAGCCATGAGCGATAAAATAAGCGGCAACGCATTATCACCCGATGCCTCCCTCGCAAAAGGCGAGACAAATATCGCACCCTCTGGAAACTCTCTTCGAAGACCGTACAGAAAATCGAAAGCAAGATCCTCGATCAACTCAAGTGCGGCATTTGGGTCACCGCCTTTGGCTGCAGTGTATGACGAATGCGCTTTTAGATCCTCATCAGTACTAAAAAGATGAAAATGCTGCGCATCGGGGGGTATTGCGTAAACGCGCTCCATTTGTCTTACGTTGTCAGACATTGTAACGCAAATTCCGGACGAATGATGATGCTCTTCATAGCGCTTCCTTACTCCCTGGAGTTAACTGGAATTCCTTTTTCTAGCCAAAGTATTCCTATTTTTTCGTGTCCTTTAGTGGATTTCGTGGCAAAAAAGTCTTTAGCAGTCACCCACCAAATCCACACCTCCCCCCCTAGAGTTAATTGGAATTCCTTTTCTTGACCAGGCTTTCTCTAAAAAAGCTCACTGTGGCTGCCAATTCTCGCCAGCTGCAGCGTGCCGTTATCAACCCTGTAGATCAAAACCAGGTCTGGCTTGATGTGGCAATCCCTGAAACCATGCCAGTTGCCGGTCAGAGCGTGGTCGACATTCTTGTCTTCCAGTGGCTCATCACGCTGCAGCTTAGAGATAATGCGTCCCACCTCGACAATATCCGGGATGGGCAATTTCGTTATCTTTTTGAAGTCTTTTTTAAACTGGGTTGAGTATTCAAGGCTGTGCATGCGCGATTTTGCCATCCGTGAGCTCTTCTAAAAGGCTATCCAGCGACTCCGCGCGGTGCCCCCTCCCTTCCCTGAGTTCCTGCATAGCAGCAGTGCTCGTTTCATTCGGCTGCGGCACCTTGATCTCAAAGGGAATCCCGCCGTGATTAATAACCGCACGAGCAAACAATTTAATGGCTTGTGACGGGCTAAGGCCAACCTCGTCACAAATATGCGAGAACGCAACCTTGGTATCGTGGTCTATACGGGCACTAAGCATCTCGGTTTTCATGACGCGCTCCATTTGTCTTACGTTGTCAGACATTGTAACGCAAATTTCGGACGAATGATGATGCTCTTCATAGCGCTTCCTTGCTCCCTGGAGTTAATTGCAATTCCTTTTTCTAGCCAAAGTATTCCTATTTTTTCGTGTCCTTTAGTGGTTTTCGTGGCAAAAATTCACAACGCCCACCCGCTTGGCGCACAAACTAAGCCACACTCTCACGCTTTGGGTGAGCCTGATCCCCCAACCCAGCCAACAGCCCCTGCACACTGATGTCTTCATCCAGGGCATCCCAGTGAATACCATGAACACTCAGCTCAAAAGCTTCACGGCTTGCACTATCAGCACTCAACAAACGGGGAAACCAAACCAGCGGCGCACCAACCGTTCGGCCATCGGACAACAAAACCCAAAGGTTATCCTCATCAAACCAGACTTTCTCAGGCGAAATAGTCATGCCACGCATCCTCCAAAAGCTTCTGATTTGCCTGCACCGCTTCTAACAGTACCCGAATATAGAAAAAGAACTTGAATCCTTGAAGTCTGAAAACTACGGGCACTTACATCTCCCTCCCTGGAGTTTATTGAAATTCCTTTTTCTAACCAAAGTATTCCTATTTTTTCGTGTCCTTTAGTGGATTTCGTGGCAAAAAAAGTCTTTAACAGTCACCCACCAAACTCACACCACCCCACCCCAAACGCCCAACCAACTCCCCCAACCCGGGGCTCTTGTACGGCACCGAATCATCCTCCCACCGCCGCCGCACGCTCTCATGCACCACCGGCTCCACCGCCCGCACATGCTTGCGCCCCATGGCCTTATAGAAGCCCTTGTACTCATTATGCTGCCGCCCTGCATAATCCGGGTTCAGGCGCAGGAGGAAGTGGGGTTCCAGCCCCAAGCCGCAGGCCTGGGCTTCGCGGGCCATCCACTCGCCGGGGATATCGCCCAGTGCGTGGTCCGGGTAGCCACCGCCGATGTCGGTATGCACACCGGCAAACCACACCTGCTGCAAATCAATCCCCGCCTTGGGGCTCCACAGGGTAGGCTCGAAATCTTGCCGGTTTTCGTCTATGGCCACCGCATGGCGGGCGTGGTTGATGATGCGGCTGGGCTCGGTGTCGTGGAACAGGTAGCGGCTGGTACCCAGGGTACCCAGAAACGGCGCGGGAATGCCCAGGGCGCCGACGGTATCGAACACGCCGATAAAATGAATACGGCTGACATCCGCCACCGCGTAGTTTTTGCGGAAGGTCTCCGCCTTCTCCCGCCCGGGGGCAGAGGCCGGGCCGCGGTTGCGGTACAGGGCATAGGCATGGCCCACCTTCTCGGCATGCTCACGCCGCAAAATCCCGCAGTTGCGAATCAGCCCCGCCAGCGAACGCACGGTATAGGCACCGCGGCTGAACCCGAACAGATACAGCGCATCACCCGGCTCGTAGTTGTGCACCACAAAGCGGTAGCAATCCTGAATGTTCTTGTCGATGCCCTTGCCGGTAATACCGCCAGAGAACTTGTCCCCCTCCGAACCCACACCCCAGTCGTAAAACACCACCTGCTTGTGGCCAGCGGCGTCTTCCGGGGCAATGCCCTCAGCCAGGCGCAGAACGTGGGTGGAGGTGTCGGACTCCGGCGATTGCCAGGTTCCGTCTGAACAGATGATGATGTTTTTCATGGTGCCTCCTGTTCCCTGGAGTTAATTGGAATTCCTTTTATAGGGCTTGCCCCTACCCTTCTTTATTGATTGTTTGCCACGAAATCCACGAAAAAACACGAACAAAGAAAATCACAAACACCCCAAATAAGCCCCAACCACCAAATCCTCACTAAACCGCTCTTCCATCCTCCCCCGAGCCGCCTCCCCAGCACTCTGCACCTCAGCAGCATCCATCCCCAAAACCCGCCGCATAACCCCAGCCAAAGACTCCGCACTGCGCACCTCACACAACCACCCGGTCACCTCCGGCTCTATGGCATGGCGGCAGCCGGGTACGTCGGTCACTATGGCCGGGCGGCCCATGGCGGCGGCTTCCAGAACGGTGCGGGGCATGCCTTCGCGGTAAGAGGGCAACACCAGCACATGGGCCTGCTCAATCAACGGGCGAACGTCGTCTGTGGCACCCGGGTATTCCACAATGCCCTCGGCCTGCCACTGGCGAACCTCCTCCTCGGAAATCGCCGTGCGGTTACTCACCCCCAGCGGCCCCACCAACAGGCAACGCACATCCAGCCCTTCGGCTTTCAGCTGCCGGCAGGCTTCGGCGTATTCCCGAACGCCCTTATCCCCCAGCAATCGGGCAATCATAATAAAGGTGAACGGCCCGCCTTCTGGCAGGGGCGAGGCCTGAAACCGCTGCAAATCCACGCCGGAGCCGGGCAACAGGGTATAGGGCGTATCCCCCAGCAACCCCTTATCCCGAAAAACCGACAAATCTTCTTCATTCTGGAAGAACAAGCGCCGAGCCCGGCGGTTCACCAGCCCATACACCTGCCGCACCCGCCGGAATAGCCAGGAATCGTGAATAAACGCCGTACCCAGGCCGGAAATGTTGTTGGCAAACGGAATCTTCTGCAGCGCGCACACCAGGCCGCAATAAATGTTCATCTTCACGGTAAAGTTGAACACAAAATCCGGCCGGTACCGGCGCATCACCGCCCAGATAAACCGCAGGCTGCGCAACTCCTGCACCGCGCCCGTGCTCTTGCCATCCAGCGGCAAGGCAATGTGCTCCGCACCCAGCTCATCCACCAGGCGCTGGCTGAAGTCATCCGGCGGCGACAGGCAAATCACCCGGTTACCCTGCGCAAGCAACGCCTGAATCGTGCTCGCGCGAAAGTTATACAAATACCAGGAGGTATTAGACGTAAGAAAAACCACCGGCTTCAAAAGCGCACCCGCCTGCCCGTTCAATGCTCCAGATACCAAGGCATAGCCTTAGCAATCCCCGCCCGAATCCGAAACTCCGGCGCATACCCCAGCTTACTCGCCGCCTTTCCAATATCCGCCTGAGAATGCCGAACATCCCCCGGCCGAAAATCCCGGTACACCGGCTCTTTGTCATACACCACGCCATTCTCCGCCAGGGCACTCTTCAGCGCCGCGAACAGATCATTCAGCGTGGTGCGATCACCCACCGCCACGTTGTAAACCTCATTCTTGGCAGAATCCTCCGCCGTGGCCGCCAGCAGGTTGGCTTGCACCGCGTTTTCGATAAAGCAGAAATCCCGGCTGGTGTCGCCATCGCCGTTGATGAACACATCCTCACCCCGCACCATGGCGGCGGTCCATTTCGGGATTACAGCGGCATAGGCGCCATCCGGGTCCTGGCGCTTGCCGAACACATTGAAGTAACGCAGGCCAATGGCCTTGAAGCCGTAACTGCGGGCGAACACCTCCGCATACAGCTCATTCACATACTTGGTGACCGCATAAGGCGACAACGGCTTGCCAATGTTCTCCTCCACCTTCGGTAACGCCGGGTGATCGCCATAGGTGGAGCTGGACGCCGCATACGTGAAACTCTTCACCCCCGCATCCCGCGCCGCCACCAGCATGTTCAGAAAACCGGTAATGTTGGCCGCATTGGTGGTGATGGGATCATTCAAAGACCGGGGCACCGAACCCAGTGCCGCCTGGTGCAGCACATAATCCACACCCTCGCAGGCCCGGGCGCAATCTTCCGGATTACGGATGTCGCCCTCGATAAACTGAAACCGCGCCCACTGCTCTGCAGACACCAGGCTGCGAACCTCATCCAGGTTGCGCCGATAACCGGTCGCGAAGTTGTCCAGGCCTACTACGCGCTGGTTCAGCTTCAGCAGGTGCTCCAGAAGGTTGGAGCCGATGAAGCCGGCTGCGCCGGTGATTAGCCAGGTTTTGGGTTGTTTGGGGAGTTGGTCGAGAAGTTGCGGGTAGCGCCGATTATCAGCAGAGAGCATCAGAGAACCTTTTAGAATTTATTGGCCACGAAAACCACGAAAAGACACAAAAAATACGGAAGAGATAGTTAGCGCCCCACCAAACGCCCGACAATCTCTTTGATCGCCCGGCTACTCCCATCCAGCGCACTGGTTTCAGGGAGCAGGTTTCGCCACAAAGGCCTGGACAGCACCTCATGGTCGGTAGCGACAGGAATAACCTCCAGGTCCTGAGCCTCGAACAATCCCTTCGCCCTTGGCATGTGATAGGCAGAAGTGACCAGAAGAATCCTGCTAATACCCTGCTCTGCCAGTATCTCCGCGGAGTATTCCGCATTCTGGGTAGTATTCCGGCTCCGGTTTTCCAGAACCATCGCCTGGCCGGGAACTCCGAGATCCTGCATAAACTGGCCCATAGCTTCCGCTTCAGACGCAGCACTGTGCGAAGGATCGCTGCCACCGGTCAGCAGCACCAATGGTGCTTTAGAAGCATGGTACAGCCGGGCAGCATGCCAGACTCGATCAGAACCGGATTCCAGATTCGGATACAGGTCGCCATGGCCGGCAGGCGACACACCGCCGCCCAAAACCACAATAGCCTCAGCCTGGGGCACTTCTTGAATCGCTATTGGTGGGTGTTGATCTTCCAGATAGCCGCGAACCCAGTTACTGGCGGCAGGTAGAGACCAGAACCACAGCCAGAGCAACGCTAAGATACCAAACCAGAAAGCATGGCGCTTACGACCTACCAACGCGAGAAGCAGCGCAAGCAGTCCGCCAAATAACGATGCGCCCAGAGGCGACATCAGTGCTATAGCAACCTTGGAGACTACAAACATGGTTTAGTCATCAATCAGTCTCGAGCCGGCTCAACCTCGAAACTCTTAGCCTTCGCCCGAAAATACTCGTTAGTTTTCGATTTGCACCAAGCAACAGCATGCTTTTCATAAAAAGCAAAATAGATAATTCCGGCGACCAGAGACGCGCCAGAGATAACCCAAAATGCCAAAACTGGGGACCAGTTTTCGGAAAGCATCGGAAGGATTCGAGCAATAACAGACTGAGCCGGGTTGTGCGCGAGATACACAGAATACGAAGCTGCACCGAGATACAGAAGAAGCCGAGGGGCCGGCACTTCCAGATTCTCGACCCTCGTGAACAGAACAATCATAGCGGCAAACACCAGCCCGATGTAGATCCGGCTGAATCCATTTATCACTAATACATAAAGAGCGGTCGCCAACACCAAAAAGCCCGCCCAATATACAATTCGGCTCAAGCGGAATTGCGGACAGAGAAACACTGCCATTCCAACGTAGAACCAAAGGTTCAAAGGATTCAAAAGAACCTGAAGAAAACCCGAATCAGGAACGTCAAGCAACTGCCGCAAGAAAAGGATTGCGAGTAACCAGCTCCCCATTACGCATATGAACAGCGTTCTCGATATGAAAATCGACGCGAACAGCAGATAAAAAAGCAACTCATGCTTGAGCGTCCAGGCAACGCTGAGCGCTGTAGCCTCAACGGTCGGTAGCAGCGTAAAACTGGTTAGCAAGCCAATTTCTCGATCAGCCGCACTCAGCTCCGGCAGAAGTTGGTACGCAAAATACAGTGCAACGCCAACGGGCAGATACGGAACATAAATTCTGACGAGTCTGTGCGAAAAGTACTCACCAAGCGTTTTACCCTTTGCAAGCATCCGCGAAGAAGCAAAAGCAATGATAAAGCCAGAGAGGACGAAGAAGAAATCTACTCCCAACAAACCCCGAGCGAAAAACGGGTAGTCCACACCCTCAAAGAACGCATTTGTCGTCAAGACCGCGTGGTGCAGAAGCACCCAGATGGCCGCCCCCCCCTCATTACTTCCAGCCATAAAAATTTCTTCATTTAGCACCTGAGTGACAGATCAGAGCGAGATCGTTTAAAAATTGGACCTATACTCTGGACCAGAAATAATCAATTCGCTCTGATACGGCACGTAGCAGATATTTGCATGCCGCGAAGTAGAGAACCATGCCACCATATAAACCCCATACATCAATACCGGAGCATAGATCGCAACTTTCACAAACCTACGAGAAAACACCAAAGGCGAAGCATACAAAAACACCAAAATGCTAACCGGCATCACGTAATAAATAATCCGGTGAAGCGCAATGGAGGACATCACAGCAACAGGAATCAACGCGATGGTAATCAGCATAAACAGGTTCATCATCGGAAAGAGATCCGGGTAGCGCTCCTTCAACTGGTTCTGTTTCCAGAAAAACATCCCGCACGGAATCAAGAGCAAAACAAACCGGATCAGTGCCCCACCGGACGAAACCTCACCATAGATCTGGTCAATATACCGATCCTGGTACACAGACAAACGATCGCCCAAGAGGAGAGCAACCAGAGGCGATGCCAGCAGAAAAATGATCAACAGCTTTTTAGCAGAAACATCCCTTCCCGCCAGAAACGCGATTGGAAGAAACATTGCAGCCGACTGGTGGAAAGTTGTTGCCAACAGTATGACGACCGCCGTCCCAATTTTGTTGCCTTTGCAAAAATAAACAAGGCTCAGCATCAGAAGGCTGACAGCAATTGCTTGGCGCAATCCTGACATTCCCAGCTGCACTACAAGTACTGGAAAGAAAAGCGCCAGAACCATCAACGAGCGCGGATACAAAAGGCTGAACCTGATCATGCATAAAACAATGATCAAGGATGAGAAAAATATCAGCCAGACATATTCGAGATCTAAGGAGTGAACCAGAAAATTGAGGAGGTGAAACCCGGGCTCCTCCATCAGCGCATAAGCGCTTACATCACCGGAATAATCAATCCGGTCAAACCGCATCAGATACCCGAAGTAATCACACCCAACCCAGTACCTGGTCCCCATAAAAAGCAGAAGAGCAAAACCAAACACGCCCAAGAAAAGAAAATTCACTCCTCTTGACACTTTCAGGCTGGCTGCAAAAACCAAAAAAAAGTAAAACGCTGCGTATGGAAGCATCAGTATGTAACTATCCTATCAAGCCCTTTCAGGCCCAACTGCATTCAGGCCAGTTCGGCCATGGTGACACTTTCCATGCCAAATTGATCACGGAGCGTTCGGAATTTCGCCAGTACGTCATCCAATTGCTTCAAATTCTGCTCCATATTCCTCCCCATATTGTGAGGATGCCACCACAGGTGGTAGGTATCACCACACCTTGCTGCATGCTCCATCTCAGCTTTTACCCTTTGCACATGGAACTTGGAATAGAGCGGCATCTTCGGGTTCCACGGGCGTAAAAACCTGGAGGCCCGAACGTCCACCACCCCATCCTGTACGGCAGGCGCATTATAAGAAAGGGAGCTGGATACCGGGAAAACGCCATCCAGAAGCCGCAGCCCACGAACAGCCAGCGTGTTTTCCTTACCTGACCTGGGGCGGTAAAGATAAGTGGGTGGATTCCCCCTGAATGCAGTTATCCCATGCTCCCTGCAACACGTCACGTGGTCATCCATCATCTGGTTTCGGGGAAACACAATCGATTTGAAAGTATGGCCAGCATCACCTGCTATAGCGCTGGCAGACTCAATATCCGCAGAAAAGTCTTCCACGGTTTGGCCAGGCTCCAGGCAGTAGTAGTGGGAGTATGTGTGGGTTGCCAGTTCCTGCCCCTCGGTATTGGCAATCTGGTCGACAAGGGAACGCCCAAAGTGTAACGGGTCCTCCCGCTCATTCGCGCCAACACCCGAGCGGATAAACTCGTAAGGTGACAGTTCGGAATTGATATATCCCGGCTCCTTCAAAGGGGCATAGCCCAGCATTTCATCTCTGGTACGAGCGAACAATAATCCCACCGTTGCCCAGGTTGCTTTCACCTGGCTTTCAGAGAAACGCTTGAGCATCTCTGGAATCGCCTTGCGCCCTCCGAGTACCGCATCACCATAGGATTGGTCAGTGCGATGGTCACGTACCCCCCACATCAGCTCGAAATCCAGGGAAATTACCAGTTTCGCTACCATGTCACTTGCTCCGCACCCTCTGCCTACCCTTGGCGACAAAGTTATTGATCTCAGCCAATGCAGGTTTAGGATCATCCATCGAAAAAACGGCGGAGATTCGTTTTTTGCTGCCGCCCAAGGTGTTGATGTCCGGAGGCGGAAGAATAAAGTCCTTGTTAGACCTATAAAACCAGGTAGACCAAAGATCTTTCAGAAGATACCGCCACCGAACACCATTCTGCTGCGGCAACTCGGGCAGCGCAACATCAAGCCCCGCCAACCGGTAATAAGCCGCCAATACCGGCTGTTTTGCCGCCCCAGAGCTGATGGAGAACCAAAGGGACGGCCGAACATTAATCTCAATGATTTTCCATTCCCCGGTTACGGGATCACGCTTGAACTCTGAAGCGGCGATACCACGATACCCAATCGAAGACAAAAGCTTCTCGGTGATCTGACGGCACTCATGCTCATCTGAGCTCTGCACCAGCGAGGCAGAACCGAACCCGGGCGGGTACTGACGCAGCTTTCTCGCGGTGAATGGCTGAACAGCGTTATTGCCTGAATCGAAATAGCCACAATAAAGAGCAATTTCGCTTTCCGGCCCGGGCACAATTTCCTGAGCCAGAAGCATAACGCTGCCGTCAGGAATCGAATCGAGTATTCCCTCTAGCTCACTCTCATCCCGAACCATCCAAACCTTTTTACCCTTCATCAGCTCCTTGATTTCATGAATTCGGCTTGGCTTGATAATGCACGGAAACCGCAACTCGTCACGTAACCCTCGGATTTCTGAAACCGTGCCTTTCCACAGCGTGGGGAAAGCCACACCCTGAGAGCCGCAAATTTCATAAAAGCTCTCTTTGTCCATGATCTGCGAAGCCAGACCGTCTGAGTATGACTCCTGAAAGAAAAAGTGCCGGGCGAGTCGTTCACTGTTCTCAATAATCAGGTCCACATCCTGATCGGATGTAGGAATGAGTACCGGCTTTTTTCCTTTTTCCGCAAACTCGGAAACCGGAAACATCTCACACAGCATATTCAGCCTGCGCTCTGGGTCTGGCTCGACAACCCTACCAGACAGATATCGAGAAGCACTTCCCGCCTGCGTTTCCGAAGAAACACCAATCACCGGCACTCCATGCCGCCCCAATTCCCGGACAACATGCAAACCAGTGGGCGAAAGCCCCATCACCACAGCATGCGGCAACTCAGTGGCGGTAAGCTTATTCATGGGTGGCACCTTTGGCTTCCAAAACATCATAGAACAAATCAACCATTGCTCGTGCTTGCTTTTCCGGGGAAAAACGAACCTCAACATCCGCCCTGGCAGCCTTGGAAATGCCCTCCCTCTGGGCTTTATCTTCTATCAACTCTGACAGTACTTGATACCAGTCCTCATTTTCCTTACACAGAAAACCAGTTTCACCGTGCCTGATCAGTTCAAGGTTGTAACCAATGCCGGCACACACCGGCACCACGCCTGCCGCCATATAGGTACGGGCCTTCCCGCCAGACTTACCGTTAGACCATTCATCCTGAGGCAAAGGCATTAAGCCGATATCGAATCGCGCCAGCCCTTCAACCTCACCCTCCAGAGACCATGCGGTGTTCACCCAGGGAACGCCGTCCATCGTAAACTCATTGCCCCCAATGATTTCCCACCTCACATCAGGATAGCGTGACGCCAGTTTCTGCAGGGGTTCCTGAATCAATTTGAGATACTTCACCGTGGTGGGCGAGCCCAGCCAGCCGATTGTAATGGGCCGACCCGCCTCTACATCCGTCCGCTCCCGGTAACGGCTTGTATCCTCTGCCACTTCAAGCGTGACAGCCTTACCACCTTCTGAACGGGCGCTATCCCTCAGCCAGTTATTACCCGCCACAGTACAATCTGCGATTGTAAACATATCGCGCGTTTTTTCAGGAGAACGCAGTAACGTTGCAATCGGGTTATAGCGGCTCGGCTTTTTAATAAACAGCGCATCGTCGAAATCGAAAAAGATCACTGCTCCATTTTTTTTTAGAAAACGCTCCAACACTGGGGGCCCAAACGGGAACAGCTCACGCTGCATGTAGATAACGTCATAACTGCGCCATTTGCTGAGAGCCTTCAACCTGGCCAAGACCGCCCTGGCCGTTGCCCAGACCTTTTTCAACGTATGGCCGGATTGAAGGGTCATCCTGTACATGGCCGTATCCATAAAGCTCTGCACAGTGCACTGAACCCCTAGTTTCTCCAGATGGGGAACATACTGGAACACGCGATAGCGGGAAGACGCACCTTCAAGAGGATAGCGAGTGAGGAACAACACCCTTAACGGCCTTTCCCTGGTCATTTCTGGCTTACCTCTGAATCATCACCGGCCAATTTGTGATAGATACGGCTGTACTCAGCCACGCCACCCTCAAGCGAAAAACGCTCCTCAGCTGCAGTCCTGCACCTCTGAGCAATGCCCGGCTCCTGTGCCAGCGCAATAAGCCGTTCAATGGCAGTATCCAGATTTGCCAGATCAACTCCTCCAGCCTCAGTGACTGGCAGCGTAATGCCCGTGTTAGTGGCTGCGAAGTCCTCCCGCACATCGCCCACACCATCATTTGCCAGACAAGGCTTTCCGCAAGCCAGGAATTCCCCCATACGGGTAGGGCATGATGCCCGCTTCGACCATGCCGGCTTTATAAAAAATATCCCTGCGTCCATGCGCGAAACCTGTTCGCCCACCTCATCAAAAGCCGCCTCGCGAATCTCCACCCTGTTCATATCCACACCGGCGGCCTGCAATTCTGCTCTGATCTTTTCGTGGCCACCCTTGTTGATAACCAGAAAGCGCGCATCGGCACGCCTATCAAACAGCCTGCGCACTGCGATAGCCACATCTTCGAACATGTACCAACTGCCGACCGAACCTATATAACCGAGCGTAAAATCAGCTCTCGGGACTTCGTGGTTCTTAAACAGGTCCAGGTTTGTACAGGTAGGGATAACAGAAACCGGCGGCACCCTGCCGCTCAGGTACTCGAACGCTGAAAACTCACTTACCCCGGACTTCGTTAGTGAAACCACATGGTCGGCAGCCAGAAACAAGCGCCGCTCTACCGTTTTGAAAACCCGATAGGGCGCACTGCGCCTGGACCAAATACCACCGTCCACGCGTTCGTCTGGCCAGAAGCCACGCATATCAAAAACGAACCGTGCTCCGGTTTTGCGCTTAACAGCCAACCCCATGAGACTTGCGATATAACTTCGGCAATGCACTAGATCAATGTCTGAAGCACGGGCAAGCCTAACAGCCAGTCGGGCCCCTTTGGCAATATCAAACATTGTCCCCACAAGGGGCGGCTTATTATTCCAGGTCAACGCATGCCAGTTCACACCGTGGGAGTCACAACGTTGTTTGAGCTTATTGTATCGCTCCGAGTCTTTGAGATTTTCACGCTTCTCGAAAGTCAGCAGTGTCATGCGGTGGTCTTTCGCCAAAGCGAGCACATATTGCAACACCTGGCTCTGGCCAAGCGGATCCATCAATCCGGTGTAGGAAATATAAAGAGTATTAGCCATGGAATATCGAGTCTTAAGTGGGCAGGGCGGCACCTTGCGAAGTCAGGGAGAGATTACATCAAGATATTTTTGAGCAATGCGTTGAAGGGAGAAATCCTCAGCACGAAGTTTAAGCCCGGCCTGGTCGCCCTTTTGGGTTAGGGCAGCAAAAATTGCCTGAGAAAGCGCTTGGGCATCACCAACTGGCACCAAGGCTCCATACTGCCCTGCAGCCAAAATCTCCGTCGGCCCAACGGGACAATCAGTACTGACAACCGGCAACCCATACTCCATGGCCTCAACAATCACATTCCCAAAACCCTCATAATCCGAGGACAGGACAAACAAATCAGAATGCGCATACCAAGGCCCTGGATCTACCGCAAACCCGGGGAGCAGAACCCTGCCTTGAAGCCCGAGGCAATCAACCTTCTGCTCCAACTGCTCGCGCATCTGCCCCTCGCCAAGAATGCATAGGGTTGCGCCAAGCGAAGCTGGCAGGCGGGCAAAGGCTTCAATCAGGAGATCATGCCGCTTAACAGGCTTCAGAGTACCCACGGTGAGGATGATCGGCCCTGGGCGCCCACTGATTTGTTCTGGACATGCGGCATTGACGTCGACTTTCCCTAATGCAGCCGGGTTATGAATTACGGTGAACTGTTCACGAGGAAGGCCGGACAATGTTGACAGATCATCTGCAATACCAGAGGAAACGGCAACCATAACATCTGCCAATGGATAACATAAACGCTGCGAAGACTGCATAACCAGCCGGTGTAATCGCCCATGGCGGCCGTAGGCAATGGATAAAGGCGAGTGTTCGCTGATGATGACGCGACCTTGGTATCCCGCTAGCCGAGCGGCTAAAGGCGCAAATACAGTTAGAGGCCACATTGCGGCGATAATTGCGTCTGGTTTGCTCTCTTTTAAATACTTAACCAAAGGCCTAAGTACGTTTCGAACTCTGGCTGCTTTCAAGTCTACAACTTTTGCCGATGCGGGAAGGTGATCCAATAACTCACCGACAGCATTCCGTAAGACAAACTCTGTTGAAACTCCGACACGCGCCCATTCATCAGCCAAGTTTACGTGGAGGCGTTCAGCACCGCCGGGGCGGAGGTCTGGAAGCACAATCCCGATGCGTAACTGGTCCAAACTAGTGCCTGCCACTATGAGGCCAATCGGTCGATTTTGAAATTCCAGGAATCAAGGAATTAAAGATCAGGAAGACATTCTTATCGAACGTTTCTCGGGAATATTCACGCAAGTGTGAAACGAGCATGCCCTTATCCACCCTGTGTGTGTCAGAAATTAACCATTGACGCCAATTTTCTACGTCGAAATCACTGAAAACCTTGCCGGCAACGCCGACGGCCTCCGGCAATCCACCCCGATCTGAAACCCCAAGTCGGCGGCCTTGAGACAGTGCCTCCACAGCGACTAAACCGAAGGGTTCATGCCATACAGAAGGCATCACCCACGTGTACGCCTGCTTGAACATTTCAGCCCTATCATTGGCCCACCCGATAAAGTGCATATTGGCGGGCATCTCGAATTGATCAGGCAAACGGTGTCCAAAAACCAAGAAGGTCTTCTCCGGTACCAATCTCGCCAACTCTGCAACAAACTGAACATTCTTGCCGGCCCGGTTTACAAAACCAACAGAGTTCATTGATTTGGCGTTAAAAGCGTTCTTTAAATTCAAAGACAACGTCAGTGGAGGATAAAGCAAACGAGTATCGAGCTCAGGGCCAATCAGCCCTCTAACCTGGCCCTGCATGTATTTACTATTAACCAACACCGTATCCGCATAACGCAAACTCGGTTTCAAGCCCTGCCCCGTCGCAAGCAACCGTTTGAGACTTTTTATGCGTTGCCTGAGATTCGCCCCCGGCACCGACCACCCAAAATCTTCATACGCCTGGACAATCGAGACCGTTTTAAAACCCCTTTTTCGTGCAATACCCAGTACAGCGTTGGTGGCTGAAGTCGTTATCAGAACCGTGCAGCTCGAATCCATGGGCAGCTGAGCCGTAAGCGTCTTGCGCCAACTCAAAGCACGAGCGCCCCGGACTCCTGTTCCCATCTCCTTGAAAACTTCTAACTTGACCCCCTCAGGCACACTAGGGTCAGGAGCATTCAGCGCAATGACCGAAACATCTACATGCTTCGCCAACGCTGCTACAAATTGATAGTTATACAGCGTCCCACCTGTAGAGCCGGCTGTCCCTGGCGGCAACCAATGCTCAAGCAAGTAGATTACTTTTACGTCCCTCACCAGCTTAGGTTCCTCGAACCTGGCCAAAACGGGCAAGCATTGAGCAACCGATCATTCAAGCCATCCAGCCGAGTTGGGCTAACTGGCAACTCGGACTGCCCGAGCAGCGGCAACCACTCTTCACCGCTACGAATGCTGATCGGGCCATCAACCTGCTTTCCAATGGATGAATAAAAGTCGTGGTACTTGAACCCATCACCAATCGGCCGTTCAGAGAGCTTCACCCACTGAGAGGGCACGCCATACGCTTCTGCACAGATCAGGCCGTGTAGCGACGAGGAAATAATCTCGTCACAGGAGCATATTTGGTCAATAACATCAAAAACACCGCCCGTGATATCAATAAGCAGCGAATCTTCAGGCAGAGCACCTGGCTGAACACATGGCAGATCCAATTCATAACAATGAGGAATTACTCCAACCTTATATCTCCGACCTATGTCTCTGGGCTTGTAGTATCTCGGCAATAAAAAAGCGGGATCTCCAACAACATCTGGACACTCAATGCCCAGCTGCTGCAGCCGCTCCATAGACCGGTAGCCACGAACGGCATGAACGGCAGCTGGAGCCTGTTCGATTCCTTGCTCCTCGCTTATAAAACCGACACCCCAAACTACGGCCTTCTTCCTTTGTGCATGCTCAAGAGAGCTACCAATCATGTAATAAATCGGGCGATCAGAGGTCGGGAATACGTCGAAAGCATGCACAACGTTCTTACCTGAAATCATTCTGGCAAGAACAGGGTTCAGTTTATCTCCCCAATTGATGCCAATGACACCTTGGCGAGCCCAGTGAAGAACCAAATATTCATTTTCCCGCCTCGCAGCATAAGTGCGAGCAATCTTCCCAGGAAGGTTCCCCAACCTTTTAAGGGTATTTTCCATAATGCTAACCATCTAATTTCAATAATTGTATTGTGTGACAACCAGACATCTAAAAAACAGAAATTAACTACCGAAAAATAAGACCAGAATTAAAACTCAAATAAAATTAAATTATAAACCCACTTATAACCGGAAGCCCATTAACCATTTATTTTTTTTAAATTCCAACCATTTCTTTAGGCACCTAAGCTTTTCTCTTTTTGAAACAAACCGCGAAACCAAAACATCAATTATACTTAAATCCCTACTAAACCCATCATAAACCTCAATCCTTAAACGCTTTCGGAATAGATACCCTTTCAAAGCCAAACCCAATGACTTAAAACAAACCTCATCAATTATTCTTTTTTCGCGTGCTTCTTCAAGATCTCGGAAATATTGAGCTTCCATAACCCCGAAGTCCATACTTCTCAGGCTTTCGATTCCGGAAAGATTATTTTCATGAATCCTTCTCAAAACCATAGGAACCTGTAAATACATTCCTTTTGAGCCGTAGATGGATCTAAAAAGCGCGGGCGTATCTTCTGCTGGACAATCAGTCATTAAAGACGAATAGCTCGTATACTTGGACCTTACATAAGCCCTTGAAGCCCCTATTAACCGAGGCGCATTTCCATCAAAAACATCCTCAACTGAAAAAGACTGCATTTCGAAAGCCGATCCTGAAGAGGATTTGATGTCGGGAAGCTCTCCGGAAAAATTTATGCATGCGCCCTCAAAACACCCGATTGTCTTATCGTTCAAAAATGCTTGGGCACTTATCGATGCCCTGTCAGGCATGGACACATCATCACCGGCCGCAACAACGACCAAATCGCCTTGGGCCTTCCTCATCACCAAATCGAAGTGAGCGGCAATCCCGAGGTTGTGTTCATTTTTTCTGACATATAGTTTGTGGGGCCCATTATATTGATCAGCAACCGACTTCATGATCTCGAACGTCCTATCCGTCGAACAATCATCAGAAAGAATAATCTCCAAAGGCTCATAAGTCTGAGCAAACGCCCCCTCAATCGCCTCCCGAATATACTTCTCCTGGTTATAGGCAAACAAAGCAAATGTTACTAGTGGGCGTTCTTGTGTACTTTCCTGCGTCATTTGAAAAATCCTGATAAGCCAGCATCACCGGCAAAACTACGAAACTATAGTGGGGGAAGATGCGTGTAGTTGTGGAGCGTCAGAAAACCACTCCAAAAACTCACAAACAGTCGGCAAACTCTCAGCCACATCGCCCAACTCACCGTCATCCAACCTTTTACAAAACTCCGCCCACTCAGGCTCGTCCTTCGCACCCGACAAACCAAGGACAGCTTCTATATCACCCTGCGGCCAGATCCAAACATTGTGAGCTTTAAGTTTTTCATGCAGCTTCTCAGCGACAGGCTTCCCTTCGTCAGTTGCGGCCCATTCCGCATATACCTGCGCGGCCTTCTTGGTTGCATTTTTGTTCGTTGGCCTGCCATCACCGCCGATTTTGATGCCAGAATCGCTCTCTGCCATAGCAGCAATCTGGCTTAGGCATTCACGCAAGTCTTCGTCCCCTCGGGATAACAAGCCATGTTTTATCGCTTGGCTTGGGGCATAGTCAAAATCTGCGATACCGAAGGCTTCTATCCCCAATTCTTTAAACACGCCCAACATACCTTTCATACCACCAACGCCATCAAGGGTAACCGTCGCTATTCTGTCAGCAGCCAAAGTGCACCCCTTTATGGATTCGTAAAGTGCAGGCAGGATTCGCTTTTCGGTTTTCCCTTCAACAATGACCACTCTGTCGCTAAACAACCAGGCGCTGGCGTTGGCAAGATCAAATGCCGTGTGTAGCTGAGTATCATTATCGGTGATACGTTTACGCAGCGCTTCGGCCATGCTGGGCATCACTACTGTCTGGCCCGTGGAGGGGCACTTTCTAGCTATTCTCGTTTCGACAATGGATTTTCTATCAATCATCATCGGTGAATGGGTGACGAACACTACTTGATAGGCCCCCTCAGAAAGCTTGGTCAGCGCTGCTCGCAACTGCTCCACGGCCTGCGGGTGTAGAAACAGCTCAGGCTCTTCAATCAAAAGAAGGCGCCTTTGGCCCTCGTCACTTCCGTTCGACTTTATATCTGCGAGGTAGCGTATCAACGCCATCTGGATGCTTCGCTGCGCACCGTGACCGAGACTGGAAAAATCGCGGATAGTGCCGCGCCCATCTTCACTCACCCGCACCGTGCCTTGCCGAAATACCGATGCAATTTCAGGAACGGGAATGTCAAGATGTATGTTTATTCCCGGAAAAAAATCCTGGAGCACGGAGGTTGCTTGAGAGTCAAAGTCATTCAATTGCGTAATTCTGGAAGGGCTTTCTGGCGCAAGGTATTGGCGCACATCATCCAGCAATCCTTGTAACCTGACACCGTGTTCCTTTTCAAGCGAGCTAGTGAATTCAGCAAGCAGCTTGCCCAGAGTTGTACCGTTTTTCGATTTGGTTGCATCTTCTGCAGCGTCTTGCATTGCTCCAATGAATATCGGTTCAGGAAACAACACCTGTAACGCTTGAGAAATACCCGTCGGGTTTTGCTTCCAGGCAGCCGGATCGCCCTCAGCTAGCCCAGGTTCCCGGATCTCCAGTTTCACCGCTTTGCTAACACTGCCGCCGGGCTCTTTCTGCTCCCTGCGGATTCTCAAGGTGCTGTTTTCAATAAACGGTTGTAACTTGTTTCTATGCTGCGCTTCTAATTTATCCAGAAGTACATCATCAAGCCCTTCAATGGTTGCTTCTACTGAGGCCGGTTTACTGGCGTCATAGAAATCCCCAACTGCCAGAGCCGTCGGTGATATCAGCCATGCAATGGCTGACATAATGTTAGATTTACCGGCATTGTTGTAACCAACGATGGGCGTGCAATTGCCTAATGCCAGCTCGATGTCTCTACACGATCGGTAGTTCTTTATGTGGATGCGGGAGAGGTGGTGCATTATCAGCTCCTGATTGGCCAACCTAATTTGTTATACAGAGCATAACCTTTAGTGGCCAACCGCCCTTCAGGCCCAGTTTTTTGCAGCACTATACGCCCCCCCACAACCCCGGTCACAACCGCGACTAACGGTGAAATAAGAAGGCCTAAACTCGGGCTACTCATAGCAATAACGAGGATGCTTAACGACAAAACCACCTGAAACCCAAATAATTTTAGTGAAAGCGTTTGCCAGCGAAAGCCCCGGAGATGCCTTACAAGTAGATAGACGGTAGCAAAATAAGCTACGTAACCCAGTAGAAATGCAACGCCAGTAATTTCCAGCCCCACCGTCGGCAATAGCAACCAGATCAACGCCAGGAACACCGCATTGAAACTGAGTTCCATGAAAAAATAAATCCGAGCATGAGCACCCGCAACAATCGCAAAGCTCATCGCCCAACTGGCCAACTTGAATACATTACCAACTGTCTGCCACTGCAGGAGTGTTGCAGCTGGCCCAAAGTCACCAGCATATAGCAGGGTAATGAGCCAAGGAGCCCAACCAATTAGCAGCAATAGTACGGGGCCGCCAATCGCGAGCCCCAATTGTGCCTGATCATTCATCAAACGATTGGCTACATCCTGGTTGTGAATCACCTCGGTCAGTCGCGGGTAATAATCGGCTCCCATGGCACCCAGAAGGAAACCGACGTAGGTCATAGTAATGCCCCAAGCAGCGGCGAAATAGCCGGCAGCGTCCAATCCTAGCTCCCGGGTTACGAGAGCTCGCACCAGCAATAATGTCCCCGTTGTTGCAAGACCACCCGCCATGAAAGCTGCACCAAGTCGCGCCATTGGTTTCCAGGTTGCCCAGATTTCTTTCAGGCCCATCGACGAGGTCGCGGCTTCTCTTGGCAACCTTCGTATAAAAAACAAAGCCGCCAATAGGTTTGCTAACGGCTGCACAATTAAAAACCAGATCAGTCCGGCTTTACCAAACCACCAAACAGCCAATAAACCGAACACAGTGGCCACAAATGCACCGATAACGGTCACCCGGCCCAAATCTCCAATGCGTCGCAGACCCTGAAGTAGCGCCGTGTGAGCTGTTGCTAACAGCGATAACAGGATCGCGATGCCCACCAAACCAATCTCAGTGGCGAGTGTGGCATCACCAGTTAACCAAACCGCCAAGGGCCCACGAAACAGCCATACTGCGACCATGGCCAAGGTACCTTGTACCAGGTGGGCCGCCAGAAGAACGCGGCTGACCCGGTTCAGCGTCTCCGCATTGCCCTTCGCACCTGCGATTTGCCTGACTCCACTGGACCCCATACCCAGCCCGGCGGCATTACCCACCATCTGCTTGAGGTTGTTGTAAATTCCCAACAACCCGATCCCAGCCGGCCCCAATAGCACGGCGATAACTTTCATGCGGATTATGGAGAGGGCAATATTGACCACTTGGGCGGAGCCGATCACCAGCATGGACCGGATCAGCCCGCGAGAGTTAGAGGAGTTGGAGTTGGTCATTAGACGCGATTGACCGCCTCTATCACCTGGCTCACCTGCTCGGGAGTCAGGTGAGGCCCCATTGGGAGGCTTAATACCGAGCGGTGAATCTCTTCGGTCAACGGCAACGAAATTTCCGAGAATGGCTTGTATGCTTGTTGTTGGTGCGGCGGCAGCGGGTAATGAATCAATGTCTGCACGCCCTGCTCCGCTAAATACCGTTGCAACGCTCCCCGTTCGGTAGAGCGCACAACAAATAAGTGCCAAACGTGGTTTTCACGGTTTTCGAGCACGGGCAACTGAATGTGCGGATTATCAATGTGCGCGAGGTAATACTCAGCCACATTCCGCCGGCCCTGAATCTCTTCATCCAAATGACGCAGTTTGACTCTAAGCATGGCGGCCTGGATCTCATCCAACCGGCTGTTTACACCCTGATAGAGATTCTCGTATTTCTTATGGCTACCGTAGTTACCCAATGCACGGATGGTTTTGGCCAGTTCTTCGTCATCAGTGGTAACAGCACCCGCATCGCCCAGCGCGCCTAGGTTCTTGCCTGGGTAGAAGCTGAATCCGGCCGCGTGGCCCCAGCTGCCAGCTTTGCGGCCTTCTATACTGGCCCCGTGCGCCTGCGCGGCATCTTCCAGTACCAACAGGCCGTGTTTATCCGCCAATTGCATCAGCTCTGGCATTGGGGATATCTGACCGTAGAGGTGGACGGCAACGATGGCTTTGGTGTTGGGGGTAATGGCTGCGGCTGTTTTATCCGGGCACAGGTTGAAGGTGGCCTCGTCCGGCTCGACCAGTATGGGCTTTAAACGATTTTCGGTGATGGCCAGTATGCTGGCGATGTAGGTGTTGGCTGGCACGATGACTTCATCGCCCTCTTTCAGCTTGCCCATTTCTTTCCAGGCTCTGAGGGTGAGAGTGAGCGCGTCCAGGCCGTTGGCTACACCGATGCAATGCTTACTGCCGCAATAGTCCGCGAACTCTTCTTCAAAGGCTTTTACTTCGGTGCCCTGGATGTACCAGCCGGAGTCGATTACGCGGGTAGCGGCGGCTACGAGTTCGTCTCTGTATTGGGCGTTGATTGCGTTTAGGTCTAGGAAAGGAATCATTCTTCAACGTACCTGATAATGCGGGCAGGGTTACCGACAACGACTGCCTTCGAGGGAACATCCTGTGTGACGACCGCTCCGGCTCCAACCATTGCTTCTTTGCCAATGGTAATACCGGGAAGAATGGTGGCATTTGCGCCAATGCTCGCGCCTTTACAGATTCTTATGCCAGAGAACTCATCAGGGTATTGCTTTGAACGGGGATAAGGATCATTTGTGAACGTCACATTCGGGCCGATGAAGACATCATCTTCGGCACGAGTTCCGTCCCAAAGTTGGACTCCTGATTTCACGGTAACTCTATCACCAACAACCACATCGCCTTCGATCAGGGTTTGGGCGCAAATGTTACAGTCCCGACCAATTTTTGCGCCTTTGAGGATGACTACAAATTGCCACACTTTTGTGCCCTCACCTATAGAGCATTCTGCAACGTCAGCAAGTGGATGGATGAAGCTCATTGGCTCACCTGCTTCAGGAAATCGTTATAATCCCGAATATAATCGGATTCGTCGTAGTGTTCGCTGGCAAGCACCAGCAAAACACAGTCTTTACTGAAGTCATGCATTTCCCGCCAGACCAGGTCCTCAATCACAAGGCCCTTGGTTGGGCAATCCAGCCAGACTTCTTCCCGCTGTTTACCATTATCCAGCACCATGCGGCACTTACCGGCCACACAGATCGCAACCTGCTTGAGGCTTTTGTGGGCGTGGTAACCGCGGCTCACGCCTTGTTCGGTGTGGTAGATGTAGTACACACGTTTGATGTCGAACGGGACGGCTTTGTCCATGCCGATTTCGACGGCTACCAAGCTACCGCGCTCGTCTCCAAGGCTCTGGAAGTCGATCCATTTCACCAGGCTCATACGCTTTCACCTTGCTGCGGGTACTTTTCAGCCTGGGCAAAGGAAACGGCCTGTTTGTCTTTCTGGGATACAAGTGGTCCTGCGCTGTTGTCCAGAGGCCAATCAATCGCAAGCTCTTTATCTGCCCAATGGATGGAGCGTTCATGCTCCGGTGCGTATAGATCTGTGCACTTGTACTGAAAATCTGCCGTGTCACTGGTGACCAGAAAGCCGTGGGCAAACCCCGGCGGCACCCACAATATTCGGTTGTTTTCTTCCGAGAGGTATTCCCCTACCCACTGGCCGAAGGTGGGTGAATTGGTACGCAGGTCTACCGCTACATCGAACACTTCGCCACGGGTTACCCGCACCAGCTTGCCCTGGGGCTGCTTGATCTGGTAGTGCAGGCCGCGCAGGGTGTTTTTAACGGAGCGGCTGTGGTTGTCCTGCACGAAGGTGGCGTCGATGCCGGCTTCGTGGAAGGCTTTTTTGTTCCAGGTTTCCATGAAGAAGCCGCGTTCGTCGCCGAACACTTTGGGTTCGATGAGTTTTACGGCGGGAATCTTGGTTTCGGTGATTTTCATAGAATTAAATGACGCTAATTGAAAAATAGATGTTAGTTATGTGCGCTTATTGATTGGAAGTCAGGCTTCTGAACTCTGCCAGAAGCAATTCCGGAACCCACACGCTGCCCTTGTTCTTTTAGGCTGATAAGGGGAGCAACCACGGAAACCGCAGCGGAGTGCGACAAGTGATCGTCGTCATAGTAGAGGGGAACTCCATTGCGCTCTATGTCACACCAATCTTCATCACAAAAGGCTTCCCACACAGATATAAACTGAACATGGCTTGGAACTCGTTCTGAAATAAACTGATCAGAAACTCCGGCGCGCTCTTCAACCCTGCCTCTGGGAATTCCACGAGGTACCTCGATGCCACCATGGCGTGCCAAAGCAATGGTATGGGGAACGCTAAAACCAGGCTCTGGAACCGCCCCAATAACAATCACCTTAATATCGCGTGCAGCCAATCGATCAAGGGTTTTCTTCAAAGACCGCTCTACAACTCGCGCATTTTCTTCAACGGAATGATTAAGAGTGTGCTCGTCTTCAAGGAAAGTGCGATTTGAACCACCGCTTTCTGGAAGCCACCCAGTCAGCTGAAAAGACCATCGACCGCCCAATATCACCGTATCGATTTCAGGATTGCTTTCAATCTCACCCCACACCTTAGTTCGGAACGCTGTGCACTCGTTATTTCTTGGATGATCGGATCGTTTAGCACCATCCAGAAGCGGGCACCCACCCTTCCAATAGAGCGTGCCCGCGCGCGCTCCCATCAGTCCAGAGGCCTCCACTGCCGGCCTGATTGCTGCGGCATGGCTATCCCCAATTATTGCGTAGCTAACAGCCAAGTCCGTATCACCAAAGCGACATTCATCTCGGTTATCAAAACCACCACATGGGGCGCGGAACGGGTCAACATCCTGCGCTGCCGCTAACGCAACGCGGGCCGGTTCGTCCAATCTGGCAGGGAATCCTGCATAGACAATCGAGATCAGCGCCAGAGCCGCCAATGCAATACCCCCCCCCCCAAGAGCTCCAAAACTGACCTTTGCGGGCATCAAATCTCTTTTTCGGAAGGGCTGCTCTACAAAACGCCATGAAAACCAGGCAAGAACAAATGTTGCCAGAATGGCTGCAACAGCTAATTCAAATTGAAGATGGATATTTGCAGTGCTAACGCGGAGTGCAGCGAGTACGGGCCAATGCCAAAGGTAGAGCGAATAGGATAACAACCCGATGAAGACTACAGGCCGATACATCAACACCTTGCGCACGATCCATGAGTTTCCGTCACTGTGTACAACCAGCGCAGCGCCCAGGCAAGGAAAAAGGGCCACCCAGCCAGGGAATGCCATGTCACTGCGAATATAGAAAACCGAGAATAGAATCAGCCCAATACCCAGCATTGGGAGTGATTCTTTCAAAAATTCCGATTTGACACGTGGAATTGCACCTGTCGCCAGAACAGCACCAATCGCGAGTTCCCAAGCCCGTGCGGGAAGGAGGTAATAAGCAACTGAAGGCTTATTCACGGAGAGCCATAGACTTGCCGCAAAGGCCGCGATCGTGCCGACAACCAGAAAGCCCTTTATCGATACCCGAAGCTTACAAAGGGCGATCAGAATTATTGGAAATACAACGTAAAACTGCTCCTCAACGGCCAAGGACCAGGTATGCAGCAATGGCATGAATTCCGCTGTTGGTGAAAAATACCCTGACTCACCCCAAAAGTAGAAGTTCGATATCGACAATAACGCGGCAATGCCGGATTCCGAAACACTAACTGCTTGGTCAGGCAGGCTGATCACCTGAAAAACCGACACTGTAACCAGAAGCATTACAAGCAATGCAGGAATAATTCGGCGTATGCGTCTTTCGTAGAACCGTTTGAATGAGAAGTGGCCTGCTTGCACCTCACGAAGAATGATTGAGGATATGAGGTAGCCACTAATTACAAAGAAAATATCGACCCCGACAAAGCCGCCTGGCAACCAGCTAGCACCGGCGTGAAACAAGATGACCGGCAATACTGCAAAAGCGCGAAGACCATCAATATCTGCGCGGTATTTTAAATCACTCATCACTTATCTCGTGTATGACTAATACTGGTATCTACCGAATGTAGATCCGAGCTGGCTTATTACCTGGCTGTTTTGACCAGTTTTTTCAGGTAGGCGCCGTAGCTGTTCTTTTTGAGGTTTTCGGCCTCGGCCAGCAGTTGTTCTTCGCCGATGAATCCCATGCGGAAGGCGACTTCTTCCAGGCAGGCGATTTTCAGGCCCTGGCGCTTTTCCAGGGTTTCGATAAAGCCGCTGGCTTCGTGCAGGGAGTCGAAGGTGCCGGTGTCCAGCCAGGCGAAGCCGCGGCCCAGCAGTTCCACGTTCAGATCGCCCCGTTCCAGGTAGGCCTGGTTGACGCTGGTGATTTCCAGCTCTCCCCGGTGGCTGGGTTCTACCTGTTTGGCGATGTTGACTACGTCGTTGTCGTAGAAGTAGAGGCCGGTTACGGCGTAATCGGATTTCGGGTTGGCCGGCTTTTCTTCTATGGAGATGGCTCGGTGGTTGTCGTCAAACTCCACTACACCGAAGCGTTCCGGGTCGGTGACCTGGTAGCCGAATACGGTGGCGCCCTTTTCCCGCTTGGCGGCGGCTTGCAGCATGTTGCTGAGGCCCTGGCCGTAGTAGATGTTGTCGCCCAGCACCAGGCATATGTTGTCCTGGCCGATAAAATTTTCACCGATAATGAAGGCTTGGGCTAGGCCGTCCGGGCTGGGTTGTTCCGCGTAACTGAGGTTAATGCCCCATTGGTTACCGTCACCCAGGAGGCGCTGGAAGCCTTGTTGGTCTTCGGGGGTGGTGATAACTAGGATGTCCCGGATGCCCGCCAGCATGAGTACAGAGAGCGGGTAGTAGATCATGGGTTTGTCGTACACCGGTAGGAGCTGTTTGGAGATGCCTCGGGTGATTGGGTAGAGGCGGGTGCCGGAGCCGCCGGCCAGGATTATTCCTTTCACTTTTGCTTCCTTTGATTTTGGTGCAGAGGGGTCTGTCCTCGTAGGGACAGACCCCGTCGTAACATTTTTGCCACGAAATCCACTAAAGAACACGAAATAAAAAACAAAGATTTAAAGATTTTTTAGTGTTCTTTCGTGGGTTTAGTGGCAAATTTCTTCGAGATATTCATTGAGCGTCAGCGCCAGTTGGCTTTGCCAGTCTGGGAGCTGGATGTTTAGGGCTTGTTGCAGTTTGGTTACGTCCATCCGTGAGTTCAGCGGGCGTTTTGCCGGTGTTGGGTAGTCGCTGGTTGGGATGGGGTTGGCTTTTGTGTTTTTGCCGGCCAGGCGGAAGATTTCTTGGGCGAAGCCGTGCCAGCTGGTTTCGCCGGTTGGGGCCAGGTGGTAAAGGCCTGCTTCCAGTTGGATGTGCACGGCCAGTGCGGTTACCTGGGCGATGAGCCTTGCCGGTGTGGGTGCGCCGATCTGGTCTGCCACTATGTTGAGTTCGGGTTTGGTTTCGGCCAGGCGCAGCATGGTTTTCATGAAGTTGTTGCCGCGGGCGCTGTAAACCCAGCTGGTGCGGAAGATTAGGTGGTCTGCTCCGCTTTGCTGGATGGCTTCATCGCCCTGCAGTTTGGTTTGGCCGTATACGCTCAGTGGGCCTGTGGCGCTGGTTTCCTGCCATGGGGTTGTGCCGGTGCCGGGGTAGACGTAATCACTACCGTAGTGAACCAGGCGTGCTTTGTTGGCCTTTGCGTATTCTGCAAGCTGTTTGGGTAAGCCGGCGTTGAGGCGTTGGGCTTCGGCTTGCTGAGTTTCGGCGGCGTCTACGGCTGTCCAGGCGGCGGCGTTTATGATCAGGTTTGGCTGAGTTTGGGCCAGGTAGTTATTGACGGCTTGTTCGTTGGTTAGGTCGAGTTCTTCTCTGCCCGGGGCGGTTATGGTGCCCAGGGGGGAGAGGGTGCGGTGGAGTTCGAAGCCTGCTTGGCCGGTTTTGCCTAGGAGTAAGATATTCATTTAAAGACCTTTTTTGCCACGAAATCCACTAAAGGACGCGAAATAAAAAACAAAGAATAAAAGATTTTTTAGTGTTCTTTCGTGGGTTTCGTGGCAAATCAATTGGTTGTTCCCAGGCGTTCGCGCTGGTAGCTGCCGTCTTGCACTCGTTGGCACCAGTCCAGGTTGTCCAGGTACCACTGGACGGTTTTGCGGATGCCGGTTTCGAAGGTTTCCTCCGGCGCCCAGCCGAGTTCTTTCTGGATTTTACTGGCGTCTATGGCGTAGCGCATGTCGTGGCCGGGACGGTCCTTTACGTTGGTGATCAGGTCCCGGTAGCTGCGTTCCTGCGGGCGGAGTTCCTGGAGGATGTCGCAGAGGGTGTGCACGACTTCGATGTTCTGTTTTTCGTTGTGGCCGCCGATGTTGTAGGTTTCGCCGGGTTGGCCTTCGGTGACGACTTTGTAGAGGGCTCTTGCGTGGTCTTCAACGTATAGCCAGTCGCGGATCTGGTCGCCTTTGCCGTACACCGGGAGCGGCTTGCCTTCCAGGGCGTTCAGGATCATCAACGGGATGAGCTTTTCCGGGAAGTGGTAGGGGCCGTAGTTGTTACTGCAATTTGTGACCAGTACCGGCAGGCCGTAGGTGCGTTGCCAGGCGCGTACCAGGTGGTCTGAGCTGGCTTTGCTGGCGCTGTAAGGGCTGCTGGGGGCGTAAGCCGTTTGTTCGGTGAACAGGTGCTCTTCCGCGTTGGGTATTTCACTTGGGTGCGGGAGGTCGCCGTAGACTTCGTCTGTGCTGATGTGGTGAAAGCGGAAATTGACTTTCTTTTCGGCCTCCAGCGCCTGCCAGTATTGGCGGGTGGCTTCCAGCAGGGTGTAGGTGCCTACGATGTTGGTTTCGATAAAGTCTGCCGGGCCGTCTATGGAGCGGTCTACGTGGCTTTCGGCGGCCAGGTGCATGATGGCGTCTGGTTTGTGTTGGGCCAGTACGCGGTCGACTTCGGCGCGGTTGCAGATGTCGACTTGTTCGAAGGCGTAGCGCTGGTTGTCGCTAACCGCCGCCAGGCTTTCGAGGTTGCCGGCGTAGGTGAGTTTGTCGAGGTTGACCACTTCATCGTTGGTGTGGGTGATGATGTGGCGGATGACGGCGGAGCCTATGAAGCCGGCGCCGCCGGTGACTAGGAGTTTCATTTTGGTGCTGTACTCGGGTGTTGAGTTTGTCGCTGGCTTTGGTGGGGGTCTGACCCCGTAGGGTCAGACCCCTTTGTAGCCTTCAGCTTTTGTCCGTGAGCGTCAGTGAGTGTCCGTGGCCAAAAGCCTTTTTTGGTTTTCGTGTTCTTTCGTGGGTTTCGTGGCAAAAATCCTGCCTTTGAGTTCGTCGCTGGCTTTGGTGGGGGTCTGACCTCGTAGGGTCAGCCCCCTTTGTAGCCTGCTTACTCGGATTTGTAGGAGTAGTTGTAGTAGCCGTAATAGCCGTAACTGGTCGCCGCTTTCTTTTCCATGGCGTTCAGGATGGTGCCTTTGAGGGTAACACCACCGGTAGCCAGGCGGTTTTCGGCTATCTGGATTTCTTTCGGGGTGTTTTGCCCGAAGCGCACGACCATCAGCGTGGTGCCGCATTGTTTGCCGATGATGGCGGCGTCTGTTACCGCGAGGATCGGCGGGGTGTCTATGATTACCAGGTCGAAGTGTTCACTCAGGTAATCCAGGAATTCGGTGAATCTGGCCTGCATCAGCAGCTCTGAAGGGTTGGGCGGGGCGCTGCCTCGGCTTACCCAGCTCAGGCCTTCTACTTCGGAGGTTTTCACGGCTTGCGCGAATTCCAGTTTGCCGGAGAGCACTTCTGAAAGGCCGTTGTGGGAATCCTGTTTGAAGGCTTCGTGTACGTGGCCTTTGCGCATGTCGCCGTCTACCACGACCACCTTCTGGCCGGCTTGTGCGCAGATGGCGGCCAGGTTGGCAGATATAAAGCTTTTACCAATACCCGGGCTTGGGCCGGCAATCACCAGGCGGTTGTTGCTGCCTTCCATCATGGCGAAGTGTAAGGAGGTGCGCAGGCCGCGGATGGCTTCTATGGACAGGTCTGCCGGGTTGCGTACGGCCAGCAGGCCACCTTTGGATTTACCTTTGCGCTTGCCGGCTTTCTTGCCTTTGGCGCTGCGGCGGTTTTCTTCTTCAGACAGCGGAACCGTGGCATAAACTGGCAGGTCCAGGTCTTCCAGCTGTTCCGGCGATACGATGCCCCGGTTAAAGGCGGCGCGCAGCAGTACGATGATCATGGCCAGCAGCAGGCCGCTCATGCCGGCTACGGCGACGATCAGGTTGCGCTTGGGGGCGACCTGGCCCTGCACTACGGCGTCGTCCAGGATGCGTACGTTACCCACGGTACCGGCCCGGGCCAGGCGCAATTCCTGCATGCGGTTGAGCAGCTGCACGTAGATTTCCTGGGTCACTTTTACATCGCGGCTCAGGCGCAAGATTTGCTGCTGGGTTTCCGGCAGGTTGCCGGTGCGTTCTTCCAGGCGGGCTTTTTCGCGCAGCAGCTGTTCTTTCTTTTCCAGCAGGGAGCGGTATACCGGGTGGTTGGGGGTAAAGCGCCGGGCCAGTTCGGTTTCCTGCAGCTGGAGTTCGTTCAGGCTGGCTTCAATGCTCACCAGGCTGTTGAGGGCGTTCTGGGTTTCAAAGCTGAGGTCTATGCTGTCGCTTTGCAGGCGGTATTCGTTCAGGCGGTTTTCGGCTTCGTTGAGCTGGTCGCGCACTTTGGGCGCCTGCTCTTCCAGGAATTCCAGGCTTTTGTCAGCTTCGGCGGCCTGGCGGGCGATGTTTTGGGTTAGGAACACGTTGGTGGTGGCGTTCAGGCTTTGCACCAGTTCATTTCCGTCTGGCCCGCTGATGTTGAGCTGCAGAATGCCGGTGTCTTTACCCCGGGGCTGGATTTCCAGGCGGCCTTGCAGGCCACGGATAGCGGCCAGGTGGCTTCGCTTGATCACGGTGTAGGTGGCGCCGGCCGGGGCGGTGAGTTCGTTTACGGTGAGCTCAAGCCAGGGGTTTTCAATGGTGAGCTTCTGGTTAACACGGCCTTTGCCCAGTTCGTTGCCTTGGGCATCCAGCATTGTGTAATTGCCCTGCCCTTCGGAGCGCAGAGTGAGTTGAAGGGTTTTGCTGTCGTGGCTGGCAACCAATTCGCGAATGTTGAGGGTTTCACCGGCCCATACGGTGGCGCTGCCTTCCGCAAAGCCCGGGCGCCGGGTGCCACGGCGCAAGAGCCATTCACCAATCACTGGCCAGGTGTTGGGGATAACCTTTACATCCAGGTCGGTCTGGTTAACCACCTGCCCCAGAATCATGCGGGAGCGCAGGATTTCCACTTCAGTGCTGGTGCTGGGTTCCTGGTTGCCCAACACTTGCGCCATGTCGGCCCCCGGAATGGTGCCGGACTTCTGCTCCACCTGCACCAGGGCATCCGCTTTATAGATGGGTGTGGAGAGCGTGGCGTAGATCAGGCCGATGACAGCAAAGATAACGGCCAGTACCAGAATGAAGATTTTGTGGTCCCACAGGCTGCCGAGCAGAAAGCCGATGTCGATTTCGTCGTTATCCTGGGCGGGCTGACGGCTGCGCACTGAGGTGTTGGTTGCTTGGGTCATTCGTGGCTCTTGGTGTTATTTCAATCGGGGAAGCCAGGCGGTTACGGCTTCTTCGAGTAGTTGGTGTACGTGGGCGAAGGCTTCGCGGCTTTTTTTGTAGGGGTCCGGGATGTCTGGCCGGCCCGGCAGCCAGTGGCCGATGAGCATAGTTTTGCCGGAGGCGGTTGGGTCCAGCTCTGCTACCCGGGCTTTCTGGCCTTCGCTCATTACCAGTATGAGGTCTGCATTCCTGAACATGGCGGTGGTGGCCTGGCGAGCTTTGTGCTCGCTTACATCCAGTCCAGCTTGCTGGGCCAGTTCCGCTGCGTTGGGCTCTGATGGGTGGTCTACCAGTGCGCCAAGGCCCGCGGATTCTACCGCTTTACTCGGCAGGCCGGCCTTGAGCATGGCTTCGGCCACCGGGCTGCGGCAGATGTTGCCGGTGCAGAGTACGAGTATGCGGTTAAACATACCGGGTTAGTCGCCCAGGTTTACAGCACGGTCACCCAGGAACAGGGCGGTGAACGACGGCACCAGCAGCGACACTACGCGGTTCCAGCGCGCCAGCGGGGCGGCGGTTACGTACACCATGTCGCGGTTGTTCAGGGTGAAGCCGTCTGCCAGTACCAGGGCGGTGGCGTCTTTGAGGTTGAGCTGGTACATGTCGATGAGGTGGTCGCTGTCTGGATCGGCATTTTCGGTACGGCGCACCACGAATACGCCGGTGGCATCAGACTGGCGCTCATTCAGCCCTCCGGCATTGGAAATGGCTTCGGCCAGGGTGAGGCCGTTGCGGCCCATGGGCAGGGTTTTGGTGCTGCCCACTTCGCCCAGCATGAAGACTTTCTGATCGTCGCCCAGAGGTACGTTGATGACGTCGCCCTGCTGCAGCAGTACGTTGTGGAGTTTGTTGCCGGTTTCGTAGATGGCCTTCAGCGACAGGCGGTAGTCTTTACCGTCCCGGGTAAGGGTTACGTTGCGCCAGTCTGCGCCTTCTTCCAGCCCGCCAGCCAGGCTGACCACATCCACCAGGCGGGTGGGTACGTTAGTGAGCGGGTACACACCCGGGCGTTCGACCGCGCCGCTTACATAGACACGCTGGCTGCGAAAATCCGCTACGGAGACATCCACCTGCGGGGTTTCAATAAAGCGCGCCAAGCGGCTGGCAACTTCTTCCCGCACTTCCTGGGTGGTCAGGCCTGCCACTTGCACGTAGCCGATGTAGGGGTAATAGATGGTGCCGTTTTCGTTAACCACGTTTCCGGATTCCTGCGAGCTGCGGTTGGAGCCGGCAGGTATGGTGAGTTCCGGGTGGTCCCATACGGTGATTTGCAGTACGTCGCCAATGCCGATTTTGTATTGGTAGTCGCTGTCTTCGCGGATGAGTTCCGCGGCGGGTGGTGGCACCTGGGTAACAATGGCCTGGCGCAGGGTGTCTGGCCCTATGCGGCTGATGTTTACCAGATGGCTGATGTCTTCTTCGGGTGGGCTTTTGTAATCCGGGTTCCAGCCGCTGGTGTTGATATGCGAGCCGGGGGTAAAGGCGCAGCCGGAGAGGGCCAGCAAGGCGGCCAGGGTGATGAGTGTACGCAATACCATAGTTGAAATGCCGGGATGTTTTTTGGTTTTCAGGCCGGTGATGATAGCCGGATTAAGGGGTTGTTGCATTAATCAGGTTTCAGACGTTGGTCAGAAACGGTTGCGCCAGCTGGCACTGGCAGACCAATGGTCCAGCTCTGTGTCTGCCAGCTGGATTTTCTTTTCGGTGCCACGCAGGTTGAGCTCCAGCCGGCCGTTGAACAAGGCGGCGCCGTAGCCCAGGTTGACGATGCCGGTTTTCTGGTTGGTGGCGGGGATGAAATAGCGCACGTCCGGGTCTGGCATTTGCGCGCGTAGCTGGCCGTCGCTGTTGAACTCGGCGTAGCTGAGGGCTAGCGAGAGGTTGTTGCCGTTGTCGAAGAACTGGTGCGCGCCCAGGGTGAGGGTTTCGGCATCGCCTTCGAAGCTGCTGGCCATGTTGCGGCCGTGGTGGCGGTAGCCGGTGCGGTACTGGAAGTGTTCGTAGGTGACGTTGGGCATGGCATCGCCCAGGAAGTCATCGGCGGTGGTGTTGCTGTATTCCAGGAACCATTGCTGGTCTGTGTTGAACAGGCCGGTAGTCCAGTCTGTGCCCAGCAGCCAGGATTTGCGGGCCGGGAAGGCGCCGGCTTCGTCTTCGCCCATCATTTGGGTGTACAGGCCCATGGATTGGTGGCCCAGGGCGAAACCGTAGCGGATGTCTATGCTGCCGAGCTGGTTGCCAGGGTCGTTCTGCGCGCCATCCTGGCTGTTGTCGCGGCCGATGAGGGCGTCCCACAGGGCGGAGCTGTTTTCTGGCCGCCCTTCCCCGCCATACATGATGGCGCGTGACAGGCCGATATCCAGGCCTTGTACCGGGCGGAAGGTGAAGCGCATGCCGATGAGTTTGGCGTTGTCTATGGTGCGCTTGTCCTGATACTGGCCGGCGAACACGGTGAGGTTCCAGGGGCCGATCCAGCTGAGCCATTTGGAGCCTGGTGATAGATCCCGCTTGCGGTTGAGCCATACGGCGGGCATGGGCCGGGCGTTGTTGGACAGAATCAGGCTGGACTGCCACCCCGGGCCCCACCAGCGGTCGATGGCGCCGGCGCCCAATACCCAGTTACCGAGAGTGCCGGCCAGGTAGCTGCCGTCGTAGCGGTATTGTTCGTCGTCTGTGGGGTTGGCCACCACGGTGGGTGACAGGCCGATGGCAAAGTGTTCGCCCTGCCATTGCCAGTCCAGCGTGGCCTGGCCTTCTTCCTGCCGCGCATTGCCGAAGCCTTGTACCAGGGGCTGCTCGGTACTGCCCGCCAGGGTGAGTTCGGTTTTGGTGCCGGTGCGGAACTGCGCCTGTTCTTCGGCATTGAGGTAGGCCATGGCGCCTGCGGTCGCGGTTGGGTCTGAGGTAACGCTTGGGTTGATGTCTTGCGCCACCGTGCTCCACATCACCGGCCAGGTGGATACCGTACGGTCGAAATGGCCACGGTCCGCCAGCTTTTGCAGGGCAAAACGCGCGCGGCTGTCGCCAGGTTCTATCCAGGGCGCAGCGTGGGTGGTTGCGGTGTAAGAAAGCGCCGTCAGGCACGCTACCGCCCCACCGACCAGGGTCCAGTGTTTTGAGGGCATACGAAGACTTGTTCAACGTTTGGACAAAGAGGCAGCGGCTGCGCCGAAGGGAAGATTTCCCAACTGACTCCTTGTCAGGGTTATGAGGATTTGCTCGAAAACCAGCGCGATTCTACGGGTTCCGGTGTTACAAACAAGTGACACCTTAGGCCAATAAGGCAAAATCAAGGACTTACACCGAAAAAACAATGTAAAAAATTGCAAACCGGAATCTGCGAAGGAATCTGACAAAGGGGTCTGACCCTACGGGTCAGACTCCCTGCCTACTCCAGAGCCAGCGCCCATCACCACCTATGGCCGAATCGCCGAAACCGGCACGCTAACCCGCTGCTGCTTCTGCATAAACGAAATCAAAACAATCACCCGCTCTTCCCCATCATAAGCCTGAAAAATCGCCCCGATGCCCTTGAACGGCCCATCATCCAGCTCCACCGCCTGCCCGGGCTTGATACCACCCTGCTCCGCCACCTTATCCATGCTGGTCTTGATGTGATCAATCACCTCATCCGCAATCGCCGCCGGCTTATTGGCAAAACTCACCACCCGAATCACCCCCCGGGTAGACCGCAGCTTCGCCCACATAGGGTTCGTCTGCTCCAGGTTCACAAATACATACCCCGGAAACAACGGCTCCAGCCGCTTCGCCCGCTTGCCGCCCTTCACCCTCTCCACCTCAATCTTCGGGTAGAAACAGGCAACATCCTGGTTCTGCAAATGCTGAACCGCCCGATCGCCCTGCGCAGGCTTATGTTGTAACGCGTACCAGGTCATCCCATTCCCCAATCCGGGGTCAGACCCCCGATACATTTGCCGAGGCAAAATGTACCGGGGGTCTGACCCGCTTTAAAACTTTCAGGCTACAAAGGGGTCGGGCCCTACGAGGCCCGACCCCACCCTTCTGCCAGCGCCTGTCATCCAAACTCAGCAACAGCCAAAGTAGCGGCAAAAATCCCCATGCAGCTGCTCAAAGCGGGATTCTGTCAGCTCACCATACTTCTTCTGCACCACAGCCTTGGAGATCACGAAGGTTTTTCTTACCATCACCTTGGAGGTTTTCGGCAATGTGCCTTCTCTGATATCAGAAGACTCCAGCAAAGACTCGTCAGAATTAAGCTTCTCAATCTTGCTGCTTATCGGGATTCCTACGAAATCATCAAAGGGCAAGTTATCTTTCAACACCACTACCGGCCGGCGCTTGCTCTTTTGAAAGTCTGAAAAGTAAAACTCGCAAAGCACGACATCGCCGGGCTTTATGTCCATACCTCGTCCTCTTGTGGATCCTTCCACTCATCAATGGTGCTCGCAGAATGCTCAGACATCGCTTTCGTTTCCTGGTCGGCATTATCTATAAGCACAACTACCCGAGCGTGCGCATTCATTAACCGCGCGTACTGTCCGGGAATCTTGACCACTCCGTCTTTGATCTGGGCTTCAAACTCAATTGCGTACATAACTTCTGCCCCGTTATCCGGGGTCAGACCCCCGATACATTTGCCGAGGCAAAATGTACCGGGGGTCTGACCCGCTCGTTAAAAATACCACCCGCCGGCCGCAATAAAGTGCGGATTCAAAATATCCTCTTTGCCATACACCAACGGCTTGCCATCCACAGTTTGCACCTGCCCCCCAGCCGCAAGAAGAATGGCATGAGCCGCAGCGGTATCCCATTCGCTGGTGGGCCCCATGCGCGGGTAGATGTCGGCGTGGCCTTCGGCGATGCGGCAGAACTTCAGGGAGCTGCCGGCCTGCACGGTTTCGTGGGGGCCGAGTTTGTCGATGAAGGCGCGGGTTTCGTCGTTGAGGTGGTTTTTGCTGGCCACCACCCGCAAGGTTTCCCGAGGCTCTGCCACGCGGATTCTGTGCACCCGGCCGGTGCGATCGCGCATGTGGGCGCCTTCGCCTTTGATGCCCCAGAAGGCTTCTTTCAACGCCGGCGCGGTAACCACGCCCATCACCGGCACGCCGTCTTCGATCATGGCGATATTCACGGTGAATTCGCCGCTGCGCTGGGTGAAGTCCTTGGTGCCGTCAATCGGGTCGATCAACCAGAACCGACGCCAGCTTTTGCGCTCTTCCCAGGGAATCTCCGCGCCTTCTTCCGAAAGAATCGGAATGTCCCGGCTGATGTTACGCAGCCCCTTGTAGATGATCTCGTGAGCTGCCTCATCTGCCGCGGTAATCGGCGAGTTGTCTTCCTTATACCGCACCTTGAAATCGGACTCGTAGATATGAAGCACCTTCTCACTGGCCTCATCCGCCAGCCTAATCACATCCGGAAGTATGGAGCTGTAGTGCATGATTGCATCCTGCCTGACCGTTTCCCCCATGTTAACAAACTTTGGGGGTCAGACCCCCAGTACATTTTGCGGGGTGAAATGTATTCTGGGTCTGACCCGGACTTCAGGAACGCTGCAGGGAGAAGGGGTTCAGAAATTGGCGTTGCCACAGGAGGTTTGCATCTACGGTGCTCAGCGCTGCTTCGTCGCACACGTCGGCCCAGTGGGTGTTTATGGTGCTGATCAGGTGGTCGAAGATGTCTTCGGCTTCTGATGGGGATAACAGAAATGAAGGCGCAGCCTTCAGGCAGGTAGCCAGCTGGCTCAGATTGTTTTGGCCCGCAATCAGCATGGCCTGAGAGGCTTCGTTGCCTGTTCTGCCTTGGGGGCAAATGTCGTAAGCCGGGGTGAGTTGAAGTTGCCGACCATCCCAGAAGGCTGCATGGTTTCTGGCGTGGTCATCCGTGTTGCCGCACAAGACGTTGAATACCAGACGGGTAAAGAGTTCTCGAAGGGCTTCAATGGGGTTTGCGAACCGGTGCCGTATGATTTCAGCGAAGTCTTCGTAACTGGCATAGCGCGCCATCATATCGTCCAGGCCCAGAATGGTGAGCGCCGATACCACGGCTTTTCTGGCCCAGCCTTTGGCTGTGTGCTCCCGGTCGAAGCGCTCGATCAGTAGGATATCCCGATTGGCCACGGAGGTCAGCCGCACCGGCGCGACACTTAGCCCCGCTAAGGCTGCCAAACGCATGGCGATGTATTCGGCTCAAGTAACTCTTACCGTATGTGAAGCTGAGCCGACCGTTCTCCGCTTCCAGCCGGCCCGCCACAACCGGCTCAACCTGACCGGGCAGCCAGATCCAGACATACGCTTCGTTATCAGAAATCATCATCCACTTCCGGCCTTGGTTTTCTTGCCGACTTTGGCAGCAAGGCCAGCGTCTGTTTTGCAGTGGCCAGAGCCCTTCCAAGCGCTGCAGGATCCTCCTCAAAAAGAGGGATCGAAAGAATCGTAGCCACCTCGAACACGGCACCAATGGCGCAGGCTGGGTCTGCTTTTTCGATACGCTGAAGCATGCTTCGAGATATGCCCGCCCGCTCTGCCAGCTCCTGTGCTGTCAGTTTTTGCCGGAGGCGCTCACTTCGGATGGACGTAGCGAGCAGCTCGAGGGCTGTTCGATTGTATCTGGAATATGGCCTGCTACTTATTTTCGACATAGTGATTTATTAAAAACTCATTTTAAACCTTTATGAGTAATTAATAACTCATTATGGTGAAATTGCAACCCGCCAGCTTTCAAAACGGGGTCAGACCCCCAGTACATTTTGTGAGGTGAAATGTATTGGGGGTCTGACCCGGGGTTGAAATTTTGGCGCAGGTGGGGCAGATTGTTGCGCTTTCAAATTAATCCACAAGGAATGTGTGATGCCCCGCCGACCAAGGATTTGTCCCGCCGGGATGCCCCAGCATGTGATTCAGCGGGGCAATAACCGGCAGGTTTGTTTTCAGGATTTGTCTGATTTCGCCACCTATTCGATGTATCTCACGCGCTACCAGGAGAGGTTCGAGGTAGATATCCACGCGTGGGTGTTCATGACCAACCACACCCATCTGCTGGTAACGCCGAAGACTGATGACGGGCTGTCGGCTTTTATGAAGTCGGTCGGGCAGTCTTACGCGCAGTATTACAACGCCCGGTACGAGCGCACCGGAGGCTTGTGGGAGGGGCGGTTCAAGTCTTGCCTGGTGGATACCGAGGAGTATTTCCTGCAATGCCAGCGCTACATTGAGTTGAACCCGGTGAAGGCAGGCATGGTGGATTACGCCGGCGAATACCAGTGGTCCAGCTATTTATGCCATGCCTACGGCAGCGGTTCGCGCTTTCATGTGCCTCACCCTTGTTACCTGGAACTGCAGCCGGATGCCGATCAGCGGCTGGTGAGTTATCGCAGTTTTGTCGCCAGCCCGATGGCGGAGGCGGTGGAAGACCAGATTCGATATTCCGCGATTGCCGGGCTGGCGCTGGGTTCTGAGGATTTCCAGAAGCGGATGAAGGAGCGGTATGGGGATGCTGCGGGTACCGGGACGGCGCCGGTGGGGTTTCGGCGGGAGCGGGTTTCCTGGATTTGATTCATACGTGCCTCGATTGGCAATCTTTGCCATAATTTACCGTCAGGAGGGCTTTTTTATGGCAACCATGAACATTTCCCTGCCCGAAGCCATGAAACACTGGGCGGAGCAGCAAGCGCAATCCGGGCGCTATTCGAATACCAGCGATTACGTGAGGGATCTGATTCGCAAGGATCAGGACAGATTGCGTAAGGTTGAAGAACTGCAGGCTCTCGTTACCGCCGGCATTGCCAGCGGGCCGGGAACACGCTCTATGGATGAGCTGAGAGCTGCTGCTAAAAAGCTAGCCATGGAGCGAGAGGGTTGGATTTAGCGGCGTTTTTCAGCCTGCCGCGTCAAATCTCCACCTCTTCAAACAACTCCGGCACCTCCGCATGCCAGCCAAATTTCTCAGTAATGCGCTTGCGCATGGTATCGCTGGCGACCATTTCGCCGTGGGTAACGTACACGCGTTCGGGCTTCAGGTGGCCTTGCTCAAGCCAGGCCAGGATTTCGTTGTAGTCGCCGTGGGCGCTCATGGAGTTCAGGTTGTGGATTTCAGCCTTCACGGGCCAGTATTCACCGTGGATTTTCACGTCTTCGGCGCCGTTTACCAACGCATCGCCACGGGTGCCGGGGGCCTGGAAGCCGGCGAAGACGACACTGTTGCGCGGGTTCGGCAGCAGGGTTTTCAGATGGTGCAGCACACGACCGCCGCTGGCCATGCCGCTGGCAGAGATGATGATGCAGGGATAGCGGGCGGCATCCAGCTCGATGGACTCTTCCACCGTGCGCACGAACTGGGTTTTGTCATCGATCAGTTCGCACTGGGCATGGTTCAGCTTGTGCTCTTTATGGTGTTTGATGAAGATTTCCGTGGCTTTGATGGCCATGGGGCTGTTCAGGTACACCGGCAGTTTGGGAATTTTTCCCTCGCCCATCAGTTTGTGCACCACGTATAGCAACATCTGCGCACGGCCAACAGCGAACGCAGGCATCAGCGTGATACCACCACGCCCGGCGGTTTTGGTGATAATCTCCGCCAAATCCCGCTCCGGATCAGACTCGCCATGGGTGCGATCGCCGTAGGTGGACTCGCACACCAACACGTCCGCCTTCTGTAACGGCTCCGGCGGACGCATGATGATGTCATCCTGCCGGCCCACATCACCACTGAACACCACGGTACGGTCCGCACCTTTGTGGTGAACATGCACGCAAGACGAGCCCAGAATATGCCCGGCCGGGGTGAAGGTAACTTCAAAGCCCTTCACCGGCTCGAATTTCTCGTGGTAATGCAGGGATTCGAAGTGCTTGAGCGCTTCCCGGGCATCCTTCTCGGTAAACAGCGGCTCCGGGTGTTCGTGTTTGGAAAACTTCTTCCGGAAGGCGTACTTGGCGTCTTCTTCCTGCAGGAAGCCCGCATCCGGCAGCAGCACTTTGCACAGCTCATGGGTGGCCTTGGTGCAGTAAATCTTGCCCTTGAACCCGTTCTTCACCAGCGCCGGCAGGTAGCCGGAATGGTCAATGTGCCCATGGGTGAGCACCACCGCATCAATCGTGGAAGGATCCACCGGAAACTTCGCCCAGTTCCGCCGCCGCAGGGTTTTCACGCCCTGATACATGCCGCAGTCGACCAACAGGCGATGGGAGTCATCTGAAAGCAAATAACGGGAGCCGGTTACGGTGCCAGTACCACCAAGGAAGCGAAGTTTCATAGGCGTGTATGTCCTTGTCTGCCGAATGATATTTCCAGCTTACCCCCTAAGCGGGGTCAGACCCAAAAACATTTTACGGGGTGAAATGTATCGGGGGTCTGACCCCCAAGTTGAAGTGTTCCCCAAGTCGCCAGCCCTGCCCCCCCGCAATGGAAGACACCGGCGGTGCAAAGCTCGCCGATGATTGGAATTGCCGCCCCGTTAACGACCGGAGATGTTGAGGAACTGGCGGCGTTTTTGACTACCTTGTGATTTTGGGGTGGGGGGGTCAGACCCCCGGTACATTTGGTGGGGTGGAATCAAAAGCCCAAAAACAGCATATCCAGTGCTGCGACAATTTCATCCTGCAGCTCAGCAAGGCTACCGGAGCAAAAGCGCAACTCAGTTTCCGGTACAGCGGCTATATATTGAGTAGCCATGACGACTTCCAGGCCGTTGATGCTGAACACCGGATTGAGCCTCTGCGCAGGGAATGGCGCCGACGATTTGGGCAGTAACGGCACGACTACTCGTGTGTTCAAGCCACTGAGAAGGTCGGACTGTACATCCAGCAGGTACCCTGCTCCTTCTTCATTTTCAAAAATATCGAAACGGGACATCAGAACTGCCGATGTCGTGCAAGAGGCAAGCCGTTGGCTTCAACATAGGCATTCGAGCTTTCAAGTGCCTTGGCGTTTTCGTTAAGCCACTTATTCTGCCTATGAAGTTTGACTGCTTCCGCAATTCCTGCCTCTGCAGACCGCGAGACATTGATTCCAAGGGATTTTGCCTCTTTAAGAAGAGCACTATCCAGCGACAGATTCGTCGGTTTACGTACGGATTTCGCAACTTCAGTAGTTCGCATGGCATGCCCCCTCGAACAGTATTTGAATCAGTATATGCGCATGGTTCTTAGGCATCAACAGTGCACAGGCAACGCCTGGAGCCTGTCGATGACCGGGTCAGGCTAGTGTCCAAGCGAGTGCCTACCCATGATTAACGCGTGAAGCCCCACAGCCCGGTACATTTGGCAAAGCGAAATGTATCGGGGGTCTGACCCCGCTATGCCACCATAGCCCGAAATGTCAGATTAATCCGCGGCGATTGCACCGTCTTCGTCGCCGGGAGGCTGTGCTGCCAGAAGGCCTGGGTACTTCCCTTCATCTCCAGCAGGCTACCGTGTTCCAGCATTAGCTTTATTTGATCCTTGCTCTGCTTGTGCCGGAATACAAACCGCCGGGGCGCACCGAGACTGAACGAGGCAATCGTGCCGTGCTTTTCCAGTTCGGCCTCGTCATCACTGTGCCAACCCATTGTCTCCTCGCCATTGTGATAAAGGTTGAGCAGGCAGGAGTTATAGCGCTCGCCACTGTGCTGCTCGACCAGCGCTTTCAACTCCGCCAGCACCGGAACCCAGGGCAGCGCCTGCTTGGTGGCCCTTGAATAGGTATAAGCAAACGGCCGGTCGCCATACCAGGCCACCTTACGGCGGGTGACCACAGGCCGGCCGAACATCACCAGCTCGTCGTGGGCCCAGGGGATTTCCTCCAGCAAACGCCGGAAGAAATCATCCGCCTGCCCTTGCCCCATCACCGTGCCGTAATAACGGACATCGCCATCGTAAGGCAGCAGGTTTTCTGGCGGGGTGAATTGGTCAAAGAGATCCATAATGCCCTCGTTAATTAACAAGTGCCTGTCCATGATCAGCTTATGTCCATGGTCAGGCTCGAATTAACAAGTGCCTGTCCATGATCAGCTTATGTCCATGGTCAGGCTCGCCGCAGGGCTGGTCTGAAAACACCGTCTGGCCGTTGGTCTTGCATTGGTAAACTGCAGTGTGGCCGAGTGCGGGAATGGAAAGACTAATTAAAAGCAGCGTCCTTTTGAGGGGCTAAAGCTAGTGCCTGTCCATGAATCACGATGAATCACGCCAAGTTTTCAAGCAGCGTGCGGCTGTATCTCCTTAGCAATCTTAGCTTCTTTGCCCAGCTGAGCCTGGCGCAGCTCAAACTCAGTTTGCAGGTTCAACCAGAACCGCGCACTGGTGCCAAAGTAACGAGCTAGTCGCAGCGCTGTGTCTGCGGAAACGCCCCGGTTCTCACGAACGATCTCGTTCATCCGCGTCGCAGGAACATTCAAAGCCTTCGAGAGCGCATTTACGCTCATCTCCAGCGGCTCCAGATACTCTTCCCGTAGAATCTCTCCAGGGTGAATGGGGCGCATACCATTGCTAATCATTGTGCGACCTCCTCAGTGGTAATCAACAATTTCAACATCTTCCGGACCGTCAGCAGTCCATCGAAAACACATCCGTTGCTCACAAGTGCCTGTCCACGATTGCAGACGATTGCATGACGCGCACGGAAATCAGCCAGTGCTTTTACAGAGGAATGGCCAGATGAGTCCCATCAGGAAGCTCAATATCCAAACGGACTTTCGCTCCCGCACTCTCCACGTTTCGCTTAATAGATGATAGCTTCAAGTCTTTACCAGCCTTTTCCATATTCGCAATCGTAGGCTGGGTCACACCCATGGCCTCCGCCATATCCTTCTGGGTTTTCTGCAATAATGCACGCACCTCGCTGAGACGAATCTCCATAAGTATGCGATCAGCCTTTAGCTGCGCCTGCCTGACAACTTCCGGCTTTTCGTTAGCCAGCAGTGTGTCCAAAGAACTTGCCATATCAGATTCCTCCCTTGAGCATTTCCAAATGGGCGGTAAATTCTCGATCTGCCAGTGGAATCATCTCATCATAAAACCGCTTGTCTTTCCCTGTCTTCTCACCAGCACAGAGAATTATGCCTGTACGGGCAGGATCGAATGCAGAATTAACAAGTGCCCAGAATTAACAAGTGCCTGTCCACGGAATCTTGTCATCAGCCCGGGTGAGTATGAGTTCGGTACCAGCCAAAAGGAAATGATGACGGTTGTCAGTGGCGCGCTGACTGTGCAGCTGCCGGGCAGTAAGAGCTGGGTTCGATACGATGCCGGAAAGGCTTTTGAGGTGGCCGCGAATACCAGTTTTAAGGTGAAGACTGAGTTGGATACGGCTTACTTCTGCACTTACGAGTAAGCTCGCCGGGGGTCTGACCCGCCTACTCTTCTTTCATAATACGAACGACCCGTTCGTCCATGCAGCTACGCACGAATGCATTCATTTCACACTGATCGCCGGACTCGTAAAAGCGGAGCATAAGTTCATTGAACTCGAGTTGGCGTGAAGCCGGGATATTGATGGCAGGATAGCCGTTGCTCAGCAGGTGGCCGTTCATCATAAAACGCCCCATGCGTTTGTTTACATCGTAGAAAAACTGGCAACGGGCCATGGTCAGGAACAGGTGGACAGCCTGATCGTAAACATCATCCATGTGTTGTAGGTCATCGATCATGCGGTCAAAACGTGCTGGAAGTTCGCTGGCAGCAGGCGGCTCGTAATCAGTGCCGGCAATCAGTACGGAGCCACTGCGAAAACAGCCCCACTCCAACGCTTCTTCCCTTGCAGCAACCGCATGCAGAGCCATCGCGCAATCGGCCGATAAACTGAAGATCCTTTCCCGGATCATCTGAAACAGCAGCTTCCAGGCCTCGCCCTGATTAACCGCGATTTGCTGATCGCTCAGCTGGTGCCCACCCACTGTGACACCCTGTAGCAAGGTTTGCACCTCCGGCAACGTGAAGTTGATGCCCTCCAGGCGCACTGCATCGTAAACAAATACCGACACCGCACGTTGTGCAAGCATAAGTGCTTTTTCGGGGTTGGGTGGCATTGACCAGTGGTTGTCTGTGGCGGTGGGCATTGCGGCTCCGGTTGGCGGTGCAACTGTCAGTTGTTTTCAAGACTGCCAATTTACCATACCGGTCGTTAAAAGCTGAGTTTACACTTGCTATGGAGGACACTGGTGCCTGTCCATGATCTTTAGCGAAGGCTAGCCCGGATTTCTCATAGCCACCCAGCCAGTCTCGCAGACCGGGCGGGTTACCGCCATGACCGCTCAGGTGCGGCCATTATTGGCTAATTATTGATCAATTTCTGTTGCCTGGACACACGGCCCCCTTTCCCCCATTGCGTCGGGCCGGGGGAGCCCGGGCATCTAACCCGGAGCAAGCCGGCGTACCAGATCCGTGAGTTCGTCTTTGTAGGGATAGCTGTCACTCATCAACACTCGGATTCGGCGAGTATTGCGGATGATGACCGCGCCAACTTTGATCAGCTTCAGCCGCAGGTTGCTGGCGCTCATCCGTTCGAAGGGCGTCTTTTTCAGGTGCTCTCGTAATCGCTCGAACAAGGTGTAAGCGAAGCCAGACAGGATCAGCCGCCATTGATTGGTCCACCACTGAACGCTCGACGTTCGATCCGCGAACAGATACAGCTGTTGGTCCTTGATCCTGTTCTCCATGTCGCCTCGGGCGCAGTACTGTTCGTAATAGAGCTTAAAACCGTCGTCATAGCGGGAGCTGATCACGAAGCGAGGGTTGGAACCCAGCTCGCCTTCTTCCAGGCGAGCCACCACCCAGCGAGGGAACTTCCAGGAATGCGCCTGATACCGAAACCGATAAGTGGCGGAGACTTTTTTACTGACTTTCTGGTGCGTGTCCCGGACCAGTTGTGACGGCGCTTCCACGTCCCTGAGCAACCGGCTGTTTTTGCTGATGCCGACCAGGTAATCCACGTTATTCCGGTCGCACCAGCTCAGCAATCGGGGACGGTAGAAGCCGCTGTCACCCCGGAACACGATGCGGGTATCAGGCCAGTACTGCCGAATGAACTTCACCAGCAGGGCCAGAATGGCCCAGCTGTGGCGGCTGTCACTGCGGTTACTGGTGCGCAGGTAGCTCACCAGCAGGTGACGGCCGCAGAACACGTACAGCGGAAAGTAACAGTGGTGGTCGTAATAAGCGTTAAAGAACTTGCCGGGCTGGTCACCATGAACCGGAATATCGGTACCGTCAAAATCCAGCACGATTTCCTTCGGCGGTGTCTCGTGCTGTTCGATAAAGTGATGCCAAAGTAGTTCGTGGGCTTTAACGACCGATTGCCTGTCCACCTGCTGCTCCATTCGGCACAGCGTGGACTTGCCGGCTAAATCGCTCTCTTTGCCAACCGCGGTTTGCAGGGCCTGATCAAAACGCAGCACCTCATGATCGTTCAGGTCTTCGTATCCTGCCGCCACGCCGAAGACCCGTTGCCGAGTCATGGTTTCCAACTTGTGGCGAACCAGCACTGGATTCCGTGAATCGTTAAGCACCGAGGCCAGGCGCTGAGTCAGACGGTGCTGTTTATCGACTTCCCGAAGCAGGAGCAGTCCAGCATCGGAGGTGATATGACCACCGGAAAAATCGGCTTCAATTTGGCGGCGAGAAAGTGGCGAGAAGGTCAGCTTTTCAGGTACCATTTTGGATAGCGGCTGTTGGTTCAGTGGTGATGGTGTAAGGTCCTGAAACCATAGCACTTTCAGCCGCTCCCTTCCTCCTTACGCTACCTTCTCATGAGAAATCCGGGCTAGTGCCTGTCCATGAATCACGCTGATACCAAACGACTGGTTGTAGAGGGTAGCAGCATGGGCTAGTCCAATATCCCAAGAAACCAAGCAGCCAGAATCGAGACAATAATCGAGATGAAAAAAGCCGACACTGGCACAACAGCCCAGAGCTTGAGGCTCCTCGGAAGCGTCTCGCTTTCATCACCCATCCTGGATTCAATCCGCGGACCAACCCTAGGAAGGTTCCGAAATACAAAAAAAGCAAAGACATGAACTACACGCATCCAACGCCCAATCGGACCATTACCCCATAGATCACGAACACTATCCAGTTGCTTACCAGGTGTCGCGATACGGTTTTCAACGTCCACAACCTTAGGAAACAATATCGTTAATATCAGAACCAAGAGAAGAAATCCTCCGAGCATCGAAATTAGAAATATCATTTCTGCAATATTCATGAGCTTCCCGTCATTCATGAATTGATTCCCGCACAAGCTCACCCGCAGCCTCACCGAGACCAGAACCGAACTGACCTCCCGCTGTAGCTCCCAATCCCCCAACAATGACCGCGCAGGCAACACCGCCTATTCCTGCAGTGGTTACACCCACTAATGTACAGGCGCCCGCCAAAGCACCACCAGCGGCACCAAAGATTGTAGCGCCCACTAGTTTTCCACTTTCCCTATACGCCACAGCCTGACACTCTTTCTCGTCGCCCACAGAGCATGCCTCACTGATTTTCATCGCAGACATAGACACATCCAGGGTGATCCCAAGATATCCCACATTTCGGGCATATTTTGCTCCCCGAGCCACTCGCTCATAATGCGTTGCATACCCAGGTATACCGCCAACCCCAGCCGTCTTCCAATTATGCACAATGCTCCTGGACGATAATCCCAACGCCCGCTTTAGTTTTGCATCATCATCCAGTGACATCCCCTTGCGGGCCACACTTCCCAAAGCAAAATCCAGTTTCTTGAAAAGCGCCCGCCGTTTCTCGAAGAACTCGGGATGGTTGAGATGCCCATGTTTCCGGTAACTGTCCTGATGAAGCCGCTCGATGTTCTTTAAAGTCGACTCAATGCTACTAATCTGTTTGGAAACCATCACGGCTCCAGCACCCAGCCCCGCCGAACCGGTCGAGGTGATGGCTTCCAATAAATCGTAGTATTTGACAAGAAACTGCGCTTCATCCTGTTCCAGTGACCTAACCTGGGCATTTACCTGCGCCGCCACCTCCATCAACTCGACTTCTTTTTGAGTGCATTCCATGCCCTCAGGGTCACCCAGCACAACCATCTCACCGGGCATCAGCTGTCCGCCCAGGCCTGGATTCAAACGATCAAAATGATCTGGCTTTGCCGAGGCGTCTCCGTACAAGGCGTTCAACAATTCCGTTTTGCTCATCGGCCTCTGAACGACGTGGTAACCCGGCTCTACCGCAGCCTGAGACTGATCCTTTGTTGGGGATGAGATTGGAGTTGATGCCGTCATACTGGATGCAGCGGGCCCACCTGCAGAGGCATTGTTCGTGCCATTACCGACACCGCTGGCACTTTGTGATTCCGGAATAGCGCTGCCAGAGAGATTAGCGCGAGAGGCCGCTTGCGGAGCTGGCTTTGACGGCGCCGGTGAGATACCCGAAAACGGCGTGGGCGTGAAGGTATCGCCAATCACAACGCTACCACTGCCGGTAGTGACGCCCCCGCACGAGACCGCGCTGCCTGTGACTGCCGCAGGAATACCGTTGATGAGCACGGTTGCCGAACCCGCAGCGATGGCTCGCGGGTGGGGAGGGTGTTTGGGCTTGGAGTGCGGGGCGAGAGGATCACCCACGCGGGCAACAGGTTTGCCGTCGATCAGGACATCGGGGGAGCCGGCAATAACCGGCGTGGGTGGGAATCCTTGGTGATCTGTACCCAAGTCACCCAGCAACACAACTTTCTTGCTCATTCCTTTGCGCCTTCTTTCCTTGAAGAGTCATCCATCGATTTCGGGGCCGTCACTGGCACCACACGCCATATGGTAAACAAAGACTCACCAAGACCCAATCAAAAAATTGGCAGGCTATTCAGACTATTTCCTGTCTATAATCAGTTCGAAGACTGATTATGCGGCAGATGCCTTTTCGCTCTGTGTCTGTCCATGCTCAAATTCAATGGCTACTCCTTAGCCCAATACCCAATGCTGGGTAATATGCAGATCGCGTCGCCCGTATATAACCCAGGGGGTGCTGCGGGCATTGTATATCCTGACTCAGTCGGTCACCTTACGAACGACAATGATCTGGTCATGGGCTTGGTGAGGGGAACCATCGGCGGTGTATATCGCTACAGCGATGTCCCCGAGTCTACATTTAACGGCCTACTATCCGCCTCATCTAAGGGAGGGTATTTCAATGAGTACATCCGTGATCGCTTCAGTTACGAAAAACTGGAGTAATCGCAGAAGGAATGCGCCTTTATGGCGCATTCCTCTCTCTTTCCTTGTGCTGGTCAGCTTAGGTCTTATACCGAACCTTGCATTTTCTGCGTGGCTTTCTCCTCACTTGGAGAGGTTCGAAAACTGCACGATTGAGAAAACATTTTTGGCATCAAAACTGAAGGGGCGCTCAATCACCTCGACTCTTTACGTTACACGTATCCAAGAGGACCAGGAGTCTCAAACTGCAAAGCTTTTCAGAGACCAGGGTTTGGCGGGAGAGATTGCCTATCGCCCGGTGTACCCGAGCGATACTGAGATTGAGGATTCTCGAACAATGGTCCTGACCAGCGTTGTGTATCGACGAAAAGCAAGCTCCTTGGAGAAATTCTTCAGTGGGTCTGAAACCCAGGTGTATTACGAGGTAAAGATGGGTGGCGAACGCTGCTCTGAATCTAGGCTCATTCGAACCGCCCCCTTTTGAAGTCTGTATCTGACGTTCTGGGCTACTCACCGATCGGTGTGCACCTCTTGAGCCCTACTTCGCGTATCTGTGCTGCCACCACAAACGTGCCGGGTTCTATGTGGTTTATAAGGAAATTGACGAAGCCCGATCAGGTGCTGTAGGAATTAACAAGTGCCTGTTCGCGCCCCCCAGTGAATTAGTGGTACTGGTGTTGAAGGTTGGCACAAGAGGAGACGTTTACAAATGAGTGCTCAAATTATTGAACGAGAAGGCAAACCAGAATATGCCGTGGTGCCCTACAACGAGTATCTCGAGCTGCTGGCACTTGCTGAAGATGCGCAGGATGCTGCAGACGCCAGCGCTGCAATGAAGGAGCTGGCCATCGGCGAGGATGAAACCGTTCCGGGAGACATTGCCGAACGCCTGATAACCGGGAAAGAACACCCGGTGAAGATCTGGCGAGAATACCGCGGGCTGACCCAAGAAGCCCTTGGCAAGGCGGCCGGAGTTGGCAAGTCATACATCAGCCAGATTGAGAACACTGGCAAAACTGCGTCCACCAAAGTTCTGAAAGCCCTGGCCGAGGCGCTTGATGTTGGGATGGACGATTTAGCTTAGTTGACCTAGCACTAAGCTAGTGCCTGTCCATGATCTTTAGCGGGGGCTGACCCGGTTATTGAAGTATTCGCCGCCGCTCCGCACGCAGGTGGTCGATTTCCCGGTTAACTCCGTCAATCTCTGCCTGATACCGCTTGCGAAGCACCTCTGCTTCCTGAGCTAACGAGCCTTCCCAGGTGGCACCGGCCAGGTTGTTGTTGGCGTTGGCTTTTTGCCGCTGATAGCGAATGAGCGCGTTGTCCATGTTCATTTTTGCACGGGCTTTCTGACGTTCCAGGCGCTCGATACTCCGGTCTATGCTTTCGACCTCACTTTTCCGGTCCCTGTGATCGAGAAATTCCTGGCCACTCTTGCCCAGCATTGAGCCTCCGCCAATACGTGCCGGGGCTTTAACCTGAATGCGCCGGGCATCTTCGCCACAGGGCTGGTCTGAAAACACCGTCTGGCCGTTGGTCTTGCATTGGTAAACTGCAGAGTGGCCGAGTGCGGGAATGGAAAGACTAATTAAAAGCAGCGTCCTTTTGAGCATGCTAACCTCCTTTTTGCTTACCATAGCGCAAATCTGGAGGGGTGTTGGTGAAAGAGTATAAAAGATGGTTGGTGGAGTGCTTGGTCAGGCTAGTGCCTGTCTACGATTGCATGGCTGATAAGAGTTATAAATACAAAATCTCGATGCCCTTTCTTCTCACAAGGTTCAACAATTTCAGCGATGCTCCGGCAGGCTTTTTCTCACCCGTCTCCCACTTCTGAACGGTTGAAACACTCACGTTAAGAATGGCAGCAAACACAGCCTGACTCATACGGGTCTGGCTGCGAATATTCCGGATTTCTTCCGGCGGGAGCTCTCTACTGTCAGTGCGACACAGCTCTTCGTATTCGCCGAGTCGCCGTTTACCTATCAGCCCAACGGCATGGAGATCCAATGCTGTTTCGCGAATTTCATTCAACAGCCGGTTGTCTCTGTCAGTGGTTGCCATAAGTAATCTCTTTCAACACTTTGCTTATTTGAGCTTTCTGCAGCTCCTGGTCTGAATACTGCAACAAATCCGCTGCCAACGCCTTTAGCGCTCGCAACTCCCTGGCCGACAGGTCTGAACGTTCGTTCTTGGCAAACCCAAACACAAAGAACCAACGGTCACCCAGGTTGGTGGCAACAAGCGCTCTCGAGCCACCTCTCTTGCCATGACTGTGCGATGCAATCCTTTTCTTAAAAACTCCACCACCAAGATCCGCATCTATCAGACCTTCATTCATTTCCATAACTGCCTGGCGGAGATCATCATCGCTCACTCCGTTTTTCCGCATCCATCGATAAAACGTTTTCGTTCTGAAGATCCTTATCATACGCGAACCATACCACTGAGTGGAACACCGGAACCAATAACATTTATAAGCCAGTTATATCCGGCAACAAGATGCTGTACATATATACAGCTTCAAATTATTGATGCATGATATGACCATGTCAACAGTCACGGAAGACAAGGACTTCACCATGCCCAAAGCCAGAGCAGAACTGGTCAGCGTTTCAGATACCCCCTTCTACCACATGATCTCACGCTGCGTGCGCCGCACATTCCTGTGCGGGCAAGACCGTGCCACTGGGCGCTGTTATGAGCACCGGCGAGGATGGATTGAAGAGCGAATCCGGTTGCTGGCATCTGTGTTCGCGATAGATGTCGCCGCTTATGCGGTGATGTCGAACCACTACCACCTGGTGGTGAAGCTCAGCCCGGATGACATAGAGCCGTGGAGCATGGATGAGGTGCTGGCGCGCTGGTGCAGCCTTTACAAGGGGCCACCACTGGTGCAGCGATATCACCGGGGCGATGAACTGTGCGCTGCAGAACTTCGGCGAGTGGAGGAGTACGCTGAAACCTTCCGGCAGCGGTTGGCGGACTTGAGCTGGTTTATGAAATGCCTGAACGAGCCGATTGCGAGGCAAGCCAACCGGGAAGATGAGTGCACGGGCCATTTCTGGGAGAGTAGATTCAAATCCCAGGCGCTGGACACCGAAGAGGCCCTTCTCTCCTGCATGGCCTATGTCGACCTGAATCCCATCCGCGCCGCCATGGCAGAGACACCGGAGACTTCCGACCACACCAGTATCAAAGAACGCATTCATCCTACCTTCGATCTGGCGGAAGCTATTGCACGGCAAACGGAACAGCAGGCACTAAATGATTTTGCGGTGCCGCTAAAACCACTGCTGGGTTTTGAAGGCATGATTCGAAACGGCTTCCAGCGCGGCATCCTGTTCAGTTTTGAGGATTACCTGGAACTGGTGGATTGCACCGGGCGGATCAGCCGGAGTGACAAACGGGGCGCTATTGACGAAAACGCGCTGCCGATTCTGGAACGGCTGAATCTGGACCCGGAACGGTGGTGCCGCCGGGCGACAGCCTTTGAAGATAGCTATCAGGATTACCGAAATCCTGGACGGCGACGACAAGCGGCTTAGGCTCCCTCCCCTTCTTTCTCAAATCAGACTATCGGCGCAGCCGCCGAAAACGTCGCTCGCCTGAAATCGGCAGATTTCCACAATTCACGGTGGGATAGCACCGCTGTTTTGCCATAACCCCGAAATAGGTGCAGTAAACCGAAAGTCAGAAACGACAAAGACCCGGGATCGAAAGCGCCGGGCCTTTGGGAGTCTGGTCAGGCTAGTGCCTGTCCATGATCAGTTGGGTCGGAACCACCGGGCCTTTGGAGACTTGATCAGGCTAGCAGGCTAGTGCCAGCAGGCTAGTGCCTGTCCATGATCATGATCAGTCTCGAGTAGATTATTCCCGCGGAAAATTCCCATGAAACCAGAACCTCGGCAATATACCCTGCCCTACGTCACTGTAGTAAAGCTCTTCATCTTCCCGCATATCCTGATGGTAAACCCAAACACCCTGAGCCCAAGCGATCCAGCCCAGGACGAGAGCCGCAGAAAGTGCAAGAGCAATTACCATCTGCAGCGTTGAGCTATTCCGTTTATGGTTCTCAGATGCCGGCGCAGGCTGGGCCGGAACGATCAGCGCCCAGAAAGCTATCAACACAAATAGCCCCACAAGCATCGAACCCGGAGCCATGAAAACCGCCGACACCCCGGCATGAAACAAAGCTGCCGAAACAGATGCCGTGAAAGCCGCAAGCATCAGCAGTTTTTCATCAGAGGCGTTAGGTGCACTCTCGGCCAACATCTCGGCACGGGTTCTCCAGAAGTAACGAATCGCCTGCAATACCACCACCCCCAGCGTAGCAATCAGCGCCCAGCCATATTCGGCGGCCCACATCAGATACATGTTGTGGGGATGGCCAAGCTTTCCAGCAGCGGAGTATGCTGCCGTGAGCCGCTCGTGGGTCAACCAGGACTGTGGCCCCATTCCAAACGGGAAGTTTTGAAAGCTCATCTGCCAGGCTTCAATAAATAGTGGTAAGCGACCGGAGCCACCCGCATGAACCGTTCTGACATGGATGCCGCCATCCGACAACATCGTCGGAATCAGAACAGAAAGTAACAACCAGATAAGGATACCCACAGCGAGATAGGTAACAAAAACTTTCAGCCACGGAAACGCCCTTCGGCCAAACAGCAAAGCCGCCAGCATTACCCCAAACGCAATACCCAAAGCAGAACCCCGGCCGGTAGTCAGGAACAGAATCCACCACCACATCCCGGCACCCAGCAGCACGGCTATGCGCCACGAACGAACATCTTTCAGTGGACCCACCAACACAGCGAGCGGCATCAACGGCAGGCACCAGGTGGCAACATGGCTCCAATACCGGATATTCACGAAGCCCCAGGGAATAAAATCGATCAATTTTGTTACACCATCAAAGATGGCAAACAGGTAAACGTTAACTGAAGTCAGGCCGTAGATTAGACAAGTAGCAGCTATGATCAATATCAAAAAACGCACAAAGACCGTACCGATCCCGGACCAAGCCAGCCCGGCACCCGATACAATCGCGGCCATAAAATAAAAAGAGTACATACCCGGCTCTACCCAAGTGTACGCCTGATTCCAAAAGGGTGCGGCAAGCCCAATAAAGGCCAAGCAAAGCATGAATGAGGGAAGCAAAACCAAGCACTGAGCAGGCCTTATTGCCGACTTAAGGGTAAAGGACAGAAACGGCACAGCGGCCAACAAACCGGTTGCTGCAACCAGAAAAAACCTTTGGTCTGCATAGCCGCCGAACGGTAGCGGAAGGAAGTCCGAAAACAGAACTAGAATAAAGGCCAGTACACATATGGCCGAAACGAGGACGAGGAGGCCTCTGCCCATAGAATGGGCAACTCCAGATACGTCGGAAATAGATGTTCGCTGCACCCTTGATCCTTCCTGTTCCTGACCGGTCATAGCACTACGAAAGCAGAGGGCGGGTAGTGCGGAATAACTAAACTACGGAATTGGCTTTTGCCTGTCCATGATCAGCTTGCCGAATTAGGCGCAGTGAAACCGAAGGCCAGAAACAACAAAGGCCCGGAGGTCGAAACCGCCGGGCCTTTGGGAATCGGGTCAGGCTAGTGCCTGTCCATGATCAGATAAAAATAAAGGCCAGTACACATATGGCCGAAACGAAGACGAGGAGGCCTCTGCCCATAGAATGAGCAACTCCAGATACGTCGGAAATAGATGTTTGCTGCACCCTTGATCCTTCCTGTGCCTGACCGGTCATAGCACTACAAGAGCAGAGGGCGGGTAGTGCGGAATATCTAAATTACGGACTTGGCTTGTGCCTGTCCATGATCATGCAGACGCTTACTGTACCTGTCCATAATGATTCAATGATCGGTTAGGCTTAGGCGCCGTGAAATAGAAAGCCAGAAACTGGTCAGGCTAGTGCCTGTCCATGATCAGTTTCTGGCGCGCTGGTGCAGCCTCTATAAAGGGCCACCACTGGTACAGCGATATCACCGGGGCGATGAACTGTGCGCTGCAGAACTTCGGCGAGTGGAGGAGTACGCTGAAACCTTCCGGCAGCGGTTGGCGGACTTGAGTTGGTTTATGAAATGCCTGAACGAGCCGATTGCGAGGCAGGCCAACCGGGGGTCAGGCTAGTGCCTGTCCATGAATCACGCTGTGCTCAAATTCTAGCGCAGTAGATTCCCTCGATTGTTGTGCATTATCCCAACCTCTCAATATCGGACTGACTGTGGGTTCTCAGATACTCCTGAAGCGCCTTGTCCATTCGGGTTTGCCAGCCGCTGCCTGTGGCGCGAAACTGCTCAACGACCTCCGGTGAAAGTCTGATAGTTATCCGTTCTTTAGTGGTCTCCGCTTTGGGCCGACCAACCGGACGCAACCGGCGGAACTCTTCTTCCGTGAGCTCGCGTGTATCTGCGTCTTGTGCAATCCCCTCGTTAATGCCAGACTCTTCATCACTCGAGGGCAGCGTAAACTTCCGACCTGATTTAGATTTTGTCTGCATAAAGCCTCACCTCCCGACGATTTGCCTTTCGAAGACTGATTATGCGGCGGATGCCTTTTCGCTCTGTGTAAACAACACAGTAGACACGATCGCCTATGGGGCCATACCCAATCATTCGGCGCTCGCCATAATCATTACGAAAATCCTCCATAGCCCACACCCAATCCCATTCGAGCCTGGCGGCATCAGCTAACGAAACACCGTGCTTTTCAGTGTTCTTCTCATCCTTCCTTGGATCGAATTCAATATTCATCTGGATTTATTGTACATACAAAAATAGAGTTTGAGAAATAGCAGAAATAAGGGAAACACACTAAAACACCAAAATACTGTACATCTATACAGATCCGAATTATTGATGCATGATATGACCATGTCAACAGTCACGGAAGACAAGGACCCCACCATGCCCAAAGCCAGAGCAGAACTGGTCAGCGTTTCAGATACCCCCTTCTACCACGTGATCTCACGCTGCGTGCGCCGCACATTCCTGTGCGGGCAGGACCGCGCCACCGGGCGCTGTTATGAGCACCGGCGGGGCTGGATTGAAGAGCGAATCCGGCTTCTGGCATCAGTGTTTGCGGTAGATGTGGCCGCGTATGCGGTGATGTCGAACCATTATCACCTGGTGGTGAAACTCAGCCCGGATGAGGTGGAGCCGTGGAGCATGGATGGGGTGCTGGCGCGCTGGTGCAGCCTTTATAAAGGGCCACCACTGGTGCAGCGTTATCATCGGGGTGACGAGCTGTGTGCGGCAGAGCTCAGGCGAGTTGAGGAGTACGCAGAAACGTTCCGGCAGCGGTTGGCGGATTTGAGCTGGTTTATGAAATGCCTGAATGAACCAATTTCGAGGCAAGCCAACCGGGAAGATGAGTGCACCGGCCATTTCTGGGAAAGTCGCTTTAAATCCCAAGCCTTGGATACCGAAGAAGCCCTCCTTTCCTGTATGGCCTATGTAGACTGTCTGGCGTCAACTATCTTGTCCGGTCCGCGACAACTATGATGGCCGGTTGGGTGGTCTTACTTTTTACTCTTTCCAGCCTGCTTAAGCTGTTGCTGTCGTCGGTAGCTTTCCCCCTCTAATTCGA
>NZ_JAJSPB010000025.1:0-55794 GCF_021282325.1 Marinobacter sp. G11
GAGTCGCCGAAGTGACTCATCATAAAGGCCGGATATACGTGCGCAGTTTTACCCAGTTAACTTTTTACACCACCGAGAGCTTGGGAGGCTTGCGCAACAAGAGGTCTACATATATGTGCTCGTAGCGGTTTTTGGGAAGGGGCCCCAAACGCAGCCCACCACCCAACCACGCAGGCTGGGGCCGAAACAAGACGGCCCACGCCAATGCTAACCGCCAAGCTTGCGAACAAGAATCTCGTTGAACAGCTTGGGGTTGCCCTGGCCCTTGGAGGCCTTCATCAGTGGCCCCATGAAGCCGCCAAGCATTTTCTTGCGCTTCTTGGGATCTTCCTCGCCCTGATACTGGGCCACCTGATCCGGCATGCCGGCCAGAACTTCGTCAACCATGGACTCCAGGGCACCAGTGTCAGACACCTGCTTCAGGCCCTTGGCTTCAATAATGGCATCGACATCGTTGTTTTCGCCCGTCCATAGCGCCTCGAACACCTTCTTGGCACCGGCGGAGGACAGTGTGTTATCGGCGATGCGGGTCACCATGGCGCCCAGTTGTGCGCCGGTAATCGGCGCCTCGGCGACGGACTTCTCCTCCGCATTCAGGCGCGCGGAGAACTCGCCTTGAATCCAGTTGGCGGCCAGCTTGGCATCTTTGCCGTGTTCCACGGTTTCTTCGAAGAATGCAGCCAGTTTGGCGTCGGCAGACAGGATGCCAGCGTCATAGTCGTTCAGGCCGTATTGCTCCTTGAAACGCGCCCTGCGAGCGTCCGGCAGTTCCGGCAGGCGGCTGCGGGCGTCTTCGATGAAGGCATCGTCGATTTCCACCGGCAACAGGTCCGGGCAGGGGAAGTAGCGATAGTCGTTGGCTTCTTCCTTGGTGCGCATCGAGCGGGACTCGTCCCGGTCACCGTTGTACAGGCGGGTTTCCTGCACAATCACGCCACCGTCTTCCAGGATATCCATCTGCCGCTCCACTTCGTGGGCGATGGCCTGTTCCATGAACCGGAAGGAGTTCAGGTTCTTGGTTTCGGTGCGGGTGCCCAGGGTGTCGGAGCCTTTTGGCTTTAGCGAGATGTTGACGTCGAAGCGCATGGAGCCCTGGGACATATCACCATCGCAGATGCCCAGGGAGGTGACGATGCTGTGCAGCTTCTTGGCGAAGGCTACGGCTTCCTCGGCATTGGTCATGTCCGGCTCGGTCACCACCTCAATCAGCGGGGTGCCGGCCCGGTTCAGGTCGATGCCGGTCATGCCGTGGTAATCCTCGTGCAGGGATTTACCGGCGTCTTCTTCCAGGTGGGCGTGGTGAATGCGCACGCGCTTGGTGCTGCCGTCAGCCAGGTCGATGTCCACGTAGCCCGGGCCGACAATGGGCTGGGCCAGCTGGGTGGTCTGGTAGCCTTTGGGCAAGTCCGGGTAGAAATAGTTCTTGCGCTCGAACACCGAGCGGCGGCCGATTTCCGCGTTGGTGGCTAGGCCGAACATCACCGCGTAGCGAAATGCCTGCTCGTTGGGCACCGGCAGGGTGCCGGGCATGGCCAGGTCAACGGCGTTGGCCTGGGTGTTGGGCTCGGCACCGAAGGCGGTGCTGGAGCCGGAGAAAATCTTGGTCTGGGTGGCGAGCTGAACGTGAATTTCCAGCCCGATCACGATATCCCACTGCATGTGTTCGTCTCCTAATCCGGGCTTATTGGGGTTCACGCTGGTGCCAGTCGGTCACCTGCTGGAACTGATGGGCGGCGTTCAGCAGGCGCGCTTCGGAGAAGTAGTCCCCGATAATCTGCAGCCCCACCGGCAAGCCGTCAACAAACCCGGCCGGCACCGACATGGCCGGAATGCCCGCCAGGTTGATGGCGATGGTGAATACGTCTTCCAGGTACATGGACACCGGATCGGTGTTCTTCTCGCCCTGTTTGAACGCAGGTGTCGGCGATACCGGGCTCATCAACACGTCCACTTCCTTGAACGCATTGATGAAATCCTGCTGGATCAAACGCCGAACCTTCTGGGCTTTCAGGTAATAAGCATCAAAGTAACCGGCGGACAGGGCATAGGAACCCACCAGAATCCGGCGCTTCACCTCGTTACCAAACCCTTCCGCCCGGGTGCGGGTGTACATGTCCATCAGGTCTTTCGGATCTTCACAGCGGTAGCCGTAACGCACACCGTCAAACCGGGACAGGTTGGCGGACGCCTCTGCCGGCGCAATCACGTAATAAGCCGCAATGGCCAGCTTCGCGTTCGGCAGCGACACTTCCTTCACCGTCGCGCCCAGCTTTTCATACTCGCGAATGGCATTGCGAACCTGCTCTTCCATAGCCGGAGCCAGCTGGTCGCTGAAGTATTCCTTCGGCAGGCCAATCTTCAGGCCCTTCAGCGGCTCGTTCAGGGTGGCTGTGTAATCCGGCACTTCCCGGTCGATACAGGTGGAATCCTTCGGATCGTGCCCCGCCATCACATTCATCATCAGCGCCGCGTCTTCTGCCGTACGCGCCATCGGCCCGCCCTGATCCAGAGAAGATGCAAAGGCAATCATTCCATAGCGAGACACCCGGCCATAAGTCGGCTTCAGGCCAGTAATGCCACACAGCGCTGCCGGCTGGCGGATTGAACCGCCGGTGTCCGTACCCGTCGCCGCCGGTACCAACCGAGCCGCCACGGCAGCTGCAGAACCGCCGGAAGAACCACCCGGCACCCGCTTGTCACCGCTGGACAGCCCCCAGGGATTGGTCACCGCGCCATAAAAACTGGACTCGTTGGACGAGCCCATGGCGAACTCATCCATATTGGTCTTGCCCAGACACACCGCACCGGCCGCCTTGAAATTGGCCGTTACCGTGGCGTCGTAAGGAGGCACAAAATTATCCAGCATCTTCGAACCACAGCTGGTGCGAACGCCACTGGTGCAGAAAATATCCTTATGGGCAAACGGCACCCCGGTCCACACCGTGGCCTTACCGGCAGCCCGCATCTCATCAGCGGCCTTCGCCTCGGCCAGCGCCTGCTCGTCGGAGATGGTAATAAAGCTGTTGTACTTGCCGTCTTCCGTTTTCAGACGGTCCAGGAACTGCTGAGTCAGCTCCACACTCGAAATCCTGCCACTCTCCAGCTCTCTGGAAAGCTCTGCTACAGACTTGTTATGCATGATAAATCCCGAAATCTCTGATGGACGACCAAATCACTCAATAACCCTGGGCACCAGATACAACCCATCCTCGGTAGCCGGCGCAATCGCCTGAAACGCCTCCCGCTGATTGGTCTCGGTAACCACATCCGGCCGCAGCTTCTGCACCGCATCCAGTGGATGCGCCATGGGCTCCACCGAATCGGTATCCGCGGCACTCAACTGATCCACCAGATCCAGGATATTACCGAGATCTTTCTCCAGAGCCGAAACCTGCTCGCCGTCCACCTTGATGCGGGCGAGCACGGCAACTTTTTCGATGTCCTCGCGGGAAATGCTCACGTTGCCTCCAATAGAAGAGTGTGAAAACAATTTAATGCAATGATCTCCGGAGGTTTAGCCTGGCTGTTTTGATGCTGCCTGTGCCGTCCGGGGATGCCTTGGGGCAGGGCCTTCCAAAAATTTGCGGAGCCATGGATGGCGGAGCAGAAGCGCCACATGGATGTGCCGTAAGGAGCGGTTTTTGGAAGGCCCTGCCCCAAGGCATCCTTGCACCTGTCTGAAACAAGCCGAACATATTACCAGAATCCCGCCAGAGATTGGCCCCGGAACACGCCCAAAAATGTGAGAATGGTAAGCTCCCGCCACAGATGGCGCCTTGCCTGAAAATGGCGCCACTGCTAAAGTTGCCGGATTCTTCTACATCCGCAACCGCAACTCTCAGGTTGAAACTACACTAATGCTGATCAAAAGACTCCGAGGCCTGTTCTCAAGCGACCTGTCCATCGACCTGGGCACCGCCAACACACTGATTTTTGTACGTGATCGCGGAATCGTACTGGACGAACCCTCCGTTGTCGCCATCCGCACCAGCGGATCCCAGAAAATGGTTGCCGCCGTAGGCGCCGAAGCAAAACGCATGCTTGGCCGTACCCCGGGCAACATTACCGCCATCCGCCCGATGAAAGACGGCGTGATTGCAGACTTCGTAGTCACCGAAAAAATGCTCCAGCACTTCATCCACAAAGTGCACGAAAACAGCTTCATCACCCCGAGCCCCCGCGTACTGGTGTGTGTGCCCAGCAAATCCACCCAGGTAGAACGCAAAGCCATCCGCGAATCTGCCCTGGGCGCCGGCGCCCGTGAAGTCTTCCTGATTGAAGAGCCCATGGCGGCGGCCATAGGTGCCGGCCTGCCGGTAGAAGAAGCCAGCGGCTCCATGATTGTCGACATCGGCGGCGGCACCACCGAAATCGCCATCATCTCCCTGAACGGCATCGTCTACGCGGATTCCGTGCGTGTCGGCGGCGACAAATTCGACGAAGCCATCGTCACCTACGTGCGCCGCAACTACGGCAGCCTGATCGGTGATTCCACCGCCGAGCGCATCAAACACGAAATCGGCTGCGCCTACGAAGGCCTGGAAGTGCGCGAAATCGACGTTCGCGGTCGCAACCTGGCCGAGGGTGTGCCCCGGGCCTTCACCCTGAACAGTGAAGAAATCCTGGACGCCCTGCAGGAATCCCTGGCCCAGATCGTCCAGACCGTGAAAAGTGCTCTCGAGCAGTCTCCGCCCGAACTGGCCTCTGATATCGCCGAGCGCGGCATCGTGCTGACCGGTGGTGGCGCCCTGCTGCGTGGCCTCGACAAGCTCATCAGTGAAGAGACCGGTCTGCCGGTGATCATCGCCGAAGACCCGCTCACCTGTGTCGCCCGTGGTGGAGGCAAGGCGCTGGAAGTCATTGATCGCGGTGGCATCGGAATGTTCTCCCAGGAGGGGTGACCCTGTGGGAGGGCTAAGCCATTAAGACCATCTTCGTCCAGGGGCCGGTTCCCGGCTTCAGACTTCTGCTTGTGATTCTGGTATCGGCAGCGTTAATCGCTGCCGATGGCCGTTTTGACAAGCTGGCACCGGTGCGTAGCGCGATTGCAACCGGCCTTGGCCCCGTTTACTGGCTGGGCAATGCGCCCTACCGCTTCAGCGACTGGTTCTCCGGCCTGTTTGTCAGCCGCGACGACCTGCAGCAGGAAAACGAAGAACTTAAAACCCGCCTGCTCATTCTCGAGCGACGGGCCCTCAAATACGCCGCCCTGGCGTCTGAAAACAACGAACTGCGCCGCTTGCTGAACTCCTCCGAAGTGCTGGACGACCGGGTGATTGTCGGCGAAGTGGTTGCGGTCTCCCCGGACCCGTTCTCCCATGAGGTTGTCATCAACAAAGGCAGTAACGACGGTGTAACCACCGGGCAGGCGGTGCTCGATGCCGAAGGCCTTCTGGGACAGGTGATCCAGACCAGCCAGTTTACCTCCCGGGTATTGTTGGTGTCGGACAGCAGCCATGCGGTGCCCGTGGAAGTGGTTCGCAACGGCCTGCGCTCGATTCTGCTGGGTAACGGCGAGACCGATGAACTGGAACTGGTGCATGTCCCCGACACTGCCGATATCCGCGAAGGCGACATGCTGGTGAGCTCGGGCCTGGGCGGTCGTTTTCCCCGGGGCTATCCGGTGGCAGAGGTCAGCAGCATTTCCAAGGAGCCGGGCGAGCCCTTTGTGGATATTGTCGCCGTGCCAAAGGCCCGGCTGAACCAGAGCCGCCTGGTACTGGTGGTGTTCCAGCAGAAGGATGAGCCAGCCGAAGCCCCGCTGGTACCGCTCGGAGAAGTGGAGGAGCAGAACTGATGTTGTCGGTGATCAGCTACCCCCTGTTTGCCCTGACGGTTGTGCTGGCGCTGGTGCTCAGTATTTCCTGGTTCCCGGTGGGCTGGTTCGAGTTCCGCCCCGAGTGGCTGGGGCTTATCGTCTTTTACTGGACTTTCCGGGCGCCCGCTCAATTCGGCATCGTGATGGCCTGGTGCCTGGGTCTGTTGCTGGATATCCTGGAATCCACACCGCTGGGCGTCAACGCCATGGCCATGGCCCTGATTGCCTTCCTGGTGCTGACGGTTCATCACCGCCTGCGCATGTATCCCTTGCCCCAGCAGTGTCTGATGGTGTTTCTGTTAGTGGGCATCAACCAGATGCTGGTGCATTTCGTTAAACAGCTGTTCGGCGCCGACACACCCGGCTTCAGTTACCTGTGGCCGGCGCTGACCAGTGCCGTCGCCTGGCCCTTCGTGTCTGGACTGCTCGACAGCCTGAACCGCAAACTCGGATAACCCTATGACCGGCCTGATCCTGGCATCTGCTTCTCCCCGACGTGCCGAGCTGCTGAGCCAGATTGGCGTAAACCACCGGGCCTGCCCGGCGGATATCGACGAAACCCCGCTGGCCGGCGAATCCCCTGAACACTACGTAGAACGGCTGGCCCGGGAAAAGGCCCTGGCGGTTGCTGCTGGCCATCCGGAAAACCTGGTGCTGGGCTCAGACACCACCGTGGTATTGGCCGGCGAGATCCTGGCCAAGCCGGAGTCGGATGACCATGCTTGCAGCATGCTGTCCCGTTTGTCCGGGCAAACCCACCAGGTCATGACCGCCGTGGCGCTCGCCAGGGGAAGCGATTGCCAGTCCCGGGTGAGCATCACCGAAGTAACGTTCCGTACCCTGGGCGAGCCGGAAATTCAGGCCTACGTGGCCAGTGGCGAGCCGATGGATAAGGCCGGCGGCTACGGCATTCAGGGCCGTGGCGGTATTTTTGTCAGGGAACTGAAAGGCAGTTACAGTGCCGTAGTGGGATTGCCACTACAGGAAACCGCCGAATTACTCGCTCAGGCCGGTTGTCCGGTCTGGCAGAACTGGCCGCGCAGTAAGGAGAACCAGGCATGAGCGAAGAAATTCTGATCAACGTAACCCCGGTGGAAACCCGGGTGGCACTGGTTGAAAACGGCATGTTGCAGGAAGCCTATATCGAGCGGACCAGCCGCAAAGGCATCGTTGGCAACATCTATAAAGGCAAGGTGGTTCGGGTTCTACCGGGCATGGAAGCAGCATTCGTGGATATCGGCCTGGAACGGGCGGCGTTTATCCATGCCTCCGATGTGGCCTGCACCCAACAGCCCAGCGACGAAGGCGGAGACGGCCCGAAAACCGTGCCCGACATCCGCACCCTGCTGCGCGAAGGCCAGTCCCTGGTGGTTCAGGTCACCAAGGACCCGATTGGCACCAAGGGCGCTCGCCTGACCACCCAGTTATCGATCCCGTCCCGCTATCTGGTCTTTATGCCCGGGGTCAGCCACGTCGGTATTTCCCAGCGCATCGAAGATGAAACCGAACGCGCCCGCCTGAAAACCCTGATCGAGGAAGCCGCAGCCGAAGACAGCGACGTGCAGGGTGGTTACATCATCCGCACAGCGGCAGAAGCTGCCCAGGCGGAAGAGTTGATCGCCGACATGACCTACCTGCACCGGCTGAGTGTGTCTATCAAGGAACGGATCGGCAAGGTGCAGGCCCCGGCCGTTGTTTACCAGGACCTGCCGCTGTTTATCCGCACCATCCGGGACCTGATCCGGCCGCAAACCGAAAAGGTACGCATCGACAGCCGCGAGAGCTACCAGCGGGTGATGGAGTTTGTGCGGGAGTTTGTTACCGAGTTTGCCGACAAGGTTGAGTACTACCCCGGTGAGCGACCGATCTTCGACCTGTATTCCGTGGAAGATGAAATCCAGAAGGCGCTCAGCCGCAAGGTGCAGCTGAAGTCCGGTGGTTATGTGATCATCGACCAGACCGAGGCGATGACCACCATCGACATCAACACCGGGGCTTTTGTCGGCCACCGGAACCTTGAAGAAACCATTTTCAAGACAAACCTGGAAGCGGCGCGGGCTATAAGCCGGCAGCTGCGCCTGCGTAACCTCGGCGGCATCATCATTATCGATTTTATCGACATGGAAGACCCGGAGCACCAGCGCCAGGTGCACCGCATGCTGGAAAAAATGCTCGAGCGGGACCACGCCAAGACCAAGATTACCGGCGTGTCGGAACTGGGGCTGGTGGAGATGACCCGCAAGCGCACCACCGAAAGCCTGGGCCAGGTGCTGTGCGAGCCGTGCCCGATATGCGACGGCCGGGGTTTCCTGAAAACGGCCGAAACGGTGTGCTATGAAATTTTCCGGGAGATCCTGCGGGTCAACCGGGCCTACGAGGCGGAAAACTACCTCGTGATGGCGTCCCAGAAAGTGGTAGACCGGCTGCTGGACGAAGAATCCGACAACGTGGCCGACCTTGAAACCTTTATCAGTAAGACCATTCGCTTCCAGGTAGAGCCTTTCTACAGCCAGGAGCAGTACGATGTGGTTCTGCTCTGACGCCTGACCGGCGGAACCAGCCGGGGAGTTCTCTGCCATATGTCGAGCCGCGATCAGAACACCGATCAGCCGGAGCTGCCCAAAAGCGGCCCGGTTGGCCGGCTATTGGAGCTGATTGCAGGCGCCGTCTGGTGGTCGATCCTGGTGGTTCTGGTATTGCTTGCCCTGTATGCCGGCATCGGCCGGCAACTGACCGCCCAGGTCGACCGCTTTTCCGATCGTATTGGGGCTGAAATATCTGCCCAGACCGGGCTGGATGTAGATATTACCCGGCTGTCCTCCAGCTGGAACTGGCTCGACCCGTCCCTGGCCGCCTCCGGACTGACCCTCTCCAATCCCGATTCCGGCCGCACCATTGCCGAGCTGGAACACCTGCGCCTGCGGCTGGATTTCCTGGCGTCGGTATCACGGCTTCGGCTGGTGTTCGAGGATTTCGAGGCCGATGGCCTGGCGCTTACCCTGATTCGGGCTCCCGGAGACCAGCTCTCGGACCCGGTCGAACAGATGGCCGAACTGGAACCGCTCAATGAAGGGGCAGCCCGGGAGTGGCTGAAGCTGGCGGGCCAGTGGTTGTCGGAGCCGGAGGTACGGATTACCCGGGTCAGCCTGGCCATCGGCCAGAACGAGGACGACCTGCGCCATCTCTATATTCCCAGACTTGATTTGCTGTATACCCGTGGGCTGTTCCAGGCTTCCGGTCGTGCCATGCAAAGCGGCACGGCCACCCAGCTGGCCAGCTTTGCGCTGGTAGGGCAGCGTTTTTTCCGGGGCGACTTTACCGGCCAGCTGTATGTAGACGTGGATTCGGGCCGCCTGTTTGATGGCCTGATCGACGACTTGAGCTGGCGCGGCATCCGGGTGGAAGGTTTCGATCTGGGCGGCCGGGCCTGGCTGACGTTTGAAAACGGCACCTTGCAGCAGATACAGGGCACGCTGGAGACCCCGTACCTTCAGTTGGGAGTCGGCATGGCGTCGCTGGCTCCGCTGGAAGACATCAGCACCCGCTTTGGCTGGCGCCGGGGCGGCGACCTGATGCTGCAGCAATTGCAGTGGCAATGGGATGGCGACCAGGTGGAACCGTTCAGTGTGCGCCTGCTGAACCAGCCTGGTGCCTCCGCGCTGGTGGCGGATGCGCTGCCCCTGGGGCCGCTACGTCGCCTGGTTCGCTCACTTTCGGTATTGCCACAAGTAGCCGATGATGCCCTCGACCACTATCGTCCCACCGGTTACCTGGACGATATGTTGCTGGAGTTACCGGAGCAGGCCCGGGATTTCAGGTTGTCCGGGGAAATCCGGGACCTGGGGGTAAAACCCTGGCGGGGCGCACCGGGTGCATCCGGCCTCAATGGCCGCTTGCAGCTGACGGCGGATCAGGGCTTTGTTGAACTGGATAATAACGAACCCGCGACCCTTGGCTTTCCAGGTTTGTATACCGGGAGCTGGACCCTGAACACCATGACCGGCCGCGTAGCCTGGGAAAAAGCCGGCAATATCACCCGGGTATGGGCGGACGACCTGCAGTTTTCCTATCAGGACAACACCCGCCTGACCGGCGCCTTTGAACTGCGCCTGGACCGGGCCGGTGATGACTACCTGGGCCTTCGGGTCGGCGTGCAGAATGGCCAGGCCGGAATGCTCGCGGAGTTTGTGCCCGCAAAAGTGGTGAACGAAGGGCTCTATGAATGGCTCACGACCCGCATTACCGAAGCCGACATTACCGGTGGCGAATACTATGGCCATGGCCGGATTGATTCCGGTGCACCAAAAGGTTCTTTTGTATCCTCCATGTGGTACGAATTCGACAATGCCCGGGTCCGCTACGACGACCGCTGGCCGGAAGTGGAAGCCGCCGCGGGCCGGGTGGAAGTACAGAATGCCGACACTCGGGTAACCCTGAACCGTGCCCGGACCGGAGGGCTCGACGTCCGCGATGGATTGGTACAGGTTGTGCCGGCAACCGGCCAACAGCCGACCCGGGTGCTGGTGGATGTCACGTCGGATGTGCCGGGTGATGCAGTGCCCTGGTGGATGGCCAACAGCCCGCTGGGTGAGCTGGCCGGGGCGGCCGTCAGCAGTGCTGAATTTGCCGGCCAGTACCGTCTTGGCCTGAACATCGAGATTCCGCTGCAGGACGGTGCCAACACCGAGGTAAAGGCCCGGGTTCGCACCGAGAACGGCGGTTTCCGTCTGCCCGGGCCAGGCCTGGCCTGGAGGGATATCCGCACCGACCTGACCTACCACACCGAACAGGGTTTCTCCGGCGGCCCGGTGAATGCCCTCTTTATGGATCAGCCGGTTACCCTGTCGTTCGAGCAAACCGGCCGTGCCGAAGCCCTCACCATCCGGCAGGCCGGCCAGTTGTCCCTGCCGTCCTTCCTGGACAAGCTGGGACAGCCTGAAGGAACCGGATTTGGCCTGGATGGCACACTGGATTACCAGGCCCGGATGCGGGTGGATGCCAATGGCCCGTCCGCCATCGAGATGACCTCTGACCTGGCCGGCCTGAACGTGGACTGGCCCGAGCCTTTGGCAAAAACCGCCGGGCAAACCGCGCAACTGGAAGCCCGTGTCGATCCCTTTGTTGAGGAAGGTGTGCGCATTACCGGAGACTGGCAAGACCGGATGGCGTTGGACCTGCTCTGGAAAGAATCGGCACTGGATTTGCGGTTTGATTATCTGAGCCTGGGCAGCCACCGGCTCACCGATATCACCATCAGCGCCCTGAACCTGGGCGACCGTTGGGTAGTCAACACCGAGTCGGAACGGGCCGCCGGCCGGGTTGTTATTCCGCAGGGCGACGGCGTGGTTGAGGTCGACCTGCACACCCTGCACCTAAGTCGGGAGGACGCTTCAACCGAACAGGACCAAGCGCCTGAGCTGCTGACCCTGGAGCAACAGCTGGAAGCCTTCCGCCAGCTGGATATTGGCAGCTGGCCGGATGTGGACGGCCGCATCAGTAACCTCAAGCTTGGGGGTGAGTCGGCGGGCAGCTGGAGCTTCCGGTTGCGCCCGGCCCCGCACCAGCTGAATGTGGAGGCGATTGAAGGCCGCCTGGGTGCCCTGGAACTGGCAGGTGACATGGTCTGGCGGGTCGTGGATGACCGGGAAACCACCCGCTTTCAGGGCCAGCTGACCGGCGGTGCCCTGAAAGACCTGGAAGCCCTCACCGGCAGCTCCATCCCCCTGACCAACCAGGCCACGGCGGTGGAGCTGGATATTGACTGGCCTGGCGGCCCCAATGATATCGGCCTGAGTGCGCTCAGCGGGGAAGTCAGCGTGCGGCTGGACGATGGCGTGATCCTGGAGCAGAACAACTCGGCCCAATTGTTCCGGGTCTTCAACCTGCTGAACACCGACACTCTGTGGCGCCGTCTGCGTCTGGACTTTTCCGACCTGTACGAGCGGGGCGTGGCCTTTGATGCCATTTCCGGCAAGGCCCGCATCAGTGACGGGCTGGTTACCATGGACCCGGAGCTACAACTGGTGGGCCCGTCCGGTGCCTTCAAGATCAACGGCACCACCAACATGGCCGATGAAAGCCTGGATATGCGACTGGTGGTGGTGTTACCGGTTACCCAGAACCTGCCCCTGGCTGCCATACTGATGGGGGCCAGTGCACCGATTGGTGGCGCCCTGTTTGTGCTGGACAAGATCCTGGGTGATCCTTTGAGTAAACTGACCAGCGCCACCTACAGTGTCACCGGTAGCTGGAGCGAACCCGAAGTTGATCTGCGCAGTGTCTTTGATACTGCCGAACAGTAAGGAGGGAAGGATGACACAGGTAGCCGCCATACAGATGGTCAGCAGCCACGATGTTGCAGCCAACCTGGACGAAGCCGGGCGCTTGCTGGCCGAAGCCGCAGGGCAGGGCGCGAAGGTGGCCGTGCTTCCCGAGAACTTTGCGGTACTGGCCACGGCGAAGATGCGTGGCTGCGGCGAGCAGGAGGCCGGGCCGGAACCGGTCATCCGCCGTTTCCTGGCTGACCAGGCCCGGCAAAACAAGCTCTGGATTGTCGGCGGCTCCCTGCCGCTGGCGAACCGGCCTGACGGCAGCGATATTCCGGACCGGGTGCGGGCCACCTGCCTGGTATACGACGACCAGGGCCACGAAGTCGCCCGCTATGACAAAATCCACCTGTTCGATGCCATGGTGGACGATGCCCACGGCCAGTACCGGGAGTCAGACAGCTTCGAGCCCGGGCAGCAGGTGGTTACCGTGGATACGCCGGCGGGCAGGCTTGGGTTGGCGATCTGCTACGATCTGCGCTTCCCCGAGCTGTTCCGGGCGCTACGAGAGCAAGGGTCTGACTGGGTGTGCCTGCCCAGCGCCTTCACCTGGCAGACCGGTGATGCCCACTGGCATGCGCTGATTCGTGCCCGGGCCATCGAGAACCAGGTATGGGTGGTGGCAGCCGGTCAGGGTGGCCAGAACAGCGAACGCCGAAAAACCTACGGCCATAGCTTAATTTGTGATCCCTGGGGCGAGGTGGTCTGCGAAATAGAGCAGGGCCCCGGCGTGGTGCTGGCCGACCTGGACCTGGAGCGGCTGGAACAGCTGAGAACCCGCATGCCGGTGTGGCAGCACCGGCGCTTGTAAAGCGGTGGGGCGTTGCGCCCCACCGTGATTACTGCTGCTCGGCGTCGTCGATCCATTCCCGCAGGGCGCGGAACAGTTTTCGGGACTGGCCGGTATTCTTCTCTTTCTCCACATCCTTGCGGGCGTTGCGCACCAGGTTGCGCAGATGCTGCACCTCGGCGGTCGGACAGTAGTCGATAAACTCGCCCACGACCTTGTCGCCTTCGGCGATCATCCGGTCGCGCCAGCGCTCGGCCAGGTGGTGCCGGCGCGTGTGTTCCTCGCTGCCGGCGTGGAAGGCATCAATGGCCCGGCTCACCGCTTCAGGGTCATCTTCCTGGCGGATCACCTTGCCGATGTATTGCAGGTGCCGGCGCCGGGCTTCGCGCTGGTTAATCCGGCGTGATTCCACAATGGCGGCTTTCAGGGTTTCGCTGATGGTCAGCGAGGCCAGTTGTTCATCGCTCAGGTCCAGCATGCGTTTGCCCAGTTCCTGCAGAGCGTGCATTTCCCGTTTGAGCTGGGATTTACTGGGGCCGAAATCTTCCTCGAACTGGTCTTCGTGTTGGTCTGTCATGGCAATCAGGCTTGTCTGTCAGGCGTAGAAAAGGGTGGCCAATCCCAGGAAGGCCATGAAACCGACAACATCGGTTACCGTTGTCAGGATAACGCTGCCGGCCAGCGCCGGGTCAATGTTCCGGGATTTCAGGAACAGGGGCAACACCGTGCCCACCAGGGCCGCTGCTACCAGGTTGATCACCAGGGCAGCGGCAATTACCGCACCAATCAGCCAGTCGTTGAACCAGAGCACCGCGGCGGTCGCCACCACCAGGGCCCATAACAGGCCGTTGAGTACGCCGGAGAGAAACTCCCGGTTCAGCAGCCAGCCTACGTTGGCGCCGCTGATCTGGCCCACGGCCATGCCGCGGATGACCAGGGTGAGGGTCTGGCTGCCGGCAATACCGCCCATGCTGGCCACGATAGGCATCAGTACCGCCAGGGCCACCACCTTGGAGATGGTTTCTTCAAACAGGCCGATGACGGCCGAGGCGGTAAAGGCGGTAATCAGGTTTACGCCCAGCCAGACGGCCCGGCGCTTAGTGGTTTTCATCACCGGGGCAAAGGTGTCTTCGTCTTCATCCAGGCCGGCCATGCTCATCAGGGAATGGTCGGCGTCGTCCCGGATAACGTCGACCACGTCATCGATGGTGATCCGGCCGAGCAGCCGGTTGCTTTCATCCACCACCGGCGCGGAGATCAGGTCGTAGCGCTCGAACAGGGTGGCAACCTTGGTGTCGGACAGGGTGACGTGAATCGGCTCTATGTCGGTATCCATAACCTCCCGCACGGTTGCGCCGGGATTGGATACCAGCATGCGGGTAATGGGCAGAATACCGATAAATTCGTCGCGCCGGCTGACCACAATCAGGCTGTCGGTCATCGGCGGCAGGGTACGGTGCCGGCGCAGGTACCGCAGAACAACGTCAATGGTGATGTCCGGGCGCACCGTCACCGTATCGGTGTTCATCAGGCCACCGGCGGTGTCTTCCGGGTAGGAGAGTACTTCCTCTACCCGCTGCCGGTCCTGCTCGTCCATGGTATCCAGGACTTCCTGGATCACCGTATCCGGCAACTGCTGCAGCAAGTCGGCCAGGTCGTCCGATTCGAAGTCTTCCAGCAGGTTGGCCAGTTCCTGGGCGTTGAACTCGCTCAGGAAGTCGGCCCGGATGTCGTCCGACATGTACTGGAGGACTTCACCTTCCAGTTGCTTGTCGACCAGCTTCCACAGCAAAACCCGCTGCCGTGGCGGGGAAGATTCCAGCAGGTGGGCAATATCACTGGGGCTCAGGCCGCCATTCAGGATGCGCGCTACCTGTTTGAGGGCACCACTGTCGAGGGCCTCACTGAGGGAGCGAAGCCGCTGTCGGGCCTGACTTTTTTCCAGAATGTCGGTCATGAAACCACCTGCGATCAGAAAACCTTTGTATTATAGCGGAGTTAGGTTACACAGGTGAGGAAGACTTGTAGGTGAATGGCGAAGTTTTATTCACCCTCGCCGAAATAGTCGTCGATCAGTGCAACCAGGGCGTCGATGGCTTCCTGTTCGTCCGGGCCATCGGCGGCCAGCTCCACTTCGGTACCCTGGCTGGCGGCCAGCATCATCACCTGCATGATGTTGCGGGCATCCACTTCCCGGCCCTTGGCCTTCAGGGTGATCTTGCTGTCAAACCGGGAGGCGGTGGTCACCAGCTTGTTGGTCGCCCGGGCGTGCAGCCCGAGCTTGTTGATGATAGTGATGGGGCGGCAGATCATGGCGGCTCAGATCTCCCCCCGGGCTTGCAGGTGGGGCAGCTCGGTGTGGCGCACCTGCACGTTGCGGTACTGCGTGCGAAAGTAATCTCCCAGCTGCTCGCACACATACACCGACCGGTGCTGGCCACCGGTACAGCCGATGGAAATGGTCATATAGCTGCGGTTGCTGTCGGCAAAGGGCGGTAGCCAGGTGTTCAGGAAACCGGTGAGGTCGTCCACCATTTGCCCGGTCAGGGGTTCCCGCTCCAGGAAATCGATCACCGGCTGGTCGGTGCCGGTGTGCTTGCGCAGGCTGGTGTCCCAATAGGGATTGGGCAGGCAGCGCACATCAAATACATAATCGGAATCCACCGGCACGCCGTGCTTGAAACCGAATGACTGGAACAGCAGGGCGATTTCCTGTTCCTTGCGGCCGGCCACCCGCTGTTTCACCATGTCGCGCAACTCGTACATGGATAGGCCGGTGGTGTTGATATACAGGTCGGCCAGCTTCGACAGCGGTTCCAGCAGCTGTTTCTCGTTGCTGATGGCTTCGCGCAGGGAGGTCTTGTCGTCGCTCAGGGGGTGCTTGCGCCGGGTGGCGTGGAACCGTTGCAGCAGGGATTGCTCGTCGGCATCCAGGAAGATGATTTCGATCTCGATCCCGGTATCACCCAGCCGCTGGTAGATGTCCTCGAAATTGGCCAGTTCACCAGACAGGTTGCGGGCATCGATACTGACCGCCATTTTCTTCAGGCGGCCGGGGGCCTCGTGGGCCACGGCTTCCCGGGTCAGGGGAAACAGCAGGCCGATGGGCAGGTTGTCTATGCAATAGAACCCCAGGTCTTCCAGTACGTGCAGTGCCGTACTCTTGCCCGACCCGGACCGGCCACTGACGATGATCAGCTTCATGGTTAGGCTTCTCCCGTACTTTGACAGCCCTCGGTTACTGGCTGTCGGTGGTCATGCCCTTATACAGGGAGTCGGCATCCTGGCATTTGCGCAGGCGCTCGCAGAATGCGCTGTCGTTGAAACGTTCGGCAAGCTGGCTCAACAGCTCCAGGTGCTCGCTGGTGGCTTCTTTGGGCACAACCAGGGCGAACACCAGGTCTACCGGCTGGTTGTCGATGGCATCGAAGTCCACCGGCTCGGCCAGGGTCATCAACACTCCGATTACCCGATCCAGGCCTTCCAGGCGGCAGTGGGGTATGGCGATACCCTGCCCGATACCTGTGCTGCCAAGACGCTCCCGGGACACCAGGTTGTTGAAGATGTCGTTATCGTTGAGAGTCTCGTCCTGATAGTGAATCCGCTCGGCAATAAACTCCAACACCCGTTTCTTGCTGGATGCCGGTACCTGGCACAGCGTCAGTGCCGGGGCCAGGATGTTGTCGATGGTCAGGGATGTATCGCTCATGGATTAACTGTGAACCCGTAAAAAAAAGGCTGCGGCCGGTAGCCCTGCCGCAGCTCGTTCGATTGAATTACCCGGTAGCCTGCGCCTGAAGGCGCTTAGCCGTTACCGTGCATCCGGTCTACGTTCTTTTCCTTGTGCTTGAGGATCTGGCGGTCAAGCTTGTCCACCAGGGCATCGATTGCCGCGTACATATCCTCGTTTTCAGCCTTTGCGTGAACCTCGCCACCCACAACGTGGAGGGTAGCTTCGGCCATCTGGCGAACTTTCTCAACTTCCAGCGTCACCTGACAGTTACTGATGTGGTCAAAGTGGCGCTCAAGCTTCTCGAACTTGGTGTTGACGTAATCCTTCAGTGCAGGGGTCAGTTCTACGTGATGGCCTGAAATGTTGAGTTGCATTGGCGTCTCCTGTTGTCATCATGCCGGCGTTCCGCCGGACTGAGTGCCAGGGCTTCGTGCCCCGGTGATTATTTGGTAAACGTTAAACCAGTCGTTTGCGTTCGTTCGAAGGAGGTATGTGCATGGCCTCCCGATACTTGGCCACGGTGCGCCGGGCCACGTTGATACCCTGTTCCCCTAGCATGGCCGCAATTTTGCTGTCGCTCAACGGCTTTTTCGGGGTTTCCTCTGCAATCAGTTTCTTGATCATGGCACGAATTGCGGTAGAGGAACACTCCCCGCCTTCGGCGGTGCCCACGTGGCTGGAGAAGAAATACTTCAGCTCGAAGATGCCCCGGGGTGTGTGCATGTACTTCTGGGTGGTTACCCGGGAGATGGTGGACTCATGCATCTCCACGGCCTGGGCGATGTCCGACAGGATCAGGGGCTTCATGGCCTCCTCACCCTGGTCCAGGAAGCCTTGCTGGTGCTCGACAATGCGGGTGGCCACTTTCAGCAGGGTTTCGTTGCGGCTCTGCAGGCTCTTGATGAACCACTTGGCTTCCTGCAACTGGTCGCGCAGGTAGGTGTTGTCGGCGCTGCTGTCGGCCCGGCGAATCAGCGAGGCGTAGCTGGCGTTCACCCGGATGCGCGGGGCAATTTCCGGGTTCAGTTCCACCCGCCACCGGCCTTCATGCTTGCGCACGATCACATCGGGGATTACGTAGTCGGTATCACCGTGATCAATCACATCCCCCGGTTTCGGGTTCAGGCTGGTAATCAGGGCCAGGACTTCCCGCAACTGGTCTTCCTTCAACCGGCTGCGGCGCAGCAGCTGCGCGTAGTCACGGTTACCCAGCAGGTGCAGGAACTGGGTGACAACCTGGCGCGCCTGGCGCAGCCAGGGGGTGTCCGGTGGCAACTGGTTCAGCTGGATCAGCAGGCACTCCTGAAGGTCCCGGGCAAACACGCCGGGCGGGTCGAAATGCTGCAGGCGGTGCAGCACGGCTTCTACCTCATCCAGGTCCAGCGGGTCTTCATCGCTGTCTTCACGCAGGCCGGCGTGGATTTCGTCCAGTGGTGAGGTGAGGTAGCCCCGGTCGTCCACGGCGTCCATCAGGGCGTGGGCGATGGCCTGGTCCCGTTCGCTCAGGGGGGTGAGGTTCAGCTGCCATTCCAGGTGATCCCGCAGGGTTTCCGCAGGGGAGTTGCGGGTTTCGAAGTCCGAGTCGTTCTCGTCGTCGTCTTTCGCAGCGCTGGCCGGGGCGGTCTGGTAGATATCTTCCCAGGCGGTATCGACCGGCAAGTCGTCAGGAATGGTGTCGGTAATGTCGTTTTCCGAGTTCCAGTCCGGCCCGTTTTCGGATTCGTCCCAGTCGTTACTGCTTTCCGGGGCGTTGTCATCCTGGGCGCTGGCGGTTTCGTTATCCTGGTCGTCAGAACTTTGCGGTTCGGTGGTGTCGTCCGGGCCGTGATCGTCGTCCTCGGCGGTTTCCAGCATGGGGTTGGAGTCCAGCGCCTGCTGGATTTCCTGCTGGAGATCGAGGGTAGAAAGCTGCAACAGGCGGATGGCTTGCTGCAACTGGGGCGTCATGGTCAGGCTCTGGCCCAGTTTTAGCTGTAACGAGGCTTTCATAACCATGGCTTTAGATCCATAACAGACTGGTATCCCGGTAAAAAATCGAATTTCCTTGCAAGATCTTTGCCGAGTTTACTTGTTACCGTTCTGCAACACAATCAGACCTCGGTGAAAGGGCGGGGCGCTCCGCTTAAAGGCGGAATTCGTCCCCCAGATACACCTCTTTTACCTGCTGGTTGGCGAGGATGGCCTCGGAGTTGCCGGAGGCAATGATGTGGCCGCCGGACACAATGTAGGCGTTCTCACAGATGTCCAGGGTTTCCCGCACGTTATGGTCGGTAATCAGTACGCCAATGCCCTTATCCCGCAGGTGCCGGATAATGTGTTTGATGTCGCTGACGGAAATGGGGTCTACCCCGGCGAAGGGCTCGTCCAGCAGGATGAAGGCAGGCTCCATGGCCAGGGCCCGGGCAATTTCCACCCGGCGACGTTCGCCACCGGACAGGGCCATGCCGAGGCTGTCCCGGATATGGGTGATGTGGAATTCTTCCAGCAGCTCTTCCAGCTTGGCTTCCCGGTCGGCCCGGTTCAGGCCCTTGCGGGTTTCCAGGATGGCCATGATGTTGTCCCGCACGGTGAGTTTGCGGAATACCGAGGCTTCCTGGGGCAGGTAACCGATACCCTTGCGGGCGCGGCCGTGCATGGGCAGCGGAGTGATGTCCTGGCTGTCGATGGTGATGCGGCCCCGGTCTGCCGGCACCAGGCCTACGATCATGTAAAAGCAGGTGGTTTTGCCGGCGCCGTTGGGGCCCAGCAGGCCGACGATTTCCCCGGAGCGGATCTCCAGGGAAACATCCAGGACCACTTTTTTCTGCTTGTAGCTTTTGGCCAGATTACTGGCCCTGAGTACTGCCATCAGAACCTTCCCCGTTGCTGGACTGGCCGGTGTTACGCGGCTGGATGACCATTTCGACCCGGCCGGAACCGCCGGTTTCTGTATTGCCGCCCTCGGCGGTGACCACCCGGCTGACCGTATTGTAATGAATGACGTCACCCTTGAAGGTGTTGCCTGCCTGTTCGATGACGGCTTGGCGCTCGAAGGTCAGCTGGTTGTCTTTCGCGGCCCAGGTAATGTTCAGGGCGCTGGCATTGGTCATGCCTTCGCCTTCCCGGGAGGGCTGGCGGTAATGGGCGGGTGATCCACTGGCTTCAATGCGGCTCAGGCCCTGGTCGTCCCGGTACAGCACAACGCGCTGGGCTTCCAGCCGGGTGCGGCCCTGCACCAGTTCCACGTCGCCGGTGTAGGTGGCCACGCCGGCGCTGTCATCCAGCCGGGCGGAGTCGGCACTCACCTGGATGGGGGTGTTCGAGTCCATATCAAAGGCCATCGCCGGGGCGGCCAGCATCAGCGCGGCAGCCAGCAGCGCCGGCGGATAAAAACGGAGCTTACCTGACGGTTTCATATTGCCCTTCCACCCGGGAGTTGAGTTCCAGTATGCGTTGATCAATCCAGGCCTTCATGCCGGTGGCCTGGGTGGTACCGAACGGCTCGGTAATGGTTACCGGCAGGTCGGTGAAAACGGTGCCTTCGTTGTTGTCCAGGGTCAGCGCTTCGGTGGCCAGCGTGGCCCGGGAGTCGCCGCTGGTGCGCAGTACGGTCACGTTGCCTTCCAGGTGCATCAGCCCCTGAGACTGCAGCAGGCTACCTGCATCAGCTTCAATTATCCACGGTTCGGCCTCACCCTCGCCGAACAGGCGGGCGCGCGGGTCTGTCATCCTGGCGCTGCTGTCGTGATCGAACTGCTCGATGCGGGGGCTGGTCATGTGGATTTCCAGGGTGCCCTGTTCATTCCAGGCCCGGTAGTCGGCGCCCACCACGAAGCCGTCCGGCTCGGCGGGGCCCCGAAGCTGTGCCGCTTCGGGATCGGGTACCGGTGGCTCGCCGCTTTGCCACATCAGGTAAACCGTGGCGGCAACCGTAGCCGCCAGGGCCAGGGTGCGCAGCCAGGGCTTGCCGGCCTGTGAGGAAAAGAACCGCTGGATCATGCCCGGTCGTCCTGTGATTCGGCCAGGTAGGGGGCCAGGGTTTTTTCTAGCTGGCCCTGGGCCCAGAGAATCAGTTCGCAGGCTTCGCGCACCGCGCCCTGACCGCCCGCTGCCTGTGTGCAGTAGTCGGCATGCTGGCGGACCAGCCAGTGGCCGTTGGGCACGCTGATGCCAAGGCCCGCGTACTGAAGGGCAGGGAGGTCCGGCAGGTCATCGCCCATATAGCCGATTTGCCCGGCGGTAATGTCCATGTCAGCCACCAGTTCCTGCAGGGCCACCCGCTTGTCTTCCCGGCCCTGCATCAGGTGGCTGATGCCCAGGTCGTTCATGCGCTTTTCGGTGAGCGGCGAGCGCCTTCCGGTAATCACCGCCACGGTAATGCCGGCATGCATCAGCTGTTTCAGGCCCAGGCCATCCAGGATGTTGAAGGTTTTCAGCTCGTCGTCGCCGGCGCTGAAGTACAGGCGGCCATCACTCATAATGCCGTCTACGTCAAAGGCCACCAGGCGGATGGCGGCGGCTTTGGCTTTCAGTGCGTCGTTCCACTGGTTTTGCAGGGGGTGAACCATGCCGGTCATTCAGATAACCCCCGCGCGCAGCAGGTCGTGCATGTTGATGGCGCCGGTCAGCTGGCCGTTTTCATCGGTGACCGGCAGGGCGTTGATCTTCAGTTCTTCCATCATGTTCAGGGCTTCGGCGGCCAGGTGGTCGGCGCGGATGGTTTTGCCGTGGCGGGTCATGACATCCCGGATGACAGTGGTGTGCACATCCACGGATTTATCCAGGGTACGGCGCAGGTCACCATCGGTGAAGATGCCGGTCAGTTCGCCCTTTGTATTCACTACCGTGGTCATGCCCAGGCCCTTGCGGGTGATTTCCAGCAGCGCGGTGCTGAGGCTGACATCCTCGAAGACTTTCGGAATCGCGTCGCCGGAATGCATGATGTCGGAGACCCGCAGCAGCAAGCGCCGGCCCAGGCTGCCACCGGGGTGGGAAAACGCGAAGTCTTCTGCGCTGAAGCCGCGGGCTTCCAGAAGGGCAACGGCCAGTGCATCGCCCATCACCAGGGTGGCGGTGGTGCTGGATGTGGGCGCCAGCCCCAGAGGGCAGGCTTCAATAGCGACGCTGACATCCAGGTTGGCGATGGCTTCCTTGGCCAGGACCGAGTTGGGGTTGCCGGTCATGCTGATCAGCGGAGCGCCCATGCGCTTGATCAGGGGCAGGATGGTAACCACTTCGCTGGTGCTGCCACTGTTGGAGATGGCAATGACCACATCCTGCGGGGTAATCATGCCCATGTCGCCGTGGCTGGCTTCGCCGGGGTGGACAAAGAATGAGGGAGTGCCGGTGCTGGCCAGGGTGGCGGCAATCTTGTTGCCGATGTGGCCGGATTTGCCCATGCCGGTCACCACCACGCGGCCCTTGCAGGCCATGATGACCTCGCAAGCCCGGGTGAAGTCGCCGTTAATGCGGCCTTCAAGGGCTTCGATAGCTTCCCGTTCGATGCGGATGGCCCGCAGGGCAGAGGTGCGGTAGTCCTGGCCACCTGAAGAATTGGAGTCTGTCATCTCGGCTGGTTTTCCCTCTGTCCGCTTGCTCGGTTTGGCTGCCCCGGCTACCATCCGGGGCCGTGAGCGATTGGCTGGCAAGTATATCATTTATGATCCTCTTGTCTTAATGTAGGCGCTCCCCGAGAAGGATGGATTATGGAGTCATCTGCTTACATAACACTTAAGGATGTGGTGTTTTCCCGAGGTGGTCGCCGCATTTTCGACGGCGTAACGCTGGATATACCCAAGGGCAAGATCACCGCCATTATGGGCCCCAGCGGCACGGGCAAGACCACGCTTTTGCGCCTGATCGGCGGCCAGCTAAGGCCGGATTCCGGGCAGGTTACCGTGGCCGGCCACAATGTGCCGGCCCTCAAGCGCAAAGACCTTTACCGGTTGCGGGAAAAAATGGGCATGCTGTTCCAGAGCGGCGCCCTGTTCACCGATCTGAGCGTTTATGAAAACGTGGCCTTCCCGCTGCGGGTGCATACCAGGCTGCCGGAAGACATGATCCGCGACATCGTGCTGATGAAGCTCGAAGCTGTGGGCCTGCGTGGTGCCCGCAAACTGATGCCATCGGAACTGTCCGGCGGCATGACCCGCCGGGTCGCACTGGCCCGCAGTATCGCCCTGGACCCGGAACTGATCATGTACGACGAGCCTTTCGCGGGGCAGGATCCCATTGCCATGGGTGTACTGGTCAAACTGATCCGGGACCTGAACAGTTCCATGGGGCTGACCAGCGTGCTGGTGTCCCACGATGTGCCGGAATCCCTCAGTATCTGCCACTACGCCTGCATCCTGGCAGACGGTAAAGTGATCGGAGAGGGCACCCCGGAGGAGCTGCGCCAGCACCCCTCTGACCGCGTGCAGCAATTTCTGAACGGCCAGCCCGATGGCCCGGTGCCGTTCCATTATCCGGCCAGCGACGCCGCAGCAGACTTCGGGGTAAGCGGAGGCGCGCTATGATTGACCGTATTGCCGCCCTGGGCCGTGGCGGGCTGGATGTGGTGTCTTCCGTTGGCCGGTCCGGGCGCTTCCTGGTAGGCGTTCTGGCAGGCTTTCCCCGGCCAGCCATCGGTTTTCCGCTGTTGCTGCGCCAGTTGTATTTTGTCGGTGTTCTGTCGCTGGCTATCGTGGTGGTTTCCGGATTGTTTATCGGCATGGTGCTGGGCCTGCAGGGCTACACCATTCTCAGTGATTACGGCTCTGAGGCCGCCATTGGCCAGATGATCGCGCTTACACTGGTACGGGAATTGGGGCCGGTGGTAACGGCGTTGCTGTTTGCCGGCCGGGCCGGTTCGGCGTTAACCGCGGAAATTGGCCTGATGAAAGCTACCGAACAGCTATCCAGTATGGAAATGATGGGCGTCGACCCCCTGCGCCGGGTGATAGCACCGCGGCTATGGGCGGGCTTTATTGCCATGCCGGTACTGGCCATGATTTTCTCGGTGGTCGGTATCTGGGGCGGCATGCTGGTGGGTGTGGACTGGCTCGGTGTGTTTGAAGGCGCGTTCTGGGGCAATATGCAGTCGTCAGTGGATTTTGTGGATGACGTGCTTAACGGCGTTATCAAGAGTGTGGTGTTCGGGTTTGTCTGTGCCTGGATTGCGGTGTACCAGGGCTACGATTGCGTACCCACCTCCGCCGGCATCAGCTCTGCCACCACCAAGACTGTTGTCTATTCATCGCTGGCGGTGCTCGGGCTGGACTTCGTCCTGACCGCCGTCATGTTCGGCGATTTCTGATCCAATTTTCAGGGAGCCTGCAATGGCACAAAGAACCACAGAAGTAATCGTAGGCCTGTTCATGATCGCCGGGTTGGCGGCCTTGCTGTTCCTGGCATTGCAGGTGAGTGGCCTGTCACCCAAATCGGCCGGTGATCGCTATACCCTGTATGCCAACTTCAATGACACCGGCGGCCTGGCGCCCCGGGGCAAGGTGTCGATGGCTGGTGTAACCATCGGTGCCATCGAATCCATCGAGCTGGATACGGAAACCTTTCAGGCCCGGGTAGTGCTGGCGATCGATGCCGATATTGACAACATTCCGGCGGACAGTGCAGCAGTAATACGTACATCCGGTTTGCTGGGAGATCAGTACATTGATATATCTGTTGGTGGCGACCTCGAGTCCCTGAGCCCGGGCGACACCTTTTATTCTACCCAGTCCGCCATGAACCTGGAGCGGCTGATCAGTAACTTTGCCTCCGGACGCTGATGCCGGGCAGAGCACAGAAACGAATACGGGAGAACACAATGCTTGCCCTGAAACAACGATTCATCTGGATGTTTGCCATGGTTGCCCTGGTGGCGGGCCAGGCCTGGGCCGGTCCGGAAGATGACCTGAAACAGTATGTAGACGAAAACACCCAGAAGCTGGTGCAGAAGCTCAATGAAGAAAAGGGCCTGTATGAACAGGATCCGGAAGCCTTCTACGCCAGCATGGATGAAACCCTGGACCAGTTTGTGGATTTTCGCCGCATTGCGGCCCGGGTGATGGGGCGCTACGCCCGCCAGACTTCCCCCGAACAGCGGGACGAGTTTGTGGCCAAGTTCAAGCGCAGCCTGTTCGATAGCTACGCCCAGGCGCTGGTGAGTGCCGAGAACTTCGAAATCAACGTGCTGGAAGCGGAAATCCTGGCTCAGAACGACGACCGTGCGTCTGTGCAGATGGAAGTAATCAGCGCGTCCGGCAACCGCTATCCGGTCACCTACTCCATGTACCGCAATGGCGAAGGCCGCTGGATGATGGAGAACGTGATTGTGGAAGGCGTGAACATCGGCCTGGCATTCCGGGATCGCTTTGCTCAGGAAATGGAGCAGAACCGTGGCCAGGTTCAGGCCGTGATTGATGGTTGGGGCGATGCTGTTGAAGCCCTGAAGCTTGATGAAGAGCTGGACCGTTCATGACCGCTCCGGCTGTCGAGCTCTCAGGTAATACTCTCGCCGTAACCGGTGAGGTGAACGCCGATACCGTGATCGCCCTGCGCAAGCAGGGTGAACAGTTGATCGGGGCGGCCAGCGGCCCGTTAACCGTTGACCTTTCCGGCCTGGCCACCGCCCACAGTGTGGTGTTGTCCATGCTGTTGTGCTGGCACCGGCTGGCCCTGGAAAAACAGCAACCCCTCACCTTTCAGGGTGCCAGCGACCGCCTGTTGTCGCTGGCCGCCCTCAGCAATCTGGAAGACCAGATTCCCGGATTTGCCACACACAGCTGACCGGCGCCCGGGAATTGGTTACAATTCCGCCCCTGATTTCAAACCAGTCGAGGAATCCCTATGGACGCCGCCCAGGTTACCGAACTTGTTAAAGAAGCCCTGCCCGGTTGTGAGGTTCAGGTACAGGTCGATGGCAGCCACTACCTTGTGGTTGCTGTGGGTGACGTATTTGAAGGCCTGCCCACCATCAAACGGCAGCAGATGATCAACAAGGTACTGTTCCAGCACATTATGGACGGCACCATTCACGCCCTTCACCCGAAAGCCTACACCCCGAGCGAGTGGGCCGAGCGGCAGGCCCAGGCCTGAACAGCACAGGACAAGTATTGTGGACAAACTTCTGATCGGGGGCCGCAAGCCCCTGGATGGCGAGATTCGCATTTCCGGCGCCAAGAACGCGGCACTGCCCATTCTGGCGGCCACGCTGCTGGCCGATGAGCCGGTAACCATCGGCAACCTGCCGCACCTGAACGACATCACCACCATGATCGAGCTGCTGGGCCGCATGGGCGTGGAGCTGATGATCGACGAAAAGATGAGTGTGGAAATTCACGCCAACACCATCAAGCACTTCCACGCGCCCTACGAGCTGGTGAAAACCATGCGCGCCTCCATCCTGGTGCTGGGCCCGCTGGTGGCGCACTTCGGCGAAGCGGAAGTGTCCCTGCCCGGTGGCTGTGCCATCGGTACCCGCCCGGTGAACCTGCACATCCACGGCCTGGAGCTGATGGGCGCAGACATCAAGGTGGAGAACGGTTACATCAAGGCGAAAACCAACGGTCGCCTGAAAGGTGCCCACATCTTCATGGATACCGTGACCGTAACCGGTACCGAGAACCTGTTGATGGCGGCCACCCTGGCGGAAGGCAAAACCATTCTGGAAAACGCCGCCCGGGAACCGGAAGTGGTCGACCTGGCCGAATGCCTGATCGCCATGGGCGCAGACATCAAGGGCCACGGCACAGCGACCATCGAGATCAACGGGGTAGAGCGCCTGCACGGTTGCCACTACAACGTACTGCCGGACCGTATTGAAACCGGCACCTACCTGGTGGCGGCAGCGGCGACCGGTGGCCGGGTAAAACTGAAAGACACCCGGGAAGACCTGCTGGAAGCAGTACTGCTGAAGCTGGAAGAAGCCGGCGCGGAAATCACCACCGGCCCGGACTGGATCGAGCTGGACATGAAGGGCAAGCGCCCGAAAGCGGTCAGCCTGCGCACGGCACCGTACCCGGCGTTCCCCACCGACATGCAGGCCCAGTTTGCGGCCATGAATGCCGTGGCGGAAGGCACCGGTACCATCGTGGAAACCGTGTTCGAAAACCGCTTTATGCACCTGCAGGAACTGATCCGCATGGGTGCGGACATTACCCTGGAAGGTAATGCGGCCATCATCAAAGGCGTGGAGCACCTGACCGGCGCACCGGTGATGGCCACCGACCTTCGGGCATCGGCCAGCCTTGTAATTGCGGCACTGGTCGCAGAAGGCGATACCATCGTAGACCGCATTTATCACATAGACCGCGGCTATGAATGTATTGAAGAAAAACTGCAGCTGCTGGGCGCAAGTATTCGCCGTTTGCCGGCATAATTAACCAACGGGAAACCGGATAGATCCATGACAGATTCCATCACCATCGCCTTGTCGAAGGGACGAATCCTCGAAGAAACCCTGCCTCTGCTGGCGGAAGCCGGTATTGAGCTGGTGGACGACGTGAAAAAGTCCCGCAAGCTGGTGTTTCCGACTACGGATCCGAACGTGCGGGTGCTGATTATCCGTGCCACGGATGTGCCCACTTACGTTCAGTACGGCGGCGCCGACCTGGGCGTGACCGGTAAGGACGTGCTGATGGAGCACGGCGGCGAGGGGCTGTACGAGCCGCTGGATCTGAACATTTCCCGCTGCCGGTTGATGACGGCTGGCAAGAAGGGTGAGCAGCCTCCGGCGGGGCGCATCCGCGTGGCCACCAAGTTTGTGAATCTGGCGCGGCGCTATTACGCAGCCCAGGGGCGGCAGGCGGATATCATCAAGCTCTACGGGGCGATGGAGCTGGCGCCGATTCTGGACCTGGCCGACGAGATTGTCGATATTGTCGATACCGGCAATACCCTGAAGGCCAATGGGCTGGAGCCGCGGGAGCTGATTGATTACATCAGCAGTCGGTTGGTGGTGAACCGGGCTTCCATGAAGATGAAGCATGGGCAGATTAACCCCATTATCGAAAAGATGGCACTGGCTGTGGATCGCCGGCGTTCTGAAGCGGAGTAGGGCGTCCTTTTCAACATGGGTGCTGTCAGCCCTTGGGAAGGCCTTTCCAAAAACCGCTACAAGCACATCCATGTGCGCTTATTTCGGGCCATCCTTGGCCCTCAAAATTTTTGGAAAGGCCTTCCCAAGGGCTTTTTTGAACTCTGTACATCGGACGCCGTCAGGTAGGCTCTTCCAAAAATTTGCGGAGCCATGGATGGCGGAGCAGAAGCGCCACATGGATGTGCCGCAGGAGCGGTTTTTGGAAGAGCCTACCTGATGGCGTGAGCTCCCAGGTTGAGAAGCTTTTTGTCGGTGGCCCGCAATTGCAGGCGGGTAATCCGGCAGCTGTGAGTAAACAATCCAACGCAGGATTTGAGATATGAACGACAAGATCACCAGACTGAATACCACACAGGGCGACTTTGACAGTGCGCTGGCCAAGCTGTTGGCGTGGGATGACAGTGTTGACCATCAGGTGAATGAGTCGGTTCGGCATATCCTGCGTGAGGTGAAAACCCGTGGCGATGCGGCGGTTCTGGAGTTTACGGAGAAGTTCGACCGGTTGAAGGTCAACTCCATGGCTGAGTTGGAGATGGATCAGGGGCGTCTGCAGGAGGCTTTGGAGCGGATTCCCCAGGATCAGCGGGTGGCTCTTGAGAAGGCTGCTGAGCGGGTTCGGGGTTATCATGAGCGGCAGAATCAGAAGTCCTGGCAGTATCAGGACGAAGACGGCACGGTTCTGGGGCAGAAGGTGACGCCGCTGGATCGGGCGGGTTTGTATGTGCCGGGAGGTAAGGCTGCGTATCCATCGTCTGTGCTGATGAATGCGATTCCTGCGAAGGTTGCCGGGGTTGCCGAGGTGATCATGGTGGTTCCTACGCCGGATGGCGTGGTGAACGACATGGTGCTGGCGGCGGCGGCGATTGCGGGTGTGGACCGGGTGTTTACCATCGGTGGCGCCCAGGCGGTTGCGGCGCTGGCGTACGGTACGGAAACTGTGCCTTCGGTGGACAAGATTGTGGGCCCGGGGAACATTTTCGTGGCCACGGCCAAGCGGGAGGTGTTTGGTGTGGTCGGTATCGACATGATCGCCGGGCCTTCCGAGATCCTGGTGATCTGCGATGGCAAAACCGATCCGGACTGGATTGCCATGGACTTGTTCTCCCAGGCCGAGCACGATGAGCAGGCCCAGAGTATCCTGGTGAGTCCGGATGCGGATTTCCTGGATGCCGTGGAAGCGAGCATTAACAAGCTGCTGCCGACTATGGAGCGTGAAGACATCATTCGCACTTCCATGCTGGGCCGTGGTGCACTGATCAAGGTGGCTGACCTGAAAGAAGCGGCTGAGGTGTCCAACCGCATTGCTCCTGAACACCTGGAGCTGTCGGTAGAAGACCCGCAGGCGATGCTGGATGATATCCGCCATGCCGGCGCCATCTTTATGGGTCGCTACACAGCAGAAGCTCTTGGCGACTACTGCGCGGGCCCGAACCATGTGTTGCCCACCAGCGGTACTGCCCGGTTCAGTTCCCCGCTGGGTGTATACGATTTTCAAAAACGATCGTCCCTGATTGGTTTTACTCCGGAAGGCGCTGACCGAATGGGGCGTGTGGCTTCTGTGTTGGCGCGCGGTGAAGGCCTTACGGCCCATGCCCGTTCAGCTGAGTACCGTATCAAAGACTGACTGATTCCTGCGGTGTCCTTGGGTGCTGCTGGTCCATCTGAATAGCTTGAGAGCCGGGTTGGTTGTACTGGAAGGTTCGAATAGCAGGGCAGGTAGGGCTTTCCAAAAATTTGCGGAGCCATGGATGGCGGAGCAGAAGCGCCACATGGATGTGCCGTAAGGAGCGGTTTTTGGAAAGCCCTACCTGCCCTGCGAAAACTCCCAAATAAATACAACCAACCCGGCTCCTGCACCATTTTGGAGTTCAAGAGATATGAGTAAATACTGGAGCCCGCTGGTCAGCGAATTGCAGCCGTACGTACCTGGCGAACAGCCAAAAATGGCTAATTTGGTGAAGCTGAACACCAATGAAAATCCTTTTGGCCCATCGCCAAAAGTGATAGAAGCCATTCAGAAAGAGTTGAACGACAATCTTCGTTTATACCCTGATCCGGAAGGACAGGCGCTGAAAGAAGCTATCGCCGACTACCACGTCGATTTTGCGATTAATGCAAAGCAAGTGTTTGTCGGCAACGGCTCGGACGAAGTTCTTGCGCACATTTTTCAGGGTTTGCTGAAACACGACAAACCGATCCTGTTCCCGGACATCACCTACAGCTTCTATCCGGTATACTGCGGCCTGTACCAGATCGAAAGCACGGTGATTCCGCTGACCGACAGCTTCGAGATCAACCCGGAAGACTACAAACGCCCTAACGGTGGCATCATCTTCCCGAACCCGAACGCGCCGACTGGTCGCTACCTGGGCCTGCAACATGTGGAAGAGATCCTGCAAGCCAACCCCGACAGCGTGGTGGTGGTAGACGAAGCTTATGTGGACTTCGGCGGTGATACGGCGATTCGCCTGGTAAACCAGTATCCGAATTTGCTGGTTTGCCAGACCCTCTCCAAGGCCCGTTCGCTTGCTGGTCTGCGTGTTGGTTTTGCAGTGGGTAACGAAGAGCTGATCGAGGCCCTGAATCGGGTTAAGGATAGCTTCAACTCCTATCCGCTGGACCGCCTGGCGTTGGTTGGAGCCGTTGCTGCATTCGAAGACAAACAGTGGTTTGAAGATTCTTGTAGCGGTGTGATTCGTGAGCGGAAGAGGGTGACGGAAGAGCTTGAGCAGCGGGGTTTTGAAGTGCTGCCATCAAAAGCAAACTTTGTCTTCGCTCGTCATCCTGACCACGAAGGTGCAGAGATCGCGGCAAAGTTGAGAGAGCAGGGCATCATCGTTCGCCATTTCAACAAGCCACGAATTAGTGACTTCCTGCGAATCACCATTGGCACCAGCGATCAGAACAACGCTTTGGTCAAGGGCCTTGATTCTCTCTAGGCTGGCATAGAGTTGGAGTTAGGATCAGCGCTTTGGTTGTTGCGCAAAGCAAGGGGCTGGAAAGGCTTTCCAAAAACCGCTCCTTGCGGCACATCCATGTGGCGCTTCTGCTCCGCCATCCATGGCTCCGCACATTTTTGGAAAGCCTTTCCAGCCCCTCGCCTCGTACAGTGTGCGCGCTGATCCGTTCAGAAATATCGCAAGAATAAGGGAGGTAGACATGGCAAACCGAAGCGACGTTCTCGCGAAAATAAACGAATGGTTAGCGCCCGAAAATTTTCAGGACTATGCTCCGAACGGCCTGCAAGTTGAGGGCAGCGAGAGTGTAGGCGTTATCGTTTCAGGTGTGACTGCATCACAGGCCTTGATCGACGAAGCCGTAAAACAAAACGCCGATATGATCCTGGTCCACCACGGCTACTTCTGGAAAGGCGAAGACCAGACCATCCGTGGCATGAAAAAGAACCGCATCAAACAGCTCTTGGACAACGACATAAACCTCGTCCCCTACCACCTGCCACTGGATGACCACCCCGAGTACGGCAATAACCGCCAACTCGCCGATATACTTGGCCTCCAGAATCCACGCCCAATGGGTGGATTAGTGTGGCAAGGTGAATTACCCGAAGCCATGTCATCCGAAAAGTTCGGCCTGCACCTCGCCAGAGCCCTGCACCGGCAGCCCCTTCACGTAGGCAATGGCCCGGAAATGATCAAGACTGTCGCCTGGTGCACCGGGGCTGCGCAAGGGTTCATCAACGCGGCTTTGGATGCGGGTGTCAACGCCTACATCAGCGGCGAGATCTCCGAGCCGACGACTCATACGGCCAGAGAGTGCGGGATTCACTACTACGCGGCCGGTCACCATGCGACTGAACGTTATGGTGTTCGGGCGTTGGGAGAGGCATTAGCAAGGGAATTCGGAGTAAAGCACCAGTTCATCGACTGCGATAACCCGGTGTAACGATAGTGTGCGATGAGTACATGCGGGTAAAAATTCAGTTTATTGGAAAGTCTTTTTGAAGACTGAGAGGCGGATAGTAGAGGGTTATGATCGGCCAGTCTGGGGAACGGCTTTCCAAAAATTTGCGGAGCCATGGATGGCGGAGCAGAAGCGCCACAGGGATGTGCCGCAAGGAGCGGTTTTTGGAAAGCCGTTCCCCAGACTGGCCAGACACCAAACTCAGAAGGCTAGGAGAGTCGTGGTACCAAGCCAGAAAACCAAACCCCCATATCAGGGGGCTAATATGTAATTAAGCTGACCGCTTAGAACCATCCGCATTCAGGCCATAATCTTCAGCCAAAGTACCCTTAGCCTCCGGATCAGACTTCGGAGCATAATCCCGAGGCGGCTCGGAAGGCTCAGCCTCCGAATGGCCAAGGCGACCCGAAGAATCCTGCCCCAGCTCCTCCAGCCAGTCTTCATCATTGCACAGACGATTCGCGCCCCGGGCCATATGCTGATTCACATCCCGGTACGTATCGTTAAACCGCCGCAGCAAATGCGCAGACTCCATAAAATGCTCATTCACCTGGGCCTGATACCGCGTAAACTCACTACGCAACTCATCAACCTGCTGCTCCGCCCGGCGCTGTCGCAACGAAGCTCCCTGACCAGACCGGCCAAACATAAGCCCGATGACAATGCCAACCACCAACGCGACAACCGCCGCCACAATCAGGTTTGTCATATAAAAATCGTCCTTTCATTGCCTGCAAGTGAGCCATTCCTCATTCAAGCAGTATAACCCCCCGAACGGATGTATCCCATGCCGAAACACTGCGCCAATCGTCTTATTGCCCCGGCGCCCGTGCGGCGTGGCGAAAAAACGTGAAATAAGCGACAATACCGCGCCCGAAAATCCACCTAGCAGGCAGGAAAATCCTGATGACAGAAGCCATGTCCTCCGAAACCGTCGCGAACCTGACCCCTTGGCAACGCTACCAAAAGGATCTTGAGCGCCCGGACTTTCACAAGGATCCGGCCCAGGAAGATGCCGTGAAGCGCCTGCAGGCACTGTACGACAAACTGGTGGAAGCCGAAAGCGAACGCAGCAAGGGCGGCCTGTCCAAGCTCCGCCGCAAACTGAAGAAGGGTAAGGAAGATCCGGTCAAAGGCCTGTACTTCTGGGGCGGCGTTGGCCGTGGTAAAACCTACCTGATGGACACCTTCTTCGAGGCGCTGCCGTTTGATCGCAAAATGCGTGTGCACTTTCACCGCTTTATGCAGCGGGTGCACAACGAGCTGAAGCAGCTCAAAGGCGAGAAGAACCCGCTGGAAATGGTCGCGAAGAAATTTGCAGACGAAACCCGGGTTATCTGTTTTGACGAATTCTTTGTGTCCGACATCGGCGACGCCATGATCCTCGCCACCCTGATGGATGGCCTGTTCAGCCGGGGTGTTACCCTGGTGTGTACCTCCAACATCGTGCCGGATGGCCTCTACAAAGACGGCCTGCAGCGGGCCCGTTTCCTGCCAGCCATCGCCCTGGTGAAACAGCACACCGATGTGGTGAATGTCGACGGTGGTGTGGACTACCGGCTTCGTACCCTGGAGCAGGCGGAGCTCTACCACTGCCCGCTGGACGACCAGGCCGATATCAGCCTGCGTAACAGCTTCGATGCCCTGGCGGTAGAAGCGGCAAAGCACAGCAAAACCATGGAAATCAACGGCCGCAAAATCCCCGCCGAAGCCCATGCGGACGACGTGGTGTGGTTCGATTTCAAAGCCGTGTGCGACGGCCCCCGCAGCCAGAACGACTACATCGAAATGGCCCGCCAGTTCCACGCCATCATCATCAGCAACGTGCCGCAGCTGGGCAAGAACAACGACGACCAGGCCCGCCGGTTTATCAACATGATCGATGAGTTCTACGACCGCAACGTAAAAGTCATCATCTCCGCCGCCGCGCCCATCACCGAGCTGTACACCGGCGGCCGGCTGAGCTTCGAGTTCGAGCGCACTGAGTCCCGGTTGCTGGAAATGCAGTCCCGGGAGTATCTGGAAGCACCGCACAAGCCTTAAAGAGCCATTCGGCCACGGACACTCGTGGTCGCCCTACCCAAGCTTCGCCCTTGGTCATTCCGAAGTGGTTGCACTCCCGAATCTTGTCTATAGTGAGGGAGTGCGAGAACACCATGAACGGAGAGTGACTGCAAAATCATACTTTTGACTGATCAAAGCCCCCACAGGCCTTGGATATAGTGCAAGCATCACGGCACTGTAAGTACAGCCGCCAGGACAAAAACACCAGAACAACCGAGCAGCGACTCAGAACAACAACGGAGTAGCCTTCCAATGACAAGAAAAACTCAACCGTGGCAGCGTTGGACCAAGTTACCACTGGCCGTAGCCATAGCCGCCGGCGTATCCACACCGGCCTCCGCCATTTCGTTTTACATGGGCGATGTAGACGCTCAGTTCAACACGACGCTGTCTGCGGGTGTTGGCTGGCGGGTGGAAGATCCGGACAGCCGCCTGATTGCCCAGGGCAATCTGGGGCCTGAGTATGCGTTTGGTCCTGTCGGCGCCTCAACTAATAACTATGATGACGGTAACCTCAACTTCGAAAAGGGCGATACCTACTCTAAGGTCGTCAAAGGTAACAGTGAGCTGTTTATCGATTATTCGGTCGATAGCAATGTCCTGACGCGTGTTGGTGGCTTGCTCCGTGGTCGTTATTGGTACGACTTTGAGTTGAAAGACGAAAAGCGTGCAATTGATCCAGTCGGTCAGCGCCGGTCACTAAGCCCGGACGGTATGGATAACGCCTCTGGCGGAGAGATCCTCGATGCTTACGTATTCTCTGATTGGTATTTCGGTGATGTGCCAGTCAGCCTGCGTTACGGTAAACAAGTTGTATCCTGGGGCGAAAGTACCTTTATTCAGGGTGGTATCAACACCATCAACCCGATTGACGTTCCAGCCTTCCGTGCTCCGGGTGCCCAGCTGAAAGACGCATTGTTGCCCGTTGAGATGTTCTACATGTCTGCCGGTGTCACCGAAAATATCACACTGGAGACCTTCGTTCAGACAGACTGGGAAAAAGTGCGCATTGATGATTGTGGTACTTTCTTCTCGACCAACGACTTCGTAGCTGACGGCTGTGGCCCGGTTCTTCTGGCTGGTCAGCTGCCGGACTCGCAGGCTGAGGCCCAGGGCTTCTTTGCCCCCCGTGTGGGTGATCAGGAAGCGGATGCAAAAGACCAGTTCGGTGTTGCCATGCGTTGGTATGTTCCAGCCCTTAACGACTCTGAACTCGGCTTCTACTACATCAAGTACAACAGCCGACTGCCGTACATTAGCGGTGTTACCTCCAATCAGGCTGAAGGCGGTCGATTCCCTAGTTACTTTATTGAGTACCCTGAAGGTATTGACCTTTATGGTGTAAGTATCAACACAACGACGCCCGGCGGTTGGTCTCTGGGTGCCGAATACAGCTACCGTGACAAGTTGCCTATTCAGTGGAATGCTTTCGAACTGATTTACGGCGGTTTGCAGCGTGATACAAGCTTGCTCTATCAGCGAGAGGCTCCTCGCCTGCAAGAGCAGTATGGCACCACAGATAATTTGGCACTGTCAGGGTATGACAAGTATGGCGTTTCCCAGGCCCAGATGACTTTGATTAAGTTCTTTGATCAGATTATGGGCGCAAGCCGAATGTCCTTTGTAGGTGAAGTGGGCGCAACCTATGTTCATGATCTTCCGGGTAAAGACGAAGCCCGGTACGGACGCTCCGGCACCTTCGGTATTGGTGCCTTGCCCGGTGGGCAGTGTGAAGCTGGTGAGTCTGCCAACATCAATCCGACCTATTGCACCAACGACGGCTACGTAACTGACTTCTCCTGGGGTTACCGTGCCCGTTTTGTCTGGGACTACCCGAACGCGATTGCAGGCATCAACCTGTCTCCGCAAATTGCCTGGAGTCATGACGTAAAAGGCTACGCCCCGCAACCCGGTGGCGCCTTCAACGAAGGCAACAAATCCATCGGTTTGTCTCTGACAGGCGTATACCAGAACAAGATCACCGGCAACATCGGTTATACCAACTACTTCGGTGGCAAGCCGTATAACGAAATGACCGACCGGGATTTCGTGAGCGCGAGTGTTTCCTACTCCTTCTGAACCGGACCGAATTCGTTTAACGAGGTAACTTAAATGAAACTGAACAAGAAACTACTGGCCACCGGCGTTCTGACTGCAAGTTTGTTTGCAGGCCAGGCCTGGGGCGCGGTTTCTGCCCAGGAAGCAGCCAAGCTGGGTGATACCCTCACCCCGATGGGTGCGGAGAAAGCCGGCAACGGCGGCGACATTCCGGCCTGGGACGGCGGGCTTTCCACGCCTCCGGCCGGATACAAGGGGGACGGCATTTACGTGAACCCCTTCGCCGGTGAGCAACCGAAGTTTGTTATCGACCGGAGCAATGTCGACCAGTACGCAGACAAGCTGTCTCCGGGCCAGGTCGAGATGATCCGCAAGTACGATAACTACAGGATTCCGGTATATCCGACTCATCGTACCGCCACTTATCCGAAGAAGATCATGGATGAGACCGTAGCGAATGCGACCAAGGCAGAACTGGTGTCTGGCGGTAACGGTATCGACAACTACCAGGATGCCACGCCGTTCCCGATTCCCCAGAACGGCCTGGAAGTAATCTGGAACCACATTACCCGTTACCGGGGTGGCTCGGTGCAGCGTAACGTGGGTCAGGTAACTCCGACCGCGGGCGGCGACTTCTCTGTGGTGAAGTTCCAGGAAGAACTGGTGTGGAACAGCTACCTGACCGACTACGAGCCGGGTAAAGACGATAACGTCCTGTTCTACTTCAAGCAGTCGATCACCGCGCCGGCGCGCTTGGCGGGTAACGTACTGCTGGTTCACGAAACCCTGGACCAGGTAGCCGAACCACGCCGTGCCTGGTTGTACAACGCCGGCCAGCGCCGTGTTCGCCGTGCGCCCCAGGTTGCCTATGACGGCCCGGGTACCGCGGCTGACGGTATGCGTACCTCAGACAACCTGGACATGTACAACGGTGCTCCGGACCGCTACAACTGGGAGCTGATTGGCAAGAAAGAGATGTACATCCCGTACAACTCCTACAAGCTGCTGGATCGTGGCCTGAGCTACGACGAGATTATCCAGCCTGGCCACATCAACCAGGACCTGGCCCGTTACGAGCTGCACCGTGTGTGGCATGTGCGCGCCACCCTGAAAGAGGGCGAGCGCCACGTCTACGCCCAGCGTGACTTCTACATCGATGAAGACAGCTGGCAGGCTTCTGTGATCGACCATTACGATGGCCGTGGTGAGCTGTGGCGTGTGGGCGAAGCACATGCGGTTCAGATGTACGACCAGGACGTTCCCTGGTACGCCATCGAAGCACTGTACGACCTGCTCTCCGGTCGCTACCTGGCACTGGGCCTGACCAACGAGGAGAACACTCCGTACTCCTTCGGCGTTGAGCGCCAGTCCCGTGATTTCACTCCGGCCGCTCTGCGCCGGGCGGGAACTCGCTAATCGGTCTCACGTAACCGGTTGAGAAAGGCGGGCCAGCAATGGCCCGCCTTTTTTTGTGAGTGTTGTCACATTACAGCGCTGGAAAATCGTCACTAACCCCGTTTAGCCCCGCCAATTTTTTGCAGCCAGACCCCGCTTTGGTTTACTCTCGAGGCCAATCTCTAATACTAAAGGTGTAATCGGGGCCGTGAGTGAAATCCTTTAACGAAGGCAACGCTGCCAACGACGAGTTTCAGGGCGCCAATACCAACCTGCAAAATGGCGAGCTGGTTCGGGATTTACTGGAGCACCGGCTTCAGTTGCCGGCCATTCCCAAAGATCATCAGCCCCGCCCCGCGCTTTCGAAGCAGATTATGGATAGCCTCGCGCCCCGCTCCCTGTTGATGCTGGAAGCGCCCTGCGGTTACGGCAAAACCCACAGCCTGGTCAGCGCCCTCAGCGAGGGTGCCAGTGAGTTTGACCGGATTCGCTGGGTTACCCTGAATGCCGGCGACAACGCGCCGTCCCGTTTATTATCCCTCATCGCCATGGCGCTGGATTTGCCCCAGTCCCTTCATCCCGGGAATCAGGGTGGCGGCACGTTTGAAGACAACCTGGCCGTTATGCTGGTGGCCAAGGGCCGTCTGGAGCAGCAGGGCCGGGATGTGCTGGTGCTGGATAACCTGCACCACCTGACCAATCCGGCGGTGGGCGGGCTGCTGCAGCAGCTTGTCTGCGATATGCCGGGCAACCTGTCGGTAGCCTTTACCTCCCGGCTGCCGCTACCGTTCGAATGCCACACCCTTGAGCTGGAAAACCGTTACCAATGTGTTGGCCGCGAGAGCCTGGAATTCACCCGCTCGGAAACCTTTGCCTACTTCCAGGACGCCCGGCCGGACAGCCTGATTACCAGTGTCGCCATTGATCATCTGTATAGCCTCACCGAAGGCTGGCCTACACCGCTGGCCCTGTACCGGCGGGAGCTGCTGCGCAGTCCGGAACGCCGGCCGATGCAGGAAACCGCCTCCGTTGAACGCTTCCTGAAAGGCTCGGTGCTGGGGCAGATGGCGCCCGGCCAGATGAATTCGCTGCGCATGATGGCGGAGCTGGACGGGGTGTCGGATGAACTGTTTATCGCCCTGCAGGCATCGGTTGGCGACTCGGGCATGCTGCCGTCCGTTGCCTGTGAAAAGGGCTTGCCCCTGCAGCCGGTATCCGGCCGTGGCCGCTGGTATCGCCTCAATCCGTTACTTCAGGCCTGGCTGAAAACACCGGCACTGGGTGGTTACAACACTCGCATGCTGCTGGCCAGCCGCTGGTTCGGGCAGCGCAACCAGTTTCCGGAGGCATTGAAGTACGCACTGCTGTCCGGAGATGCCGAAGAAGTCGTGCGCATTGCCTCTGAGGGCACCGAGGCCTTGTTGCTGGGCCAGGACACCGCATCCCTGCTTACTCTGCGCAAACACCTGCCTGCCGGCTTGCTGGAGCGCAGCGCGCGATTACGCATTGTCTACAGCTGGGTTCATGCCATTGGCGGACAGTTCCACCAGACCCGACAATTGCTCGAAGGCTTCTCGCCGGAGGACCGGGAGCAACAGGAAGCCCGCATCTACGCCCTGAAAGCCTTTATCCTGAGGGGCGAAGGCTATGTGCAGCCGGCGCTGGCCATGGCAGACAAGGCGCTCGCCGCTGGAGGCTTATCACCCCAGGCCCAGCTGGTCACCCAGATTGTTCGTGCCAGTGCCTTGTGTGCCGCCGGCAAATTCCACGAAGCCCGGGATGCCAACCGCGCAGCGGCCAAGCTGGCCCGGGAAGCGGGCGATTCCGGCTCCGAGGCGCTGGCGGTTTACGCCCACGCCCGTATTGAATTGGGCAAGGGCGCGCTCGGGCATGCGGAGCAGCTGCTCAGAACCGGCCTGGACACCGCCATGCACGAACTCAGCCGCCCGGCGCGCATCGGCGAAACCCGGCTGGAACTGAACCTGGTACTGGTACTGTGGCATCAGGGCCGGTTGGACGAAGCCGATCGCCTGTTGGTGAGTTGCTCACGCCATGCCGAACAGACCCGGGACCTGGGCCTGTTGCTGGCCATGGCCCTGAGGGTGCTGATGTGTAAAGCCGAGGGCCGGCTGGAAGATGCCTTTGTGTGGATTGGTCGGGCAGAGCGGGCCATGCACGCCTGGCAGGTGGATGAATCCCTGTACGTGCCGGTACTGGAAGCCCTGAAAGCCAGCTGCTGGTTATCCCATGGCCAGACAGACAGTGCCGCCCAGGCCATCGAAAAGCTCCAGCCGTATCGACAGGGTGGCTGCGTGCCGGAATTATTCCCGATGATGCCGGGGCTGATGGACTGCCTGCAGGTTCGGGCGGACATGGCCAGTGGTGACCTGGTTCGTGCCAGGGAGCAGCTGGACGCCGTTCTGGGCCGTTATGGCGATACCTTACCCTGGGGGCTGGAACTGCACGTTGGCCTGCTGAGTGCCGTCCTGCTGCAACAGGAGAAGGGTTTGCCGGCCGCCAGGAAACAGCTGGAGCAGGTGATTCGCCAGGCTGCCAGCGAGCGCTTTATCAGTCCGTTTGCGGAGCTGGTCAACGAACTCACACCACTGATGCAGAAATGCTTCCGGCAACTACCGGAAAACGCCCTCAACCGGGATTTGGGCCAGCTGTTTGGTCTCAACAATGCGCCTGTCGCCACCGAGACCCTTGCAGAACCCATCAGTGACCGGGAGCAGGGCGTGCTGGAGCTGATCGCCCAGGGCTTGTCGAACCAGGAGATCGCAGACAAGCTACACATTTCCCTGCACACCGTGAAAACCCACGCCCGCCGGATCAACGCCAAGCTGGATGTGAAATCGCGAACCCAGGCCATTGTCCGGGCTCGCGAGCTGGGCATCCTGTAATCAGGCGCCCGCTTTCAGTTCCTCGATGCGGGCGTCTTTCTCGGCCCAGATCCCGCTTACCCAGCGCTGGAAGTCTGCCCGCAGTTCCCGGTTGCCTTCGTAATCCATGCCCAGAAAACGCTCCGGCACTTCCCGGGTGCGGATGTCGATGATAATCCGGCGCACTCGGCCGCTCAGGTAATCCCAGATGCCGGGCCGTCCGTCCGGGTACACAATGGTCACATCCAACATGGTGTGGATCATCTCGCCCATGGCGCCGAACACAAACGCGGTGCCGCCGGCCTTCGGCTTCAGCAGGTTCTTGTAGGGGGAATTCTGCCGGGCGTGCTTTTCCGGGGTAAAGCGGGTGCCTTCCATAAAGTTGAAAATGGTCACCGGGGTGTAGCGGAACTTCTCACAAGCCTTGCGGGTGGCCTCTATATCCTTGCCCTTCAGCTCCGGCCGCCTGGCAATCTGCTCCTTGGTGTGCCGGTGCATGAAGGGGAAGTCCAGCCCCCACCAGGCAACACCCAGCAGCGGTACCCAGATCAGCTCCTTTTTCAGGAAAAACTTTAGCAAAGGAATCTTGTTGTTCAGGGCGTACTGGATGGCGGTGATGTCGGTCCAGCTCTGGTGGTTACAGGTTACGAAGTACCAGTGCTTCTTGCTCAGCTCCCGGGCGCCGCGAATATCCCACTCAATCTTGTGGAACAGGTCCGCCAGGGTGTTGTTGAAGCCAATCCAGTACCAGGCAATCAGGTTCACCATCCGTGTGCACAGGGTACGCACCAATTTCACCGGAATAATCAGTTTGATGATGGCGAACAGCAGCAAAAACGGCAGGAAAATAAGGGTGTTCAGCAGGATAAGCAAAACCACCAGGACCCCTTTCAACGGGGCGGGCAAAAAGTCCAGCATGGGAAAGTCTCGTCAGTCCAGTTGAGCCCGGAATTGCTTGTCGTAGAATTCCAGGTTGTTGTAGCGAATCATGGCGCGGATCTCTTTTATATATTCCTCGCCCCTTTCGGAATAGCTCAGCAGGCCTTGTGCCAGGGCGATGCCGGAAAAAGCATCACCGTCGGCCCGGGCCGTGGAGCGTATCGACCGCAGCGGCTGGTAGGCAGGGTGCCGGTTCAGATTCTGGATGTAAGAGCGCACAGAATAATAAGGCGACGAAAACTTTGCCACCTCATGGTTGGCCCCTTCCGGGCGGCTCAGCGGCACCAGCCCGCAGCCACGGGTAAAACACCACTGGCCAAACAGGTTGTTGCCCTCGGTGGCAAAGCGGGAAGTGCCCCAGGCAGATTCATTGGCGGCCTGGGCCATAATCAGGGACGGAGGAATCACATCCAGCTTTTCCGTGAGTTGCTCAAACTGTTTGGAGCTGCCGTTCTTCGCCTCGACTCTCAGCCGGCCCGCCTGGCGTTCCAGCCACTCCAGTTCATCGTCAGTCAACTCGTCTTTGCCAGAGAGGGATTGCAGGTATTCCCGCTCCAGCAGAATGCGGTTGTTGGCCAGTTCAATGCGAGGGTAAAGAAATGAGAAAAAGGCAGCCTTCTTTTCGGTGGTGTCCTGGTACCCGGAAAAATCCGGTAGGCCGTCGGCGGTCCATTCAGGCAGTTCGGGCAGGGAGCCCAGGGCAATGTCGGTGTCTTCACTTTCCGGGGCTTCGGGGGAGTACAAAGCACCGGCAATTGCAAATAACACCAGGGGAACACACAGCAAAAGTGCCCGGGAGATTAACGTCATAAAACCTCTCGCCAAAATCGATATGGCTGGAATTATAACAGGTTATACGGCTTACGCCTGTTCACTGAGCTGCCGCTGATTCCGGAATGAGTGTGGCGATCAGCAGGCCGGTGCGCAGTTCCGGGCCGGTGTTATCCTGGACCACCAGAAACATCTGGTCACCGGATTCGGTGTAGAAGCCGTTCAGAACCAGCTCGCCTCCCGCCAGTTGGATGGTGCCGTTGCCACCGGGTGTCACGGTGAACCCAAGGTCGAGCAACTCATTTTCCGGAGTGCCGACCGCGTTCTCTGTGATGGTATGGCTAACCCGGTAGCTGGTGGCGGTCAGATCTGCGCCGGTTTCGGTCAGTTTGAGTAAGCCATCGGCTACCTGATGCAGCCTGTTCTGGCCGGCATCCAGAGCGATCATCGTGCCCTGAACCCGGTAATCGCCGGCAATGGGAGCAGTCAGGGAAGTGGTTTTGCCGGCGATCACCAGGCCATCGCCAAGTCCCGCGTCGTCGAGATTGAACGCCAGCAGGGAGCCATCGGGCGTAGCGGCGCCAAGACCCAGCGGCGGCTCGCTTTCGGTACAGCTGCGGCACAGGCTTAGCCGGCCGATATTCTTGGTGCCGGAACTGAGCTGGGCCGGCCGGTTGGCAATGTTCCAGGTGTCGGTCACGGCCGAAGACGCTCCTGCGCCCGCAGCCCCCGTGTTGCCACGGTAGATGGTCGCGTTATTTGTGGTCAGTGCACCATCAGCGCCGCCCAGCTCACCATAGCCGGTCTCGAAGGCTGCCGGATTACTGCCGCCAAACTGGGCAGTAAGGTACACCAGGTTGTAATCGCTGCCGGTAATGCCGGCCATGTCGAAATCTTCGCTGCGTAACAGATGCAGCTCCAGCACGGAGAGATACTGTTCTTCCAGGGTTTCCTGGCGCTTCAGCTTGCCGTCTGCATCAGCCAGGGCGATGGCCTTGCCGGCGGTAAAGTAACTGCCCAGCACCCGGTCCGGGCTTTGGTTTTCATCGCCCGGGGCGGAGGTGAAGGCATCCATGAAATAGGGGTTGCGGGTCCAGCCATTGTTGGCGCTGCCCGGTTCATCGGTAATGCTCTGGTACAGGGCGCGGCCGGCCAGCAGGCGGGCAGGGTCGGAGCCGTCTTCTGAGGGCGGCGTGAGTGTGGCAGCACCCGGTGAGCTGGAATGGCTGTTTCGGGTCCAGTCGTCTTCCCGGGCGAACTGGTGGCCGTCCGGATTGGTAAAGCCGTGAACCAGGGTGCTCCGGTCATAGGGAATATCGGTGGCCAGGGAGGTCACGTTGATATTGAAGGCCTCGAAGGAGGTTAGGGTCAGGGCCGGGTAGAGAAATGCCCCGCCCAGATCTTCTTCCTGTGCAGTGCGAGCGCCCCACTGGCCGGCACCGGGGTAGCGGGCGTCACGGAAGGTGGGGCCCAGTTCCAGGCCCAGAAATACCGAGTTGTAGTCTGCAGAGCTGGCGCGGATGGTGCCAGACGCATTCGGGCCCAGCAGGGCATAGTCCGCCATCTGCTCAATATAGCCGGCAAAATCCGCCCGCCCGGCCAGCGTGCTGACGGCAGCATCCAGCGTCAGGTTGCCGGCAATATCAATCTCGAAATCGTGTACCTGGTCGGCCAGGCTGGACCACACATACTTGTTCAGGCACAGGGCGCCGCCCCGGTCGTTCACGCAGTCCATCACGGCCTGAAACTCGGTGGAGGAGTAACCGCCAAGTCCGTTTTGCACCAGGTAATGGGAGAAGGGATTCACCTTCACATCCCGGTCTGAATCCGCCGCCAGGGCTTTCATTGCAATTGTTTGGCCGCCGCCGGAATAACGGGCTTCAATCACCACATCCGGGCCGATGGGCTGGCCGTCCGGAAACGCCACAATAATGTGGCCGTCCTCACCGGTACTTGTGCTGTAGGCCACACTGCCAAGGTTTTGCCCGCCCTGGTTGCTCCGGTATACCTGCACCTGGTCCGGAATCACGATTCTCAGGTTGCGCCGGGTTTGTTCCGCATCCGGGGCATAAAAGGCGGGCACTTCCATGGTGATCCGGACTTCATTGGCCTTCAGGCCGGCAGTATTGCCGGAGTCGCCGGTGCTGCCGGGGTTAAAGTCGTCCAGGGCGTTGACGGTATTGCCAAAACGGTTGGGAATCTCGCGGGCGCCATCAATGGCACTGTCACCACCGCCGCAGGCGGTCAGTAGGAAGGGCAGGGCAAGGGCAGAAATCAGGCGACATTTCATGCAAGGCAATCCGGATGATGTATCTCGGCACAGCCTAGCAGCAAAACAAAGGGGAGAGCGTGAAAGCGGGCACGAATCGGCCACCCGGCATCAAACCGGGCGGCCGCAAGGCGGGTATCAGAAGAAGATCTTCATACCGGCCATCACCCCTTCGTCCAGGTTGATATCCGGAGAGCCGCGGAAATCCAGTTCGGTGTTCAGGTAACGGTAACCGGCGAACACTTCTGCGTTGCGGATCACACGGTAACTGCCGCGCAGTTCTACGCTGGTCATGTCGTCGGAATCACCGAAAGACAAAATGCTCGGGGCGTAGTGCAGGGCGCCGGTGAAGGACAGGCCCGGCACATCCGGAATGTTCAGGGTAGCAAAGCCACCAAGGCCCACAGCGCCGCCGTCTACCTGGTCGTCATCCCAGGCGATGCCGCGCAAACCAATGCCGGCGGTGGTAGGCAGGTTGCCAAGGGCGGTGCGGCCCTGGGCGTGGAAGTCCACGTTGCCGATGTGGCGGCTGCCTTCGTGATAGGTGTAGCCAGCGCCCAGCTGCAGTTCGTCCTGGGTGCCGAAGAAGTTTACCTGGCCCTTAACGGAATCGTTGGTCAGGCTCAGGTCCAGGTCGCTGGCAAATACCGGAGCGGCAGCCAGGGACAAAGCGAGGGCAGAGATGCGGGTAATCTTCATGATGACACCTTTGTTGCTTTCATTTTAATTCGTGGGGAATGGTAAACACCTGCGCGCGGCGCCACAACTTAAATGGCTGTAAGTCGCTGTTAAGGGGTGACGGGGCGGGGTTATGACGCGCGAGCTTAGTCCATGCTGGCCGCGGCCTGGCAATACTGGTCCAGCACCGCCCGCAACATCTCCATGTTCACCGGCTTGGCTACGAAGGAATCCATGCCCGCCGCCCGGCATTTTTCCTCGTCTTCTTCCATGGCGCTGGCGGTCAGGGCCACCACCGGTATCCGGGGTTTGTGGTTGTCCCGCTCCCACTGGCGCAGCCGGCGGGTGGCTTCAAAACCGTCTACCCGAGGCATCACGCAGTCCATCATGATCACATCATACTGGTGGGTCTGGTACAGGGAGGGCGCGGCTTCGCCGTCGTTGGCGGTCATCACCTGGCAGCCCAGTTTCTCCAGCAGGCGGCGGGTGAGGGTGCGGTTAACCGGGTTGTCTTCCACCAGCAACACCTGCATACAGCCGCAGGCCAGCTCCCGGCGTACGGAGCCGGTGTGGTTGATGGATTGCAGGGAAAAGCGGGTCAGGAACCGGCGCTCCTGCTGCTCTGCATCCGCAAACAGCTGGTTCAGAATCGGAATCAGGTAAGACTCCCGCAGGGATTTGCTCAGGAAAGCATCGGCCCCGGCCTGGCGGAAATGTTCGGCATCGCCCCGCTGGGGGTTGGACGAGAGAATCAGCAGGCGCATATCCTGCCACTGCTGGTTGCCGCGAATCTGGCGGCACAGCATGTCGCTGTCCATATCCGGCACAAAGCCGTCCAGAATGATTGCATCGTAGGGCGTGCCCGCATCAAAGGCCTGGCGCAGAAAGGTAAGCGCCTCGCCCGCCGAGCGTACCGCCTCAATGTGAACCTCGTGGCGGGACAGCATTTCCAGGGTAATCTTGCGGGACAACTCATAGGAATCCGCTACCAGAATGCGCTTGTGATGCACCTTTCGGGAATCCGGGCGTACCCGGGCCGCGCTGTCTGCCGCTTCCGGCAGGCTGATTTCCGCCCAGAAGGTGGACCCTTCGCCGGGGCGGCTTTCCAGGTCCAGCGAGCCACCCATCAGCCCGATCAGCTGCCGGCAGATGGTCAGTCCCAGCCCGGCCCCCGGGGTCTGCCGCTGGAACTGCTGGCCCAGCTGCACGTAGGGTTCGTAAACCAGCGGAACATCTTCCGGGTTAATGCCCACGCCGGTGTCTTCCACGGCCAACCGCAGGCGTACCTTGTCGCCCCGCCGGCCCAGCACTTCAATGCTGATCAGCACATGGCCGGAATCGGTAAACTTGATGGCGTTAGACAGCAGGTTCAGCATCACCTGGCGAATACGTACCGGATCACCCACCAGCGCCCAGGGCAGGTTCTCATCCACCCGCACTTCCAGTGCCAGGCCTTTCTCCCGGGCACGGCTGCCGAGCATGTGGATGAGGTCGTTCAGGGTTTCCCGCAGGTCGAACGGAATGGCTTCCAGCTCCATCTTGCCGGCTTCCATGGCGGAGATGTCCAGCAGGTCATTAATGATGGCAGAGAGGTTTTCCGACGCGCCCAGCAGGGTGCTCACATACTCCCGCTGTTCCTGGTCCAGCGGTGTGTCGGTCAGCAGGTTGGCGTAACCGAGTACGGATTGCAGGGGAATGCGAAGCTCGTGGCTGACATTGGCGAGGAACTGGTTCTTGGCATGGTTGGCGCGGATGGCTTCGTCGCGCTCGTCCCGGGATTTCAGGGAGTCCTGGCGCAGGGAACGGGTGTCTTCCAGGATCTGCAGGCGCATGCGGTTCAGGGCCTGCTCCAGTTCTGACAGTTCATCCGGCCGTTTGGGAGCCTTGCGGCGCAGTTTCAGCGGGTCAACCAGGGCGTCCAGGTTCAGCCTGGCGGCGTAATCCGCCATGGTTTCCAGGTGCCGGAACAGGGTAATGCGCACAATCAGCAACAGGCCCAGGGTACCCAACATCACCACGATGGACTGGAACCAGAGATTGTGCAGTGCCTGGCCCAGCACCTCGTCATAGAATTGCTGGAACGAGGATACCTTGGCCAGCTCGCCATACATCTGTGCGCCGGTGGCCACCAGCGACAGCACCACGCTGTACAAAAGCACCCATGCCAGCAGCCGCAACGCCAGCGGGCGAACACCTAAACGCTTGAAAAACTGCTTGGAAGGCAAAGGCACAAATTCCCTGTGTCGACGACAAAATCACTCGCGGCAGTTTAGCAGACCGATACCACTTCCACACGCACGGCAGCGCCCTCGTTTACAAAACGAAAACGAACGTTCAGATCGTACAGGTGTGCGCCGTAAATGCGCGCCTCATCCCGGCCCCGGCGGAACGATGGGCGCGGGTCGTAACTCACAACATCCTCAATCAGCCCCCGTAAATCCGGGTAGTCCGCCGGGGGCAGGGCGGCCAGTTGTGTTCCGGCCTCCGGGGTGAAGCTGACCGGCAACCGCTGTAAGGGTTCTTCTTCTGCCCAGCCGAGGGAGGCCTCCGGTAAGGCATCAGCAAAGGGCAGGTAGGGCTTGATATCCAGTATCGGCGTGCCTTCAATCAGGTCATGGTCGCTGATCTTCAGCACCAGCCGGCCGTTGTGCCTGTCCAAACCCTCATTTTTTACCACCGACAAACCCAGGCTGTTAGGCCGGAACGGCGAGCGGCTGGCGAACACGCCCATCTTCTTGTTGCCGCCTAATCTGGGCGGGCGCACCACAGGCCGCCATTCCGCCCGCACCGCCTCGTGGAACTGGAACACCAGCCACAGATGGCTGGCGGACTCCAGGCCCCGGAAGGCGTCCTCCCGGTCGAACGGCGGTTCGATCACCAAACTGGCGTGGGCATTTTTGGTGAGCCCCGGCTGGCGCGGCACCCCGAACTTGTCCTGAAAGCAGGAGCGGGTATAGGCAATGGGGGTAAGGGTGAGGGCTTCCGCAGCGGGTTTGCTTTTGTGGCGGGGTCTAGTCACGGCTGATGGTTCCGGAGAAATACATTTCGATACGCAATACCACCGAGGCCCGGTCCTGGAAGCTGTCTTCCCGGGGGAACTCCAGGGCCGGCACCACCTCGGCGAACAGCCAGTCTTCGTACATGCGATAACGCCAGGTGAAATCCGCAAAGTAGGACGTAGTGCGCCAGGACGGCTGGCTCTCGCCCAGAACGCCAATGCGGGGCGTAACCACCGACCGGTTATTCAGGCGCTTGCGCACACTGAAAATCTGCGCCGCATCGAACCGGCGCCGCTTGCATATTGAACACCGGCTCGCCGCCACGGGCTGTGGGTGCCAGAACCGCGCCGAAGGCCAGGAACAGGACAAAAAAAGAGGTGTAACGCAGCCGAAGCTCCTTAACTGAATTCAGCCAGCAAACGGTTATGCAGCTCACAAACCTGAAGCTCCACGTTATCCAGCGGGCGGTTATTATCAATAATAGCGCTTGCCCGCGCCCGCCGCTCGTCCCGGCCCAGTTGCGCCGCCATAATCCGCTCCACCTGTTCCCGGGAATTGGCATCCCGCGCCATAGTGCGCTCCAGCTGAACCTCCTCCGGCACATCCACCACAATCAACTGCTCAACCAGTTGGTGTTGATTGGTTTCCAGAAGCAGGGGAGATACCAGCAGCACATAAGGTAACGGATAATCGCCGGAGTTGCCCTTAGCCGAAAGGCTGGGAGGGTTATGCAGCTGGCGAACCAGCTCCTCCCGAATCACCGGGTGCAACAACTGCTCTAGCCACTCCCGCTCCGCAGGCTCTGCAAACACCCGCTGGCGCAACCAGGCGCGGTTCAGCGAACCATCCGCCTGCAACACCTCAGCACCAAAATGCTCTGCAATTTGCGCCAGTGCCGGCTGCCCCGGTTCCACAACTTCACGGGCTACGTTATCGGCATCCACCCAGTGCACCCCCAGCTCCCCAAACAACCGGGCCACGGTGGATTTTCCGGAGCCGATACCGCCTGTTAAACCAATAATCCTCACGCATCAAACTCCCAAAAACCCAAACCAGAAGCCCTGAATCTCCGCCCCAAACCACAATCCAAGCAATCCGGCAGCCGCCAGATAAGGCCCAAAAGGAATCGGCACCTCACGCCCGTGCTTCTTGAATACCATCAGCGCAATACCAACCACAGCCCCCACCAGGGACGACAACAAAATCACTGCCGGCAACAACTGCCATCCCAGCCAGGCCCCAAGCACCGCCAGCAACTTGAAATCCCCGTGGCCCATACCTTCCTTGCCGGTGGCCAGCTTGAACAACCAATACACCGACCACAGCGACAAATACCCCGCCACAGCACCCCAGAAGGCGCTCTCGAAATCCGTCAGCACGCCAAAATAATTCAGCACCAGGCCCAGCCACATCAGCGGCAGGGTGATGCTGTCTGGCAGCAACTGGGTATCGAAATCAATCACCGTCAACGCCACCAGCGCCCACACCAGCAGCAAGGCCCAAAGCGCGGCTTCCGTCGGCCCCAGCAAGAACACCGTAACCACCGAGAATATTGCGGTAACGGCCTCAATCAGAGGGTAACGAACCGAAATCCGGGATTTGCAGGAAGAGCACTTGCCGCCCAGCAACAACCAACTCACCACCGGAATATTCTCCCAGGCCCGAATCTTGTGGCCGCAGGAGGGGCAGGTTGAGGCGGGCTTGGAGAGGGTGATGGTTTCTTCTTGCTTGCGCTGCGCCTCCGGGACCTCCAGAAATTCCTCGCACTGGCAGCGCCAGTCCTGATGCATCATTTTGGGCAGGCGCAGGATCACTACGTTCAGGAAGCTGCCGATGCAGAGGGAGACGAGGGTTACGGTTAGGTAGAGGAGCCAGGGGGTGTTGAGGAATACGTCGAGAGAGGGCATTCAGGAACTCATCGGAAATGTTGGGAGAATGCCTGCTCCCCAAAGAAACGGGGAGCAGGAACGGGCCGGTGTTTAGCCAACAACCTGACCCATCTGGAAGATCGGCAGGTACATGGCAATGATCAGGCCACCTACCAGCACGCCGAGAACCGCCATGATCATGGGTTCCATCAGGGCAGTCAGGTTGTCTACCATGTCGTCGACTACTGCCTCATAGTGTTCGGCTACTTTCTGCAGCATCTCGTCCAGGTTACCGGACTCTTCGCCAATGGCCGTCAGCTGCACTGCCATCACAGGGAAGATGTCCTGCTGGCGCATGGAAGCCTGCAGCTGGGTGCCGCTGGAAACATCGTTCTTGATACGCTGGATGGCATCCCGGTAAACCGCGTTGCCGGTGGCGCCGGCGACGGAATCCAGGGCATCTACCAGCGGCACACCGGCGGCGAAGGTGGTGGAAAGAACACGGCCGAACTTGGCTACGGCGGATTTGTCCAGGATTTCGCCCACAACCGGCAGTTTCAGCACGTACTTGTCGACAATATCTGAGAATTTTTGGGAACGCCTTTTGGATTCCTTGAAGAGGAAGATTGTACCCACAATGCCCAGCAGCACGACAAACCACCAACTCTGCATCCACTCAGATAGCCGAACCACCATCTGCGTAAATACTGGAAGCTCCGCCCCGAAGCCCTGGAACAGGCTCTCGAACTGCGGCACCACCTTTACCAGCAGAATCGCAGTAACCACGATTGCCACCACGATAACGGCGATGGGGTAGGTCATGGCTTTCTTGACCTTCTTCTTGAGCAATTCCGTCTTTTCAAGATAAGTCGCAATCCGATCCAGCATCGCTTCCAATGCACCGGCCTTCTCACCGGAATCCACCAGGTTGCAATACAAATCATCGAAGTATTTCGGGTGCTTGCGCAAAGACGCAGCAAAGCCGGAGCCGGAAGAAATGTCATTCCGGATGGTTACCACCAACTCCTGCAGGCCCTTGTTTTCAAGACCGTCTGCCACGATGTCAAAACTCTGCACCAACGGCACACCAGCCTTCATCATGGTGGCCAGCTGCCGGGTGAGCATGGCAATGTCGAACGGCGTAATCTTCTTGCTGCCGCCGAACAACGGCTTGGGCTTTTTCTTGACCTTGTCCGGAATCACCCCCTGCTTACGCAGTTGGGCTTTGGCCAGAGCAATACTGGACCCCATAATCTCGCCCTTGGATGCATTGCCTTTCCGGTCTTTACCTGCCCAAACGTACGTTTCCAGCCTATGTGATTTTTCTGCCATGCTTAATCCTTCGTCACGCGGTTGGCTTCCTCAAGGCTGGTCACCCCCTGAATTACCTTCAGAAGGGCGGACTGCCGAAGTGTGCGGAAGCCTTCCGCCTGAGCCTGCTTTGCTATTTTTATGGAACTGGCTTCTTCCATAATCATGTTGGCCAGCTCGTCTGTAATCTTGACCACCTCGTAAATACCAACGCGGCCTTTGTATCCCCCATTGCATTTATCACAGCCCTTGGGGCGGTACAACGTGAAGCCTGTATCAATTTGTTCTTGTGTGAACCCCTCCTGCAAAAGCACATCCACCGGAATATTCGCCGGCTGTTTGCAGCCATTACACAACCGCCGGCCCAAACGCTGGGCAATAATCAGGCTCACCGAGGTGGCAATGTTGAACGCCGGCACGCCCATGTTCATCATCCGGGTCAGGGTTTCCGCTGCGCTGTTGGTGTGCAGGGTGGACAGCACAAGGTGCCCGGTTTGCGCCGCCTTGATGGCAATGTTGGCGGTTTCCAGATCCCGGATCTCGCCCACCATGATCACGTCCGGGTCCTGACGCAGGAAGGCTCGCAGTGCCTCGGCAAACCCCAGGCCCACCTTGTTGTTAACGTTTACCTGGTTTATGCCTTCCAGGTTAATCTCCGCCGGGTCTTCCGCCGTGGAAATGTTGCGCTCGGTGGTGTTCAGGATGTTCAAGCCGGTATACAGGGAAACGGTTTTACCGGAACCGGTGGGCCCGGTAACCAGGATCATGCCTTGCGGCTGTTCCAAGGCATCCAGATAAAGCTGCTTCTGGTCTTCTTCATAACCCAGTACATCAATGCCCAGCTTGGCCTGGCTCGGGTCCAGAATCCGAAGCACGATCTTCTCGCCCCACAGAGTGGGCAACGTGTTCACCCGAAAGTCGATGGCCTTGGTTTTGGACAGCTTCATCTTGATCCGGCCATCCTGGGGAACCCGGCGCTCGGAGATATCCAGCTGCGCCATGATCTTCACCCGGGCAGAAATCTTAGGTGCCAGCTTGATGGACGGGCGGGAAATCTCTTTCAGAATGCCGTCGGTACGGTATCGAACACGGTAGGACTTTTCGTAAGGCTCAAAGTGCACATCCGATGCGCCGCCGCGAATGGCATCCAGCAGCATCTTGTTCACATACTTGACGATGGGCGCGTCATCCACCTCGGCAGTGACGGCCTTTTCGTCTTCCTGATCACCGCCTTCAGTCTCCACCCCTTCCAAATCGGCGTCTTCCAAGTCGCCCATGGTGGAATCCTGGCTTTCCAGATATTTATCGATGGCGGTACGCAGCTTGGCGTCGTCTACCAGAATCGAGTCTGTGCTCAGGCCGGTGTTGAACTTGATTTCGTCCAGCGCTTGCAGGTTGGTCGGGTCTGAAATGGCCACAAACAATCGGTTGCCACGCTTATAAAGTGGCAGGGCGTTATGTTTGCGGATGAGCTTCTCGTCGACCGTCTTTTCCGGCAGCATTTCCGGGGCAAAGGCGTCCAGGTCCAGTACCGATACACCAAACTCCATGGCGGCAGAAAACGCCAGCCTGCGGCTGTCGGCCAGGTCGTTCTGAGTGAGGTGGGTGATCAGCGGAATACGGTTCTTGGAGGCCTGAAGAAAGGCATCCTTCGCCACGTCTTCGTCCAGAAGCCCGTCTTCCACGAATCGACGGGCCAGGCCCGTCAGCGTCACGTTTCGGTTGCTGCTCGCCATAAATGCTCTGAGGAAAGTCTTATAAGTGGCTGAATCTCGGATTTATGAACCAGAGTTTAGATGGATGGTTCCGCTTTGGAAAGCGGGGTGTGTCTCAGGTTTGATCTTTCTCAAAGACATGCAGATAAAAGTGGCCTGTCTGAAATTGCCGGCTTGGGTGACGGAAATTGTCACCTTTGGGCGGGGAGGGGCACCAGGGTTTGGGTGTGTGGACTGGCGTGGTTGGCGTTTTTTGATTTAAGTCACTGTGTGAACGCTGATTTTTCACATTTTCTTGCAATTGGCATGGTGCCTGCTTAAGTTACACCACGCTCAGCGCGGAAACGGGGCAACGCTCCACCGCCCCGGAGCTGGATAAACGAAAAATGACAACTCTTGAGGTTGATAACATGCAAAAGATTCAGATGAACAAAGGTCAGCAGGGTTTTACTCTGATTGAATTGATGATCGTGGTTGCGATCATCGGCATCCTGGCTGCTATCGCTATTCCTCAGTACCAGAACTACATTGCCAGCTCCCAGGTATCCCGTGTGATGAGCGAGACCGGCTCACTGCGTACTGCTGTCGAGAACTGCATGCTGCAAGGGCGTACCACTATTGTTACCACCGATCCTGCTGATGCTACCGAGTGCAACCTTGGCTGGACTGCCAGCAACCTGTTGGGTGCAACGATTCAGGATCCGGGTCTGGAAGTTAACATCGATGCTGCGAACAACACTGCAGAGATTATCGCTACATTCGGCGGCAGCGCGGCTGCGGCTCTGAACGATAGCGTTCTCGAGTGGAACCGCGATGAAGATGGCGTGTGGGGTTGCACCACTGATGTGGACACCAACTACCGTCCCTCCGGCTGTGCGAGCGATCTTGAAACACCTCCGGCCGAAACAAATCCCGAGCCGGCGTGATGAGCTAATCGCAACAGAGATTAAAATGGGCGCCAAGTTGGGCGCCCATTTTTATTAGGGATAAACAAAAATGACAGGTGTTCATTGCAAGCTTTTGCGCATAATAAAGCTTCTGTTGTTTCCGATTGCGATCCTTTCCCTAGTGGTACATTTCTATGTTGTATATCCGCATTACGTTAAAAAAAGCCCTTACTTTTTGCAGGCAGTCAAGGTCGGTTTACAGATTAAATGCTCTGGCAGTCGTTCTGAAAAGCTGAGAGATGTGTTAGCCGGAACTTCTCTCCCCTTTTTTGCCCTCGATAACCATATCCTATTCTTGGATAGCGATGGCGCGCTTTCTGAATGCACCTCGTCATCCGGATCAATCAACCCCTCCTATCAAAGTTTCCGTTTCGCCAGCGTAACCAAAACTTTAACTGCGTTCTCCGTGCTGAATATGGTCGGTGGTAACCCGAGTGTCACACTCGAAACAAAGCTCTTGGATTATTTTCCAGAGATTGATCCGAAGACCCTTGCCGATGATCGGTTATCCGAGGTCAGTCTTTATTCGATGATGAGTCATTCTTCGGGGTTCGGTGGGCCCTTTGGTTCTGACAATATGATAAAAAAGGATGAACAACCCTGGTGCCCCCACGACTTTTCAAGGCTATCTTCCGTTCGGCTTGCAGGTCAGCCAGGTAGCAACAGTGTTTATTCTAATGTTGCCTATTGCCTTTTGGGAGAAGTCATTTCTCGGCAGTCTGGCGAGCCATTCGAGAGTTATATGACCCGTGAATACCTTTTCAGGTATCCTTCTTTGGGTTTTATCGGGTCGAGTTTCAGGGCGGATGAGCCCTCATACGACTATTCCAACGATTGGAGGTTCAATCAGACGTATGCATCTTGGCTGGATGTGAGCGCTCTGGCACCGGCTGCAGGACTTGTTGGTAAGCCAGAGGAGCTGGTGGCGCTCATGCAATCTCTATATTTTGAACATCCTGAAATTCTTACTTTACCCTCAGTTCCTGGCTGTCGGGAAAAAAAGCAGGGGCGCTGTTACTCAGCGAATCTTGTTATCCACGACCTGCCGAATGGCAAGCGTGTCGGTGTCCAGCAAGGCTACTTACCGGGGGCGAGCTCATTGCTTGCCATCCATACTGATGGGCATATTTTGTTGGTAACTTCAGCTGGAGCTCCTCTGGAGTCGCATCATCGTGAGCGGTTGGAAGCGAAAGTGCTCGAAGTGTTTAACTAGCAGGCAAAGATGTCTTTAAAAAGTTGGCGCCACATTTGCCTTATTGACGATATATAAGGAGGCTCTGAATAAGTCTCCAAAATCAGCGATAATACGGCCATCGTCAATCGCATAGGATCGTTGCCAGCATGGATCAGATCACCTTCTCCGAAGCCGAATACCAGACCAAGAAGCGCAAGACCCGTCGCGAGATCTTTCTGGAACGGATGGACAAGCTGATTCCGTGGAAGCAGTTGGAGAAGAAGGTAGCCCGTTATTACCCGAAGGGCCGGAACGGACGGCCCCCTTATCCGCTGCCTGCCATGCTGCGGGTTCACTGCATGCAGTTGTTCTATAACTTGAGCGATCCGGCCATGGAAGACGCGCTGTACGAGATCGAATCCATGCGGCACTTCGCGGGTCTGAAGCTGGACCGTTTGCCAGATGAGACGACGATTCTCAACTTCCGGCATTTCCTGGAGCAGCACGGTCTTGGCAAGGCGCTGTTTAAAGAGGTGAACAAACACCTGGAGAAAAACGGCTTGATGTTGCGTGAAGGAAGCATCGTAGATGCCACCATCATCTCTGCTCCCAGCTCCACCAAGAACCAAACTGGCATATCAATCATGGACAGGCACTAGCCTGTAGATGCAGATGATCATGGACATGGAGTGATCATGGACAGGCACTGTAAGTGATCATGGACACAAGTTGATCATGGACAGGCACTAGCCTGACCAGATCCCCAAAGGCCCGGTGGTTCCGACCCCGGGCCTTTGTCGTTTCTGAATGATCATGGACAGGCACTAGCCTGACCCGCTAGCCTGACCCGATCCCCAAAGGCCCGGCGGTTTCGACCCCGGGCCTTTGTCGTTCCTGGCTTTCGATTTGCTGCGTCTAATTCGGGGTTATGACAAAACGGCGGCGGCATTCCACCGTGAATTGTGGAAATCTGCCGATTTCAGGCGAGCGACGTTTTCGGCGGCTGCGCCGATAGTCTGATTTGAGAAAGAAGGGGAGGGAGCCTAAGCCGCTTGTCGTCGCCGTCCAGGATTTCGG
>NZ_JAJSPB010000026.1:0-55073 GCF_021282325.1 Marinobacter sp. G11
TTTTGATGGGGGAATCAGGCAGCCTGCCAGGGTGGCAGCTTTGCCGTGGAATCAGTGGCAGCTTTCGCGTGGAATGGGTGGCAGGCTTCGTCTGGAATCAGTGGCAACCTTGGTCTGGAATACGCAGGCCACAGCCTGGCCCAGCTCCATTCGGTCCAGCACCACCTGGTTCGATGCCCTCAGCCGGGTTCCGGTGAATTCGTAGTCCAGGTCCAGTTTCAGTTTGCCGCTGTCCACGCCGTAACCCAGAAAGCGGCCGAAGTAGGGGGACAGCACCGGCAGGGCCAGGTCGTCCATATTCAGTTGCAGCTCACTGGGGTCTTCCGTACCCAGGGCGCCCAGGGTGCCTTTGAAGGTGACCGGCGCCACGCCCGCCAGCCGGCCCTGCAAATTCACCGAACCCTGCTGGGGTGGCACGTTGCTGATGCCGGTTACGCTGCCGCTCAGGGTATCGAAGGTGGTGTTAAACACCGGCTCCATGGTGCGGTCGGTATAGGCTACGGAGCCTTCCTCCACCAGCAGCTCGCCAATGCGGAAGATAAACCCTGGCTCGCCGGATTGTTCGGCTGCGCTGTCACCTTCCGCCGCGTCGGCTTGTTCCGTGCCGGCATCGGCGCCGGTTTTGACAATGCGCTCCACGTTATGGGTACCGCCGGTATCCCGCACGAGGTTAAAGGCCGGCTGTGCCAGGGTTACGGTGCCGATTTCCAGCCGGGCCGGGTTGACGTTGAACTCCACCGGCGCCAGTCGCAGCAATTGCCAGGACACCAGTTGCCCGTCCTGGTCCGCCAGCCGCAGGTCCAGGTTGGCAATTTGCGCGGTACCGCTGAAGGTACCGGTCATGGGATCATCCTGGCTGTCCAGGTCCAGGTTGCCGTCAAAGCCGAGCCGGCCATCGTTTACCGCCAGGTTGGCGCCCAGCTGCAGATAGGGTTCTACTGCCGCCAGCGCGATGTCTGTGCCGGCCAGGGCCCCTTCAAAATTGAACGGTGCGGGTGTCACCTGGCCGTCGGCCCGCAGGCTGCCACCGCTGGCCAATCCCGCCGACAGGCTGTAGGGCACAGGCTCATCCATCTGCTGGGACAGCCCACCCAGAGTGACCGCCAGGTCGGTCAGGGCCAGTTCCGCCGGGGTTTCCGGAACCCGGTCGCGCCACCGGACGCCACCTTCGGTCAGTTCCACACCCTCAACGGACCAGCGGAAAGCCGGGGCGGAGCTTGCGGGCTCTTCCTCCGCGGCCTCCGCAGTTTGCTCACCGGCCGGCAGCGAGGTTACCCAGTCGACCATACCTTCGGCATCACGGCTGGCGGCCACGAACGGTGCCTCGATGGTCACCATGCCCACAGAAGCTTCCCGGGCGGTGAGGTCAAAGCCAATGTCATTCACGGTCAGGGCCCGGGCTGTGAGCGCCGGCTCTTCGTCACCTTCGTTCAGGGCTAGGGCCAGGTCACGGATCGACAGCTTGCCACCGGAGGTAATCAGTTCAAACTGGTCACCACCGGCCAGCTGGTAGCGGGATTCCACGGTGACGGCGCCATCCCGCAGTTGCCAGGGCAAATAGGGGGCCAGGAAGTGGGCCAGGGTGTCGTGGCGAACATCGGCAATACGCAACCGGCCTTCGGAATACAGCGGCGTTACGCTCAGGTCGCCCTGCCAGTCGATGTGCTGGTCCCCGATGGCAGCGGTGACAGAGTACTGGCTGTCAGACTCTTCCCTCTGCCAGGTGGCCAGGTCGTTCAGGGCAAGATCCAGCGGTTCGATGAGGAATTCGGCCGCTTCCGGCTGGGAGAAATCCCGGAACAGCAGCTGGCCACCTTCAATGGCGATCTGCCGGAAAAACAGCCTGGGTGGTTCCGACGGCTCCGACGGCTCCTGAACCGGCTCAGGTTCGCTGGCAGGCGGGTTGGCGTTTTGCCAGTCCCGGGCGTAGTTCACCGAGTAGTCTTCCAGCAGATCCAGGCGGATATCCGGTTCGGTCAGGCGGATTTCCTCGAAGCCGATAATACCCCGCACCAGCCGGAGAAAACTCACATCCACCCGCAGCTTTTCGAAGGCTGTAACCGGTTCGTCTGCCTGGTCACGGGCGGCAAAGCCTTCGGCTTCCATGCTCAGGGCAAACGGATTAACCCGGATGCTTTCCACCTGCGCCTGCCAGCCCATACGCTGCTCCAGCTGTTCGGGCAGGGCTTTTTCCAGCCACCAGGGCAGCAACAGGAACCCCGCCAGTGCGTACAACCCCACCAATACCGCCAGCACGATGACACTATTTCGCGCCAGATGACGTTCTGCCTTTTGCTCGGCCACAGACCACTCCCTCTGAAACAGCACTGAAATTCCGGATACTCCTTCAAGCATACCGCCGGGCGCCAGTCTTTGTCAGCCAGACCTGACAGCCGGCACTGAACCCGATATCCTCGCAAGACGTAACACTCCCTGTGCAACCCAACGGAGAGAGCAGTATGGACATCGGCGATATGCGTCGGGATTTTGAAAGTGAAGGGCTGGATCGTGAACACCTGAACGACGACCCGGTTTTGCAGTTCCAGGCCTGGTTTGAAGATGCCCGCACCGCAGGCATTCTCGAGCCCAACGCCATGTCGCTGGCCACCGCCGGTACCGACCAGATGCCGGACCTGCGCACCGTGCTGCTGAAATACTTCGATAACCGGGGCTTTGTGTTCTACACCAATTACGGCAGCCGCAAGGCGCTGGAGCTGGAGCAGAACCCCAAGGCAGCGCTGCTGTTTCCCTGGATCGGCCTGAACCGTCAGGTACGTGTTCAGGGGCCGGTGGAAAAGGTCAGCAAGTCGGAATCCCTGAAATACTTCGCCTCCCGGCCACGGGGCAGCCAGATTGGCGCCTGGGTATCGGAGCAGAGCAAGGCGATTACTTCCCGGGGCCTGCTGGAACAGAAAGTGGCGGAGATGAAACGCAAGTTCAGCTCCGGCGAGATTCCCCTGCCCAGTTTCTGGGGCGGTTACCGGGTGGTTCCGGAGCGGATTGAATTCTGGCAGGGGCGGCCAAGCCGGCTGCACGATCGCTTCGAATACGTGAGAGAGGGTGATGGCTGGACCATCCAACGCCTGCAGCCCTGACCGGCCCCAGATCTGGCTGTGTCACCAGATCCAGCGGGACCTGCCCGCACCGCCGGAGTGGATGACCCGTTTTGAGGCCGACACCATGGCCCGGCTAGAAGGTGTCCGCAGGCGAGAATTCCTGGCCAGCCGCTGGCTGATGCGGCAGGGTATCAGCCAGGCCAGCGGCACGGCTCCCGAGCACTGCCAGCCCGTGGACGGACGCCCGGTGGCGACCGTTTCTCCCCCGCACTGGTGCCTCAGCCTCAGCCACAGCCGGGAGCTGGCGGCCGTGGCCACGGCTGGCCGGCCACTGGGCATTGATATTGAACCGGGCCAGCGCAAGCCGGACTGGACCGGCGTGGCCAGGCGCTGGTTTTCGCCGGTGGAGCAGGAGTGGCTGTTCCGGGCCGATGATCCTTTTTCTTTCCTGCAGGTCTGGACTCTCAAGGAAGCCTGGCTGAAAGCCACAGGGCGGGGCATTGCCGGCAACCTGCAAACCCTGGAAGTACGCAAGAACTTCGAACTCTACGGAGACCAGCCTGATGGCCTCTGGCAGGCCAGCTGTTTCTATGCCGAAGGCTTTGTGATTACTCTGGTGCACCAGGCGTCCACCGATGGCAACCGCACGCTGTGGCCGGACATCACCCTGCTGGAGCCGCCGGCGGACGACTTTGCACTGACCCCGGCGCGGCCAACAGACACCAGTTGGGAACCCCTGTTCCAACGCATAATCCGCGCCAGGCGCTGACCCGGAGGCCCCCAATGAGCAAGACCCGCGAACGCTGCCCCTGGTGCGGAACCGACCCGCTCTATGTGCACTACCACGACACCGTCTGGGGTCGCCCGGAATATGATGACCAGGCGCTGTTCGAAAAGCTGTGCCTGGACGGCCAGCAGGCCGGCCTGAGCTGGATCACCATTTTGCGCAAGCAGGAAAGCTACCGCGCCGCCTTCGCCGGCTTTGATCCGGAACAGATCGTGCGCTTCACCGAGCGGGACCAGGCCCGGCTGCTGGAGAACCCCGGTATTATCCGCAACCGCCTGAAAGTGCAGTCCATTATCCGCAATGCCCGCAGCTATCTGGCGCTGAAGGAGCAAGGCATCGGCTTTGCCGATTTTCTCTGGCAGTTCGTGGAGCACCAACCCCGGCAAAACCACTGGCAAACCATCGAACAGGTACCGGCCACCACCGCAGAATCCGAGGCCATGTCCCGGGCCCTGAAAAAAGCCGGTTTCAACTTTGTCGGCCCAACCATCGTGTACGCCTTTATGCAGGCTACCGGTATGGTGAACGATCACCTGGTCACCTGCCCGGCCCATCGGGAATGTCTCGAACTGGCCCGATGATCCCGACGGGCATGGCAAGCGTAAATCTCCCTGTATCGCAATTCAGGGAGCTATACCGTGCGAATAATTCTCAATGAACTGAAACCGAGGCAGCGGTCGTGATCGCCGTTGCCCGCCTTGCCATTCTGGTCGGCATTGCCGGCCTGGTTCCGTTTATCGCAGGGGTTGTCGGCCTGTTTGCCCTGCCCGCCAACAGTGTCGCTATTCTCGGTTGGTTCTATCTTTACAGCGCCGGGATACTTGCCTTTATGGGAGGCATTTACTGGACCATGGCGTTGCAGCTGGAGAACCGCTCCTACCCGCAATCGCCACTGGTAACCATGTTGCTAAGCCAGGTCTTCTTTGTTGGCGCGGGGCTGGGACTGTTGTTGCACACACCCCAGAAAATCCTGCTCTACACCGTGGCCTTCGCCTTACTGTATTTGGTGGATGCGCGCTGGATGCGCCAGTACTGGCCGGCCTGGTACCTGAAATTGCGACTGCTGCTGACGGTGGTGGTATTGCTCTGCCAACTGACGGTCGGCGCCTGGTTCTGGCTGTTGCACGGCGGCTGAAGGGAAAGAAAACGGGGGAAGGAAAGGTGATCGGCCACGCCCGGCCATAATAACTCGCCAGAGGCGAGACGGCCGACCGGGCGCCCGATCAGGAGGCAAGACGTCCTCCATCACCCGCAAGCGAAGCGACCGGTTCCGCTTGCGGGCAATTCTTCAGGCGGTGGTTGCCGCCACGATAGCGTATTCGTGGTTGTGGGGCTCGATGAGCGCTCCGTGCAGGGCCACAATCGCCTGGTTGTAATGGTCTTCGTCAATCACGAACTGGATATCCACCTGGCGCATGCACTGGTGAATGGCCAGCACGCTGATTTCCTTGTCTGCCAGCGCCTTCACAGAGCGGGCCAGGATGCCGGGCACCTTCATGTCGCTGCCACAGGCTGACACCAGGGCCACCTTGCGGGTGCTGACTTCGGCATTCGGAAACTCTTCTTCCAGCGCCTTGACCACTCGCTTCACGTGCTTGAGCGTCGTGCCCACATAGTGAGTGATGGTGTTGGCGTTGGTGTCCTTCGACATGAAGCGCACCTTGAAGCGGGTCAGCACGTCCAGGATCTTGCGATCCGAGCCGGGCTCGCCCTGCATGTCCTGGTCGAACACTTCGATGGCAAACACACCCTTGGCGCCGGCAATGATTTCCACCTGCGGTTTCTCGCTGATGTAATCACCGGTAATCAGGGTGCCGGTATGCTCCGGCTCGAAGGTGTTCATCACCCGCAGCGGAATCTCGTTCTGGCGCAAGCCCTTACCGGCCCGGGGGTGGATGGCTTCCATACCCAGGTTGGCCAGCTGGTCCGCCACGTCGTAGTTGGTACGACCCAGGGGAACTACCTTGTCTTCACCCACCACTTTCGGGTCGGCGGAGCTCAGGTGATATTCCTTGTGGATGATGGCTTCGCGGGCGTTGGTCATCACAGCCACCCGGCTGAACGTCATCTCGCTGTAGCCACGATCGAAGGTGCGCATCAGACCTTCCTTGCACTGGGCGTAGCCGGTCACAATCGGCAGCTCGCGGCTCAGGTCGATGCTGTCGAACGCCTGCTTCAGCTTTTCATCCAGCGGCAGCAGCTCGGCATCACGCCAACCGGTCAGGTCGACAAAGCGGGCATTAATGCCCTCCTGCTGCAGCTTCAGGGTGGTGTTGAACGCACTGTGCGCTTCGCCGATACCCGCCAGCATTTCCCGGACAGTCAGCAGGTGCTCTTCAAGCTGGAACTGGCCGTAGGAACACAGGCGCTGCAGGTCGATCAGGCAGCCGCGAACACCTTCAATACGGTCAGTGATGAACTGGTCGGCCTGCTGCTTGAGCATCGGGTCTCTGAACAGCTCGCCATTGATGTCGGTCAGCAACTGGATCAGCTTGGTGAGGTCGTCACCCCAGGCCCAGTCCGATTCGGCATCAGCAAACAGGGCGTAAACGCCCGGCTCGCCGGTTTTCTTGTGTTCCAGCAGTTCGTTGGTTACGCCGCCATAGGCTGAAACCACGAAAATCCGCTGGTAGAGGTCGCTCTTCTTGCGCTTGCCAATAATGATATTGTCGCGCACGGCCTCGTAATTACTCATTGATGTACCGCCGATTTTCTCGACGGTGTGCTGTGCCGTAGTCATATCCTTGCCTTCGTAATCTGCGTTTTGGAAAGGTGGGGGAAACGGGCGTCTTACGACGCCTCGTTCACACCTTCCTGCATGATCTCGTCAACAGACTCGCCCAGCAGTTTCGCGCCCAGACGCAGGTCATCTTCGCTGGTGGTCAGCGGCATCAGGCACTTGATCACTTCATCGTTCGGGCCACTGGTCTCGATGATCAGGCCCTTCTCGAAGCAGCGCTTGGTGATCGGACCGGTCACGTCTGCATGCTTGGCTTCGATACCACGCATCAGGCCACGGCCTTTCATCGAGAACTCACCCGGGTACTTGTCGCAGATCGCCTGCAGGGCATCGCCCAGCACCTTGGTCTTGGCCTTCACTTCGTTGGCGAAGGCATCGTCTTTCCAGTAGGTTTCAACGGCAGCGCGGGCCGTTACGAACGCCATGTTGTTACCACGGAAAGTACCGTTGTGCTCACCGGATTCCCACACGTCCAGCTCCGGCTTGAACAGCACCAGCGCCATCGGCAGGCCGTAGCCACTCAAGGACTTGGATACCGTCACGATGTCCGGCTTGATGCCAGCAAATTCAAAGCTGAAGAACTCGCCGGTCCGGCCGTTACCCGCCTGGATGTCATCCACAATCAGCAGGATGTCGTGCTTCTTGCACAGCTCAGACAAGCCTTTCAGCCATTCAGCGCGGGCCGCATTCAGACCGCCTTCACCCTGAACGGCCTCAACGATAGCCGCCGCCGGCTTTTCAACACCGGAGGAGCTGTCAGACAGCACCTTGTCCATGATGTCCAGGGTGTCTACGTCTTCACCCAGGTAGCCGTCGTAGAACATGAAGTCCACGTGGCCCAGGGGTACGCCTACACCACCACGGTGATGTTCGTTACCGGTGGCGGCAACGGCACCGGCCGTTACGCCGTGGAAGCCGTTAGTGAAAGAAATGATGTTGGTACGGCCTTTCACCTTCCGGGCCAGCTTCATGGCCGCTTCCACACAGTTGGTACCGGTGGGGCCGGTGAACTGCATCTTGTAGTTCAGGCCACGGGGATCAAGGATGTACTTCTTATACGATTCCATGAAGTCGTGCTTTGCGGTGGTGAACAGGTCCAGGCCCTGGCTCACGCCGTCTGCCTCGATGTACTCGAGCAGTGCTTTCTTCAGGACATCGTTGTTGTGGCCGTAGTTCAGGGAACCGGCACCGGCCAGGAAGTCCAGGTACTGTTTGCCGTCTTCGGTGTACAGGTGCGCGTTCTTGGCACGGTTGAAAATCACCGGAAAGGCACGGGAATAAACACGAACTTCGGATTCAGTAGACTTAAAAATTTCCATTGTCTTGCCTCTTAGCATGTCAGGTTCGAGGTAAATGCGCGGTGGCCTGCTGGTAAAACGTGTCGGTCGCAACAGGCCCGCCGTGCGTTGATGTCAGCCATCTGGCAGGCCCACCTCGGGTGGCCTGCCGGCTGTTCAGATTCGCAGTCAGCGATTCACATACCGTGAATCAGGGCTCTCAGACAGGCTTCGTGAAAGGCCCGATGCGCAGCAGGAACTCAGAATCGTGCTTGCCGCCAAAGTGGGTCTCTTTCTCGAAGTGCTCGTGATAGGTGAGCTCGGCTCCCAGATCACGGGCAAATGAGCGGAACAGCGCCCAGGAAGCCTCGTTGTCTTCTGTAATCGTGGTTTCCAGGTGCGTGACGTTCTTGCACGCGTCCCGACCTACGATTTCCTTAAGCATCCGCTTGGCGAGGCCCTGGCCACGACCTTTCTCGTGTACCGCCACCTGCCAGACAAACACGGTCTCGGGCTGTTGGGGAGGGATGTATCCGGAGATAAAGCCGACCAGATCGCCGTCCTTCTCCGCCGCCACGCCGGTCTCGGCAAAGTGGCTGCACTGCAACAGGTTGCAGTAAATCGAGTTGGGGTCCAGCGGCGGGCATTCCGCAACCAGCTGGTGGAGCCTGTAGCCATCATCCTTGGTGGGTTTGCGCAAGGTGATGGCGGTGGTATTCGATCCTTCTGATGTCATAACGTGATCAATTCGCTTCGAAAGTTAGAGCTGAATTATATAGACCACAAAATATATTTCAAGTCGACCCTCTCTGGCTACCGCCCTCCCTGACACTGAATGGTACCAATAGCTTCTTGGTCAAACTCTTTTAACCTGATGTTTTTTATGGATTATTTTGACAATTTACCGTAAACCCCCGAATGAGTAGCTACCCAAGGCTAAAGAGCCGAAACCAAATTGTTTAGGCCTCCAAACATCAGCGCCGTTAACCGGCAATACGGTTAACCTGTTCGATGAACGACGGCGTCAGCACGTCCACCACCGGGCGTTCTCCTTCCGGGCCCGCCACCGCGGGCGCATCCTGCTCGGTCATGACAATCACCGGCTGATCAGACCACTGCAGCAACTGCAGTTCGCCATCGGTTGTTTCCACCAGGGCCGAGCAGTGCTCAACCCAGTCACCATCATTGCAGTATAGACCGTCCTCGCCACGCAAGAAGCCAGCAGAGTGAATATGTCCGCAAATAAAACCATCGAAATCGCCCTTCTCCGCGGCCGTCAGCGCTGCCAGTTCAAACCGGCGAATAAAGGTTCTGGCCTTACCTATGCGGCTTTTGATCCAGGCCGCCAGCGACCAGTAGGGCCTGCCCTGCAAACGGCGCAGGGCGTTGAACCAGCGGTTCAACCGCAGCAGCAGGCCGTGGGCATGGTCACCCACCAGCAACATCAGGGGGCTGCATCGCACTACCTGGTCGAACTGGTCACCGTGGCATACCAGAAAGCGGCGGCCATCCGCGGTGGTATGCACGGCCTTGTAGAGAAGCTCCACACCGGAGAGGGTCTGGCCACAGAAGCGGCGGAAGAATTCATCGTGGTTACCGGGCACATAGACAACGCGGGTGCCGGTGGCGGCCAGCTCCAACAGTTTGTGAACAACCTGCCGATGGCTTTCCGGAAAGTGGGCCCGACGCTGCATGGCAATCAGGTCGACGATGTCGCCTACCAGGTACAGGGTGTCGCACCGGATGGTATTGAGGAAATCCAGCAGTTGTCCGGCCTGGCAATCCGCTGTGCCAAGATGGACATCCGAGATGAAGACGCTGCGATAATTGCCCATGGTGCCTCCTGCATTGTCAGGCCAGCCGTCAGAGTGCAGGAAAAACTCTGACAAGGCCGGGTGACACGCAGGTGACAACCACGAGACAGTTAGATGAAGACAGGCGCGGAGCCGCTGCAGCCCCGCACCGTCAGAACCCGCTCAGCGCAGATCCGGATTGAGGGTGTAGGTACCGGTTACCCGGGCACTGGCCAGCACATGCCCGGCCATGGCCTGGCGCACGTCGTTGCCGTCAAATTCGCCATCCAGGCCCAGCGTTTCCACATCCAGCGCATGCACTTCGTAGTGGTAATGGTGGATGATCTCATCGTTCCAGGGCGGGCAAGGGCCGTCGTAACCGGCGTAGGTGCCGGCCATGTCCGGATTGCCGGCCAGGAACTGGGTGTAGTTATTCACACCGCGCACCCCGATCGGGCCGGGGCCGTGATCCTTGCCCTTGGGGCTGACGCCGTCACTGTCCTCACCTTCCGGGATGCGAGCAACGCTGGCCGGGATGTCCACCAGCAGCCAGTGGAAGAAGTCTACCCGGGGCAGGTCGGCCGCTACGGTCTTGCCTTCCTGGTTCACATCGTCGGCCACGCCGGGCACATCCGGGTCAAACATCACTACCACAAAGCTTTTGGTGCCCTCCGGCGCGCCTTCCCACACCAGTTCCGGGTTCCGGTTGGGGCCAAAACTCATGTGGTCCTGTTCACTGAATACACCAAACGCGAACTTTTCGGGAATCGGCTGGCCGTCCGCAATGCCTTTGACTTCCAGTTTCACAGTGGTTCTCCTGTTAGCAGGGTTAGGGTCCAAGCCTCTGTGGGCGTTTACCCTAAAGTGCCGCATGGCATCGGATTAATCAATCGCGAGCAGGCCCAACGAGGCAGCAAAAAGCCACTTTCGTTGAATTGTCATGCCGGAACTACGACGTTAGTATTAGCCGCCTCCAGTCAGGGACTGGACAAAGTCAGTGAGGACAGCCAAGCGTTTTTCGCCGAAAGAGCGCTTGGCTCTCTTCACTTCAAGGCGATCGTTATGGAAAACCTGCACCACATCGTAGTTGTCGGCGGTGGCGCCGGCGGCCTGGAACTGGTCACCCGGCTGGGCAACAAACTGGGCAAGAAACACAAAGCCCGCATTTCCCTGGTCGATGCCGGCCTGACCCACGTCTGGAAACCCCTGCTGCACGAGGTCGCGTCCGGTTCCCTCGACGCCAGCGCCAACGAAATCAACTACCGCGCCCACGCCCGCAAGCACCATTACGAATTCCAGCTTGGCCGGATGAGCGGGCTCGACCGCTCAGCGAAGGAAATCGTCATTGCCGCCTTCCACGATGACGAAGGTAATGAAGTGGTGCCCGAACGCCGCATCCGGTACGACACCCTGGTGATTGCCGTGGGCAGCACTGCGAACGATTTCGGCACTCCGGGTGCCCAGGAACACTGCCTTTTCCTGGACAGCCTGCGCCAGGCACGGCGGTTCCATAACCTGATGCTCAATGCCTTCCTGCGCAAGAATCATGAAGCCCTGCAGGGCAAGCCCCACAGCCTGAACATCAGCATCATCGGGGCCGGCGCCACGGGTGTGGAACTGGCCGCGGAGCTGCGGCTGGCATCGAGGGAACTACCGGTATATGGCATGAACCACCTGAAGTCTTCCGACGTTTCCATCAGTGTGATCGAAGCGGCCGACCGCATTCTACCGGCGCTGCCTGGCCGGCTGTCTGCCGCCGCAACCCGGGAACTGCAGCGCCAGAAAGTGCAGGTATTGACCGGCCAGCCGGTCAGCGAAGTACGGGAGAACAGCCTGGTGATGAAAGACGGCACCGAACTGCCGTCCGAGATGACCATCTGGGCCGCCGGCATCAAGGCACCGGGCTTTCTGGCCGACCTGGACGGGCTGGAGGCCAACCGCGGCAACCAGCTGATGGTAGAACAGACCCTGAAAACCACCCGGGACGACCACATCTTCGCCTTCGGTGATTGCGCAGCCTGCCCGCAACCGGATTCTGACCGACCGGTACCTCCACGGGCCCAGGCCGCCCACCAGCAGGCAGATACCCTGTTCGAAACCCTGTGTAACCGGCTTGACGGCAAGGAAGCGGTACCCTTTGTCTACAACGACCACGGTTCACTGATCAACTTCAGCAAATACACCACCGTTGGCAACCTGATGGGCAACCTGTCTGGCCGCAGCATGTACATTGAAGGCAAGGTGGCCAGGCTGTTTTACGTGTCCCTGTACCGGATGCACCAGGTCGCGCTGCACGGGTTTGTGCGTACGGGCATTATCTGGCTCATGGACAAGATCAGCCGGGCCATGCACCCGAGATTGAAGCTGCACTGAGGGGAAATTGCCGGACTGGAGCGGGCGATGGGAATCGAACCCACGTCACCAGGTTGGGAACCTGAAGCTCTACCATTGAGCTACGCCCGCCGGCATAATGGCTGTTCACGCAATATAAGCCCGTCGCCATAGCCGGGCAAGCCCCTTTAGTTGGAGTCTGATGGATCCCACCTTCACCCTGATCGGCGCCCTGATGCTGGTTTTCAGCATCGTGCTCAGCCCCCTTTCCAGCCGCGTTGGCATGCCTGTGCTACTGGTCTTCCTGGTGGTAGGCATGCTGATGGGCGAGGACGGGCCCGGGGGTATCGAGTTCGATAATGTGGAGCTCGCCTTCCTGATTGCCAACCTGGCCCTGGGTGTTATCCTGCTGGACGGCGGTATGCGCACCCGGGTGGACACCTTCCGGGTTGGTCTGAAACCCGCCATGATGCTGGCCACCGTGGGTGTCGCGCTGACGGCGGGCGGAGCGGCAATCGTTGCCTGGTGGGTATTCGACCTGCACTGGCTGATCGCCTTGCTGATCGGCGCGATTATCTCCTCCACCGATGCCGCTGCGGTTTTCTCCCTGCTTCAGGGCCGTGGGCTGCATCTGAACGAACGGGTCAGCGCCACTCTGGAAATCGAATCGGGCAGCAACGACCCGATGGCTATTTTCCTGACCCTGATGCTGGTTACCCTGATCAGCCAGCACCAGGACGGCGCCTTTGCCTCTGGCCTGCTGATGCTGGTCCAGCAATTCGGTATCGGCGCGCCAGCGGGCATTCTGGGTGGCTTTGCCATCGTCGCCCTGACCAACCGGATGCGCCTGACGCCTGCTCTCTACCCCCTGTTAGTGGCCGCAGCCGGCATCGCCGTGTTTTCTGCCACCAACGCCATTGGCGGTAGCGGTTTTCTCGCCATATATCTGAGTGGCGTGGTGATCGGTAATCGCCACGTGCGAATGATGCCCATGATCCTGCAGGTACACGATGGCCTGGCCTGGCTGGCCCAGCTGTGTCTTTTCCTGATGCTGGGGCTGCTGGTGAGCCCGTCTGACCTGGTACCCCTGGCTGGGGGCGGCCTGATTCTGGCCTTTACACTGATCTTCGTGATTCGCCCGCTGACGGTTCTGCTGACGCTCTGGCCCTTCGGCTTCAACCGCCGGGAGCTGGGCTTTATCAGCTGGGTGGGCCTGCGGGGCGCGGTACCAATTGTCTTGGCCCTGTTCCCGATCATCGCCGGTCTGCCGGATGCCCAGCTGGTGTTCCATGCCGCGTTCTTCATCGTGCTTGTGTCGCTTGTGGTACAGGGCACAACCATGGCGCCGCTGGCCCGCAAACTGAAGCTGGAAGTTCCAGCCGGCGAAGACCCTTACCGACGCCTGCCCCTGGATGCCCCCGCGGCGGGCGACCACGAGCTGATGCTGTTCCCGCTCCGGGGCCAGAACTGGGAATCACCGAAACGGCTCGGGCAGCTGCGGCTTCCGGACAACACCGCCGTTGCCGGGGTCTTCCGGAGTCGCCAGTGCCTGCAGCCCACCAAAGACCTGGAAGTCTCGACCGGAGACGTCGTCGCCATGTTCGCCACACCTGCGGTACTTCCGGAACTTGGCAAGGCCCTGAGTGGCCGGCAGGCACCGAAGCACCTGGCCGAGCGTGCCTTCTTCGGTGACTTCGTGCTCAATGGCGACGCCTTGCTGGGGGACGTAGAGCAGGTGTACGGCATCGAATTCGATGAATTGCCACCGGATCTTTCGCTCGCAGAATGCTTTGCCAAGCGCACCAAGGGCCACCCGGTAGTGGGCGACAAGGTCATTCTGGGCCCGGTCACCCTGGTAGCCCGTGCCACCGAGGCAGACCGGGTAACCAAGGTGGGCCTGAAGATGGACGCAACATAAAATGTAACAAAACCCCTTATCAATCTGCCTGCCCGCTGTGTTATAAACTGCATGAATAAAGTTTAACCATTGGATATCCATCGCCGGCGCCATGATTTTTCGAGCTTTTCTGATCGTTTTTGTAGCACTCCTTACCCCCTTTGCCGGGGCTACCGAGCTGTTAGCCCGGGCCGACACCCGGATGACTCCGGCTATCCCGGAACCCGAGCTGGCTGACCACTTCGAAATTACCCAGGTGGTAGTGAATAAAGGCGAGCGCCGCCTGCACCTGCTCAGTGGCGACCGCAAGGTGCGCAGTTACCGGATTTCCCTGGGCGACAACCCGGTCGGCCACAAGCTTTATGAAGGCGACTCCCGCACCCCGGAAGGCGACTACACCCTTGACTGGCGCAACCCGGAGAGCGATTTCTACAAATCCATCCATATTTCCTATCCGAGCCCGAAAGACCGGGAGCTGGCACAGGCCTGGGGGCTCGACCCGGGTGGCAGCATCATGATTCACGGCCTACCCAACGATGTCGGCGACATGGCCTTTGCCTATGTGGGGCTGGACTGGACAGAGGGCTGCATTGCCGTGACCAATGAAGAGATGGATGAGATCTGGGCCCTGGTCAACGACGGCACCCCCATCCGGATCATGCCCTGAACCCGGTACGTTCATGACACGCCGATTAAGTTGTTGTCATAAGCTAAGAATTTTTACCTATCCTCGGTTAACATTTTGCTTCATAGTGTTTTACACTGTTTAACGACTCCGGTAGTCACTGCCTATCGGGCATAGCTGACAGGAAGTCGTCTATACTGACTTCTGGATCACAGGAAATAAAACGACCAATAAGGGGATTTACCATGCGTAAACTGACGATCGCTGGGTTTGCACTGGCCACTGCTCTGACTGCAGGTTGTGCCACCACTGACCAGGCTGCTCTCGACGAAGCCAATGCAACTGCAAGCTCCGCTGAGCAGACTGCCAACAACGCTCTGAACACTGCTAACAGCGCTGCAAGCGATGCTCGCACTGCTCAGCAGACTGCTGAAGAAGCCCTGGCTGCTGCCCGCGCTGCTCAGAAGTCCGCTGACGAAGCGAACGAGCGCGCCAAGCGTATGCTGGAGCGTGCCAGCCAGAAGTAAGGCTGACGCAAAGCAGAAAAAGGCCGGTTCAACCGGCCTTTTTTGTGGGCGTTTGAAAAGTCAGGGAGTTACTGATCCAGCTTGTCAGGTGCCTTGTTTCCGGACTGATTGTCCAGAAAGTTCTTGATCATATCCATCGGCAGCGGGAACACGATGGTGGACGAGTTGTTATTGCTCATATCCGCCAGCGTTTGCAGGTAGCGCAGCTGCATGGCCCCGGAGTTGGCCGACATCACTTCTGCCGCCTCAACCAGTTTCTTTGAAGCCTGCAGTTCACCTTCGGCGTGGATAACCTTGGCCCGCCGCTCCCGCTCAGCCTCGGCCTGCCGGGCGATGGCGCGTATCATCGATTCGTTCAGGTCTACGTGTTTGATTTCCACGTTGGCCACCTTGATACCCCACTCCTCGGTCTGGGCATCGATGATCTCCTGGATGTCCGCATTCAGCTTGTCACGTTCTGACAACATCTCGTCCAGGTCGTGTTTACCCAGCACCGAACGCAGGGTGGTCTGGGCCAGCTGGCTGGTCGCCGCGCCATAGTCTTCCACCCGGATAATCGCCTTTTCCGGATCCACTACCCGGAAATACAGCACGGCGTTCACCCGCACGGTCACGTTATCTTTGGAGATCACATCCTGGCTGGGCACGTCCAGCGTGATCACCCGCAGGTCTACCCGAACGATCTGCTGGATACCGGGAATCACGATAATCAGGCCCGGCCCTTTCACGCCCTGGAACCGCCCCAGGAAGAAAACCACGCCACGCTCGTATTCGGGCAGGATCTTGATCGCTGACCCGAGGATCAGCAACAGCACCACGGTGGGTGCGAGATAGGGAATGAAATCACCCAGATTCATACGGCCTCCTTGTATTGCCTGTGATTGTTCTACCTTGCGTCAGACCCGGGCTCTACCTGCAGGGTCAGCCCATCGATGCCGGTTACCCTGACTTCCATGCCGTCCGTAATGGCCGAGCCGCTGCGGGCATTCCAGCGCTCGCCACTGACCCGCACATGGCCAAGGAACTGGTCATGCTCCGGCTTGAAATCGTCCAGCGCCAGGCCATGTTCATGGACAATCTGCTCGCTGCCGCTGACCGGGTGCCGGCGCCGCAGGCCGATAAAGCGGGTGACTGTCCACAGCATAAAGCCGCCAGCCACCACCGCTGTTCCGCCAATGGTGGGCAGGGAAATCTGCCGGTGGCTGCCATCCATCAGGATCACCGAACCGGTCACAAAGGCGACAATGCCGCCAATACCCAGTATCCCGAAGCTGGGCACAAAGGCTTCCCCCACAATAAATGCCAACCCCAGCATAATCAGCGCCAGGCCGGCGTAATTCACCGACAGTACCTGGAAGGCAAACAGTGCCAGCACCAGGCTGATGGCGCCGATCACGCCCGGCACCACGGCCCCCGGGTTAGCCAACTCAAAAATAATGCCGTAGAAGCCGATGATCATCAGGAAGTAGGCCACGTTGGGATCGGTGATCACCGACAACAGGCGGGTGCGCCAGTCCGGCTCGGCCCGAACCAGTTGCAGCCCGGCGGTTTCAAGGGTGCGCGGGCCAGAGGCCATCTGCACGGTGCGACCGTCAACGGCGGACAACAGTCCTGCCAGGTCCGGAGCCACCACATCGATCACGTTCAGCTCAAGCGCCTCACTGGACCCCAGGTTTACCGCCTCGCGCACAGCCTCTTCCGCCCAGTCACCGTTACGGCCGTGGCGCTCGGCCAGGCCACGGATATAGCTGACGGCATCCTCCAGCACCTTGCGTTCCATAGCGGTGTCACCACGGCGTTTTTCCGGTTCAGCGCTGGCGTCTTCGGTTTCGCTGGCGTCTTCAGGTGCGTCGTCTGCAGGGGAAGGAGATTCTGGTTCCGGAGAGCCGGGCAGGCCGCCCATCTGTACCGGCGTGGCAGAACCCAGGTTGGTGGCGGGCGCCATGGCCGCGATGTGGCTGCCGTAGAGGATATAGGTACCGGCGCTGGCTGCGCGGGCGCCCTGGGGCGAAACGTAGGTGGCAACGGGTACGTCGGAGGCAAGGATGGCCTTGATGATTTCCCGCATGGAGTCCATCAGGCCACCCGGGGTGTCCAGCTCCAGGATGACCAGCCCGGCATTATCCTGTTCGGCCCGGCGAAGACCCCGGGTTACGTAATCCATGGTGGCGGGGCCAATGGCACCTTCCACGGTCAGCACCAGGGCGGTTCCGCGCCGCTCCTGCTGGGCCAGTACCTGCCATGACAGGCTGACCAGTAACAACAGGGCTCCGGCCAGGAACACCAAGCCCCAGAAGGTTGCCCTCCGGTGGCTGGATCGACTCTGGAATGGCGGTGCGTGCATCATGCCCTCCGGTCGGGATGGTCAGAACATGCGCGCCAGAACGGCCTCCGGCAAGCGCCTGATAATGAAACCCAGCGGTGCCCAGGGCCAGGCCGGCACAAAGTGCTCGGCCTTTCCGGCTTCTATGGCTTTCACCATAGCACGGCACCCGGTCTGTGCATCCACAATAAACGGTGTGTTTTTCACCTTTTCGTTCATCCCGGTGCGAGTGTAGCCCGGGTACAGGGTGAGAAGGGGCCTTGTTCGATCCCGCCACGCTATCAGAAGTACAGCGTCTGTCCGGGTTCGGTTTTTTGTTCCCGGGGCGGTTCGGCGCTCTTTTCAGAGGCCATCTGCGTGAGCTTTTCGCCAATCATGGTGGGAATGCCATCGGCCTGGTCTACGACAATCTCGATAGACTGTCGCCGCACCTGCACGTCCGGATGTTCCTCAACAAAGGTTTCGACTTTCTCGAACACCTGTTGCCAGAGCTTGTCGCGATCCTCTGCGGTGTAATCTTCCCGGGGCCGGTGCACTTCCAGCCAGACCTCGCCACCCGACAGGCCGACCTTCACCGATTCACGGATCACCCGTACCGGAGTGCCTTTCTCCACCTGGTAGACAAAGCGGGAGATATCCTCGTTGTACATGCGAAAGCAGCCATGGCTGACCGCCATGCCGACACCGAACTGCTTGTTGGTGCCGTGAATCAGGTAGCCTTTCTCACTCAACAACAGGGCATGGGAACCCAGCGGATTACCCGGGCCCGGGGGAATCATCCGGGGCAGGAAATCGCCGGAGGCTTCGTACTCGGCCCGGATACTGGCCGGCGGATACCAGGCCGGAGACTCCAGCGGCATGGTCACTTCGGCGTTGGTCAGCGGTGAGGGATTTTCCTCGGTACCCACGCCTACCGGATACACCTGCACGCCATCTTCCGCGAAGTAGTAAAGACGGTATTCGGCCAGGTTGATCACGATGCCCTTGCGCGGCACGTCCGGCAGCACATACATACGGGGCAGGGTAATCACCGAGCCGTCCCCCGGTAGCCAGGGATCCACGCCGGGATTGGCTTTAACCAGTTCCAGGTAGCCCAGCGCCAGTTCGTTGCCAATGCCGGCAAAGGTGTCTTCATAGGCGGTGGTGAATACCTGCAGCTCCCCCGCCAGGTCACCGTTCAGGGGAAAGGTTGGCACCCGCGGAGACCGGTCGATTTCTTCCTTTGCATCTTCCTGCTCCCCGGGCCCGGGTTCCGGCGCAGGCTGGGCACTGGCCTGCATGCCAAGGCTGGCAAGCAACAGCACCAGCAGCCACGAGAAACGGTACTTCAACTGCATCATCTTTGTTTCCTGTTCAAAATCCTGCCACACCAGAAGACCGGCGAAGGCGTCAGGAGTTCATCAAGGTTGTCCAAATGGTAACCGCCGCCAGCGCCACAAACAGAATACTGGCGCTGATCCGCGCGGTGGCCAGGGGCAGGCGCTCCATCAGCCAGCGACCTGCCAGAATAACCGGTACATTGGCAATCAGCATACCAACGGTGGTTCCGATAATAACCCAGAATGTCTCGGTATACCTTGCCGCCAGTACCACCGTGGCGATCTGGGTTTTGTCACCGATTTCGGCCAGGAAGAACATGATGGTGGTGGCCATGAAGGCCCCCATGCCCAGAAACTTCGAGTCGTCGCTGTCGTCTTTATCCGGCACCAGCAGCCACAGGGCAATGGCAATAAAGCTCACGGCAAGAATCCAGGGTAGCCAGGCTGCCGGAATCTGTGCCGCCACCCAGGCGCCAATCCACGCGGACAGCGCATGGTTAAGCACCGTAGCAATCAGGATGCCCAGGATGATCGGGGTACGGGTGGCATAGCGGGCAACCAGGAACAACGACAACAGCTGGGTTTTGTCACCAATCTCGGCAATGGCTACGGCAAGGGTCGATGCGAGAAAAGCATCCATTCAGAAAGGCCTCCGGTGGGTAAATTTATATGAAAACTCAGCTGCGCATCTTCCAGACCGGGATGGCGGCTACCGCCACGAACACGGCTACCAGCCACCAGGCCGACTGGAACGCGGAAAAGGTAGGAAGCCCACCCTGATGCGCCCCGAATTCGATGGTCAGCGCCACGATATTAACACCCAGTGCGCCGCCCAGTTGCCGGGCAAAGTTGATGGTACTGGAACCCGCCCCCATCAACTCCGGCGGCAGGGGGTTCATGGCCCCGGTAGACAGCGCCGGTAGCATGAAGCCGATGCCGATCCGGCCCAGAATGGCCCAGAATGCCAGCCAGCCAAAGCCCACCAGGTGCCCGGTTACCGCAAACAGCACCGCCGACAGGGCAAACACTACAATACCAAACAACACCAGGCTACGGGCACTGCGCCGGTCAGCCAGCCGTCCGGCCAGCGGGAAGGTCATTCCCAGAACGATACCAGCCGGCAACATCAGCAGGCCAGCCTCGGTTGCGGAGAAGCCGAGCGTGGTCTGTACAAACAGCGGAATCAGGTAAGTAGAGCCAAACAGCGCCAGGCCCAGTGCCATGGCACCCAGGGTGGCAAACAGGAATACCGGACGGCGCAGCAAGTCCAGTTTTATCAGAGGATAACGGGCCGTGCGGGCACGGAACAGGAAGGCCGCCAGCAGGGCAACCGCGACCATGCCCTGAACCAGCACCCGGATTTCCTGGCCGGTCAGTTCCTGCAGGCGGGTCAGGGTGTCCAGGGTCAGCGCGATCAGGCTGCCCAGCAATGCCAGGCCGAGAAAATCGAAGGGATAATTGGCCGGCCGGGAGCGGGGTAGTGGCAGAAAGCGCCAGGCCATCCACACCCCCAGCAGGGTCACCGGTGCCGGGGCGTACATCACATAGCGCCAGTTGAACTGGTCCACCAGAAAACCGCCCAGTACCGGGCCCAGGGCCGGTGCCAGGATCACACCCATGCCATAGATACCCATGGCCTGGCCACGCTGTTCAGGCGGAAAAATGCGGAACACCAGGAACATGCCCATTGGCTGCATCAGGCCCGCCATCGCGCCCTGGCCCACCCGCGCGGCGATCAGCTGGCCGGGAGTTTCGGCAAAGCCGCCGATGACTGAAATGACGGTAAACATGGCCATGGCACAGGCCAGGGTGAGCCGCACACCGAACCGGTCCAGCAACCAGGTGGAAGCCAGCATGGTGGTGGTCATGGCGGCGATAAAGCCGGTCGCCAGCCAGTGCACCTGCCCCTGACGGATTCCGAACTCCATCATGATGTCGTGCAGGGCAACGTTGACCACTGTGGCGCTGAGCACCGTGGCCATGGTACCCATCACAACCGTGATGACCGCCAGCCAGCGCCAGCGGTCGCCGTATCGAGCCTTCAGGCCCTCGACCGAATTATCCGCCAAGGGTTACTTCTGCTTTTCAGCGTTTTCCATGATCTTGTGGAACACCTTCAGGGTGCACTCGAGATCCTTGTCGGAAATCCCTTCAAGCATCTCCTCCCGAAGGTCGGAGGCTCTCTGTGTCAGCTCTTCCATAAAGTCCACACCCGCCTTGGTCAGGTGCAGGCGACGGGCCCGGCGGTCGTTCGGGCAAGGGCGGCGCTCAATCAGGTTCTGCTGTTCCAGGCTGTCGAGCAGGCGCACCAGGGTCGGGTTCTCGATGGCCATGAGGCTCGCCAGTTCGCGCTGGGTCAGGCCTTCGCCGCCTTCCTGCAGGTAGAACATGGTGCTCCAGCGGGCCTGGGTAACACCGAGGTCTTTCAGGCGTTCATCAAGCATTTTACGCCAGCGGCGGGTAACCCGGGCAACGGCAAAGGGGAACTGTTCTCTCATGACAATCTACTCCTGAGGCTGATCTGCTCCGGGGCAAACCACGCCCGGGCAAGAACTGACGAAAACTTACTATTGCTGAATATTCACCAATAGTATGCTAATCGTTGATTTAAATACAGATACCGAAGTGAAAATATAATCGGTGATAACCGAAAGTTTCAGCAAGTTGCGTCAGCCAGCCTGGCGCAACTCTTCCTGCATCTCTTCCACTTCCGGAGATTCGTGGAAATCCTCGTTCCGCGGATCCAGCTCGGCCAGTACCGAAGAAGCCTCCGGCATGGCGGGCACAAAGTGCTCCTGATCCTCGACCGGCACATCGTCGGTGTGAGTAATGCGGTAGCTGGTGATTACAGCCAGGACCAGCAGGAAACCGGCATTGCCGTAGAACAGGCCCGACGGCCCCAGCTGGTTGATCAGCTCGGCCATGGCGATGGGCCCGATGACACTGCCAATGCCATAGCTCAGCAGCAGGGTGGCACTGGCGGCCACGATACGGTTGCTGTCCATGCGGTCGTTGGCAATAGCCACAGCAATCGGGTACAGGGTGGCAGACAATCCGGTAAACAGCCCCACCAGCAGGGTCAGCAAGGCCAGGTTGCCGGCGCCCAGCACCGCCACACCGCCCGCCGAACTGGCAGCCGCCAGGGCCACCCAGAACATCACGCGACGACGGTCAAAGCGGTCGCACACCCGGCCCAGCGGCCAGGCCAGCAGCATGGCGGCAACAATGGCACTGGCCATAAAGGTGGACGTTTTCGCCACATCCAGCCCCACCAGGGTGGCGTAGACCGGCCCGAGGGCATAGAAGCCACCAATCAGCACCCCGCTGACCAGCGCCCCGGCAACCCCGGAGAAAGATTCCCGGGCCAGCTTGAACACCGACATCCGGGCAGCTTGCTCGATCACCGGTGCTTCCATGCGGGTCAGGGACAGCGGAATCAGGGCCAGGGCCAGTAAAATAGCGGCCAGTGAAAACGGCAGGAAGTTGGCCGGGTCACCCACATTCACGATCAGCTGGCCGCCGGCGGCGGACAGGTAGAACACAATCTGGTACACGGCAAACATGGCACCGCGATTACTGTTGGTCGCGCGGCTGGAGAACCAGCTTTCGATCACCACCAGAACGCCGGCCACGCTGAAACCGGACAATACCCGCAACACCGCCCAGAACAGGGTGGATACCGCCATCGGATACAACAGTGCGGCCACCGCAGCCATCGCCGCGAACACCGCAAACGCACGGATGTGGCCGACCCGGCCAATAATCTTGTGCACATACAATGTGCCCAGCACAAAGCCGATGGAATAGCACACCAGTACCCAGCCGATCACGTCCGGAGACACCTGCTCGATACTCAGCCGGATACCCAGCAGAGTCATAAGGAAGGCGTTGCCGCTGACCAGGAGCACAATGCTCATGATCAAGGCAGACAAAGAAACGACCATTCGGGTCATCGGCAACTCCGGCTGGGAAATCTGGATTGGAATCAATAAAAGATAGCAGCCTTAAAAGTTGCTGCAGACAGGTATTTAACCAGCCACACCAGGCCGGCACCACTAGGCACTTGCCGAAACCGAAGGCGCTGCTGGCGCCCCGTTTGACAATGTTTTACATTAATGGGCCGTAACACACCCCGGTGACGGGAGCGGGTAACATGAATGCCACGCAAATTACTGGATCGTGAGCGCTTGGTTATGAAGAAAACGGACTGGCCCATTCGCTGGGATCTGCTGCTTCGCTATCGACTCATCGAAACCATCGCACTGTGGGAAGGTCGGCTGACCACCAACCACATCTGCCACAGTTTCGGAATCGGCCGGCAGCAGGCTTCCAAAGACATCAATACCTACCTTCGGGAGCTGGCACCGGGCAACCTGGTCTACGACCGGCACCTTAAAGGCTATGTCCCCGCCCGGGATTTCAAACCGGTGGTCACCCATGGCCAGGTCAGCGAATACCATGACCTGCTGGCCCGCCAGCAAAGGCTCGGGGCCACCTTCTCGGAGCTGGATCTGGGCCTGCCCGGCAACACCGTGGTCGTGGAGCCCTGCCGCCACGTTGCGCCGGAAACCATGCGTGCGGTGGTAACCGCAACCCGTTACCGCCGCCAGCTGCGCGCCAGCTATATTTCCCTGAGCCGCCCAGAAGCCGCTGAAAGCCTGCTGGAACCCCATACCCTGGTGTGTACCGGCAATAACTGGCACGTTCGCGCCTGGTGCCATGCCAACCGCGAGTTCCGGGACTTTGCCCTGAGCCGTTTCCAGGGGCACCCGGAAGCCCTGCGCCAGAAAGCCCGGCAAACCGCCGGCCAGGATGACGACTGGCAGCGCATGGTAAGCCTGGAAATTACCCCCGACCAGCGGCTGACCGAAGCCCAGCAGCAGATCATTGCCAATGACTACGGCATGGAACAGGGCAGGCTGCACCTTGAAACCCGCGCCGCCCTGGCACCCTATGTGCTGGCACGCATGGGCATTACGCTGGATAACCTGCACCCGGACCCGCTGGTGCAACAGGTGGAACTGGCCAATCCCGACCAACTCGGTTTTGGCAGCAAACGGGAACGGGCACTCAAAGCGGTTGCCGGTCTCTGCTAGACTGGCCCGGTGACCAAGCCAGAACGAATACCCCTTATCAGCCTGATCCTCGCCGCCCTGCTACCTGCAGCGGCGGCGGCCTCCTGTGGCGATCCGGCAACCCCCATCCATCGCATCCAGTCTGATGGCACCCGCTCTCCCCTGGCCGGACAAACCGTCACTATAGAAGGCATAGTTACCCGGGACGCCCGGGAACCCGGAGGCTTCAACGGCTTTTACCTGCAACAGGCCGACCACGAAACCGATAACAACCCCGCCACCTCCGAAGCCCTGTTTATCTACACCCGCAAAAAAACCGGCAAGCCCGGGCAACGGCTGCGAGTGACCGGCACCGTCAAGGAATTCCACGGGCTGACCGAGCTGGTGGCTGTCCGGAACCTGAAAGTCTGCGGTACTGCGCCACTCCCGGAACCCGTTGAGGTCAGCCTGCCCTGGCCCGAGGTACCGGAACACCTTGAAAACATGCGAGTGAGGTTCAGCCAGCCCCTGACCATGATCGACCACTACAACCTGGCCCGCTATGGCGAACTCACCCTGGCCAGCTCCGATCAGGTTACGCCCACCGAACACCTGCCCCCGGGCGCCAAAGCCGCTGCCCGAAGCCAACGTAACCAACTCCACCGGGTACTTCTGGACGACGGCAAAAGCCAGCGCCAGCCCAACCCCGTGCCCTGGCTGAACAACCTTGCCGGCGATGCACCCCTGCGCGCCGGCGACCGGGTAACCCGGCTTGAAGGCGTTCTGGATTTCCGGTTCAGCCAGTGGCGCCTGCAACCGTCCGTGATGCCCCGGTTCCAGCGCAACAATCCCCGCCCAGACGCACCACCGGCTCCGGCCCGGAACCATGTCCGGGTCATGGCCCTGAACCTGCAGAACTTCTTTAACGGCAATGGCCGGGGCAACGGCTTCCCGACACCCAGAGGTGCCGAATCCCTTCAGCAACTGGAGGTGCAGGCCTCGCGGCTGCGCAGTGCCATCCTGCAGGCCAAGCCGGACATCCTTGCGGTCAGTGAGCTGGAAAACGACGGTTACGGCCCGGACAGCGCTATCACGCAACTGGTAGAGACGCTCGGAGAACCATGGGCATTCATCAGGACCCCGGGGCAGGACGGCTCCGATGCCATTCGTACCGCACTGCTGTACCGCACAGACCGGGTTGTACCGGCCGGTCAGCCGCACCGGCTGCGCTCCGGTACATTCCGGCACCAGGGCCGTCCGCCACTGGCACAGGCGTTTCGCCCCGCAGCCGGCGGTGATGCTTTACAGGTAGTGGTGCCGCACCTGAAATCCAAATCCTGCCGGCAAGCCTCCGGCCAGGAGACCGACCGGCAAGACGGTCAGGGCTGCTACAGCCATCGCCGCAGCGAAGAAGCCGGGGCGCTGATCCGCTGGCTGGATTCCTTGCCCGCTCCCGCCCGATTCGCCGGCACCCTGATTACCGGCGACCTCAACAGCTATGCCATGGAAACACCGGTTCAGAGATTCCGACAGGCCGGATACCATAGCCAGGTACATCGCTTTTACCCCTGCGGGCCGGAGGCTTGCGCCTACCACAGCTATCGTTACCGGGGTGAGAAGGGCTCGCTCGATTACAGCCTGGCCGACAGGCACTTGCAGCCTCGGGTCCGCCACGCGCAAACCTGGAACATCAATGCCGATGAAGCCCGGGCACTTGCCTACAACCAGCGCTCCGCCCTGTCAGGCCCTCAGCCGTGGCGGGCCTCGGACCACAATCCGGTGATCACCGACATCCATCTGGGCAATAACTGACCCGACCGACCGCCAGCACAGGCAACCCGGCAATAGCTCCCCGGCCACAGCCCGTTACACTGGGAGCCGGTTTGTTGTTACGAGGTTGTCCCCATGAGAATTCCTGCCCCCAATCTGTGGCCTGCCGCCCGCACCGGCCAGCGCTGGTTACTGCGCGCCCGCCGCAAGGAGGCCCTGGTCGACGGACACCGGCTGGTGTTTCTGGAGCGGGGCCGGCCGACACCGGGCAAGCCGACCCTGGTGCTGATTCACGGCTTTGCCGCCATGAAAGAAAACTGGGCCCTGTGGATGCAGATGCTACCCGCAGACTGGCACCTGCTGGTGCCGGATGTGCCCGGCCTGGGAGAAAGCCAGTACCGGCCAGACGCCTGCTATCGCTATGAAAGCCAGGCCCGGCGGCTCGGACAATGGCTGTCAGGCTATGCCACCGACAACCTGCACATTGCCGGCAGTTCCATGGGCGGCGCCATTGCCTCGGTGATGGCGCACACGCTCGACCGGCCACCGCGTACCGTCACCCTGCTGAACAGTGCCGGCATACCGGAACAGCCGGACGCCGACCTCAACGCACCGTTCAAAACCGACCGGGATGCCATCCTCATTCCCCGGGACTGGAGCGGGGTCTACCGAATGTTCAACAGCGTCGGCAACGGCAAACCGACTCTGCCGGGCCTGGCCATGACTGGCCTGCTGGGGCCCGACCTGCTGCAGCGCCGGGATTCCCTGCGCCATATTTTCAACGACATGCTGGCAGACCCGCTGGCACCGGCCCGCTATCTGGGAACCGAAACCCCGCCGCTGCAGGTGCAATGGGGCGACAAAGACGTTATCACGCCCACCCGCTGCGTGGACTGGTTCGGAGCCGCCACGCCCCATGCCGAGGTACACGTCTTCCGGGGCGTGGGCCACCTGCCCATGCTGGAGAAACCCGGCCGCTCGGCCCGGGTACTGGAAGACTTTATTCGCCGGCACAGTCAGTGACAGGGCCGGCATACAGGCAATTGGCCTCTCCGGCCCGTTGACCCGTCACTGGAGTCATGGGGTCGGGCACGGCAAAAGGCCATAATCTGTGACTGACTCCCTTGCATAACAACAACAGACACTGACGAGGAAACCCATGCGCGCCTCCGTTTCTACCGCACAGGACCTGGGTATGCCGGCCATCTACCTGCATACCCTGGCCGAGCTGCTCCGCACCATTGGCGTCGACGACCGGGATCTGATCCTCCGGGTCGGCCTGGACCCGGCCCGCCTGAACTCCACCGATCTCCGGGTCAGCCAGGCCCAGGCCAGTGAATTTGTTACCCGGGCGATCATCGAAAGCGGCGAACCTGGCCTGGGCATCATGCTGGCGAGGGAACTCCGGTTGCCCCTGCACGGAGCCCTGGGTACTGCGGTGATGAGCAGCCGTACCCTGGAAGAAGCGCTGGAGCTGATGACCCGTTATCTGACACTGCGGGCACCGCACCTGAAAGTGGAAAAGCACCTGAGTGGCCAGAACGCCCGTTACACCGTGTCCTGTGATGTCGAACTGGGGCCGCTGCAGGGCTTTGTGCTGGATGCTGTGCTGTACGGCTGCGTATCCATGGGAGCCCAGCTGACCGGGGCTGCGGTGCCCGGTACCCGGATTCTCCGGCGCGGCCCGGAGCCGAATCATTTCCACCGATTCCGTCGCGTGGTGGGCGTGCCGGTAGAGTATGGCGCCCATGAGGATGCCCTGGTAATTCCCGTCAGCCAGCTGGCACAGCCGGTCCGGTTCAGCAATGAACAGCTGGCAGAGAGCTCGCGGGAACAGTGTGAAGAAGCGCTGAAACAACTCACGGAAGACGCCGGCTTTGCCTGCCGGGTGCGCAGGGTAATCGAAACCAGCCATCCGTTCCCGCCGAAACTGGCCCGGGTGGCCAGTACCCTGTTTGTCTCGGAACGGACGCTCAAGCGCCGGCTGCAGGAAGAAGACGCCAGTTTCCAGAACCTGGTCGACCAGGTTCGGCTGGAGCGGGCACAGGACTTGCTCGGCACCACGGGCATGAACCTGAGCCAGATTGCCGATGCCCTGGGCTACGCCGATGCCGCCAACTTTACCCGTGCCTTCAAACGCTGGACCGGCCTGAGCCCGAGCCACTTCCGTGCCCGGGAAACCGGTTTCCGGAAAACCGCCTGAGTCAGTCGATGCCCAGAATCTTGTGCATCTGCAGGGTCAGGCGCCATTGCGGATGGGCCAGGCAGTAATCGGTCGCCTTGCGGGTATTGCTCTGTTTGACCGGATCATTGCCCTGGTCCGGCACCGAGGGCGAAGCCATCGGAGACAAAAAGTAATGCCGGGCCCGGATGCCCAGAAAGCGCTCCGGGGGGGCCAGCGGTTGAGGAAAGACCAGCTTCAGTTCATCACACTCGGTTATCACCACCTCGGCGTCCGCCTTGGGGCTCACACACAGCCAGTCGATACCGTCCGGCGCCGGCAGGGTGCCATTGGTTTCCACCCCCACTTCGAAGCCCTCGGCATGGAAGGCTGCAATCAGCGGCTCATCCAGCTGCAACAACGGTTCGCCCCCGGTGCACACCACGTAGGGTCTGCCAGGGGCATCCGGCCACAGGCTGCGGATATGGGCCGCCAGCGCCTCGGCGGTTTCAAAGCGGCCGCCGTTCTGGCCATCGGTACCAACAAAGTCGGTATCGCAGAAATTGCACACCGCCGTCGCTCGGTCCTGCTCCCGGCCATTCCACAGATTGCATTTGCTGAACCGGCAGAACACCGCCGCCCGGCCCGCCTGGGCGCCCTCGCCCTGCAAGGTGTAAAAGGCTTCTTTCACCCGGTACATCAGGCATTGCCCTCGTAGGCCAGCGGATCGTCCAGGCCGTGGGCGGCGAACGCTTCCAGCCGCTCGACACAGGAGCCGCAACGGCCGCAGGCTTTATCCCGGCCGTTGTAGCAGGTCCAGGTCTGGCTGTAATCCAGGCCAAGCTTCAGGCCTTCAGCCAGGATTTCGCCCTTGTCCAGGGCCATGAACGGCGCTTCGATACCCACCGGTTCGTAATTGGCGATGCGGCATACAGCGTCCATCTTCTCCACAAATTCGGGCCGGCAGTCCGGATAGATGGCGTGATCGCCGCCGTGGGCGCCATACCAGACAGCCCCCGCGCCCACGGTTACCGCGTAGCCGGTGGCCAGGGACAGCAGAATCATGTTGCGGTTGGGCACCACAGTGGACTTCATGGAGTCTTCTTCATAGTGCCCTTCCGGCACCTCGGCGTCAGAGGTCAGGGAAGAACCGGCCATCACCTCGCTCATGGCGCGGATATCAATCACCTTGTGGAGAATACCCTCGGCCTGGCACACGGCGCGCGCCGCCTCCAGCTCCCGTACATGGCGCTGGCCGTAATTGAACGACAGCGCATGGACCTTCAGACCCCGGGAACGGGCCAGGTGGAGCAGGGTAAACGAGTCCATGCCTCCGGAATAAATAACGACAACAGTGTCAGTCATGGGAATCTCACCACAATAGCAGGGGGTGTGTCACAGGGCGTTCAAAGCTGAGCGGTATTGTAACAGCGCAAACACCGGTTGGGTTCGCGTCAACTCAGGATCGGCGGTAAACTCGGGAGAAAACGACAATGAACCAGAACCGACACCTGATGCAACCGGATTCCTGCCCAGCGTTTATCGACTTCGAGGCCTCCAGCCTTGACCTGATCGCCAGTTACCCGATCGAGGTTGGCCTGTGCCTGCCTGACGGCACCCTGCACAGCTGGCTGATCCGCCCCAACAGGCAATGGCAGGACTGGTCCGACAGTGCCGAGGCCATTCACGGTATCACCCGCAGCCGGCTGGAGCAGGACGGCCGGCCGGTAGCCGAGGTTGTCGAACAGCTGAACGGGTTGCTGTCAGGGCAGGTGTTCTGTGATGCCTGGACCTTCGACAGTTTCTGGCTGCATCGCCTGTACCGGGCCGCCGGAGAAACACCGGCCTTCCAGCTGGAGTCCATCTCCATGCTGCTCGACCAGACCCAGGTCCGGCACTGGTCCGGCGTGCGCCAGCAGGTGATTGCCGAACTGGGCCTGCCGGTTCACCGGGCCGCCAACGACGCCCTGATCCTGCACCACACCTGGCAAAAACTTACTTGCCGGGGCGAAGCCTCAGTGCAATAACTTCCAGGCCATCCCGGGCTGTATGCAGGGTCCAGTAAGTGGCCAGGGCCATCAGGCTGGCGCCCACAACGGTGAAGCTCAGGTTGTCTCCCACAGACTGCCCCTGGGCGATCACCAGGTAAACGGCAACGGCGGCGAGCAGTGCGATTTCAACGATAAAATCAGAACGGAACTTGTTGCGGGCGGGGGCAGGGTCTTCGGGCATTTTCTTCGGTTTCAACCTCTGTATTCGGTTTAAGTGTACCACTTGATTGGTGTGCAAATTATCGCCAATCCGGCCGGAATTGGCTGTAGGGACTAGTGGCTACGAAGTTTCCGAAGGCGAAAAAAAACGCAGCCCATGGGGGCTGCGTAGAAAGGAGAGATCCATCCGATACCTGATACGGAGGCATCGAGGATTGCACAACGTAAAAACACGTGACGCTGCGAATTATGGCCCCGAGAGCCCACGGCGTCTGTACGGGTTTGCCGAATGGCAGAGGCTATTGCAAACCGGCCAATTGCCGATACACTGATACCGAACCGAAATCACAGAGCCGATAGGTCCAGAATGATTACCAAGTACACCGTTATTACCACCGCCGGTTGCCAAGCAGGGCAATCCGTGCGCGCCATGGTGAAAGACATCTAACGGCTTTCGGTCAGTCCCGGGAGCCATTGCAGCGACCGGGGCAGCTTCTCTGCCAGACCCCGGTTGCCTCAGGCCCCGGGGTTTTCTGTTTTTGCAGCCGCAAAACGACAAGGAGAAGATCATGAGAAGACATCCGACTACACGGGCAGCCAACCAGCCAATGACCAACCGGCAGGCACCGATCAAACGTCCGGAAAAGCTGCCGCTGCTGGATGCGATTTGCAAGAAACTGAATCAGCGCGTCAACCTGGATGACGAGCAGCGGGTGCTGGGTCTGTACGAGCGTGGCTGGATTTTCAAGGGTGTGCTGAGCAACCTGGACGGCGCCGAGGCCCGCTATGTGCGTGCGCTGGCCACCCGTTACAACTCCTGGATTGCCCGCCAGGTGGCCTGAACCAACGCAGGCTGGACCGGTCAGTGGTGCCGGTTCAGCCCCTGCATCTGCGCCATGTCGCCACCGTGGACCATGGCGTAGTTACTCACCACATCGTGAATTTTTTCCTGGGAATAGGGCTTGACCACGTAGCCGTTGGCGCCGGCACTGATTGCCCGCTGGATACTCTCAATCGAATCATCCGCCGTTACCAGCACGATGTGCTGCTCCTTGCGAACCTCCTTGAAGCGGGTCATCAACTCGTGGCCGTTGCCGTCCGGCAGCCCCAGGTCCAGCAGAATGATCTGGTATTCACTGGCGTCGAACGCTGCCCTGGCCGAAGCCACATCACTGCATTCCGTCACCAGCGTTGCGCCCGCCTTGTACAGCATCTGTACCAGCCGCTCGCGCATGACCGGCTCGTCTTCAACCACCAGTACTCTCAGATCCGTCATCCATTCTCTCCTGTTGTGTCCCGTTACTCAGAATGAGTCATTGCCGGTTTTGCGCGGCAGCTCCAGCGGCGCAGGGCCCGGCCGGCCCTGTTCCCGCTCGCCGGCTGGCCGGCTGTCGGCACCCTCGCCGGCTCCGGCCCCTTCCCGCACCAGTATATTGCTGATGCTGACCGCCGTTGTGTACAACGAAATGGCCACAATCAGCAGCACCGGCTGCACAAAGGCCACAAACCCCGGGACTTCGGTATTGCCCACGATACTCAACATCAGAATGATGGACGGCCCCAGCACCACAAACAAGGTCAGGGCAATGAAAAAGACAATGCGCTCCTTGTACCGGCCCAGATCGCGGTTGGTCACCAGCCCCAGCACAAACTTGCCGATGGCCAGGCCTGCCATGATGGTCGCGGCAATGCTCAGGTCCGCCCGCATCAGGGTTTCATAGACATTGCCATCCCACAGCCGCTGCATGGCAATGACAAGAAACGGAAACAGCACAAACAGCACGTCTGCGTAGGTGCCGTACATCATACTCAGTGAATTGTTTTCCTGGGGGCGATTCTGGTCACTCATGGGTCTGTTCCTGTCGGGTACCGGTGGTTGAAACCAGTGCCTTCAGAGCCTGGTCAATCATATGGTTCAGTTGTTCCAGCCGTTGTGCGATTTCCGGCCAGTCGTATTCATTCTGTCGCAGGCAGTGTTCAAGCCTGCCCGCCTGTTCCGTCATCATCGGGTAGCCCATGGCTCCGGCCGTACCCTTGATCTGGTGGCTCTCGGTGCGCAGCACGTCAACATTCCGGTCGTCCAGGGCCAGCTTCATGCGGCGCTGGCGCTCCGCAAGGCCGGACAGGAAGCGGGAAACAAGGTGCGCCAGGTCATCATCAAGGCCCGAGCTGTCCACGGTCTGCGCTCCCAGATAGCGATCCAGCAGGGCCTGCAGGTGGCTCTGGTCGATGGGCTTGTTGAGCACGCCATCACAGCCGGCTGCCAGCAGGGCTTCGTTCTCGGCCTGGTCACCGGCGGTGAAGGCTATCAGGGGCCGGCGGAATCCGGCCTGGCGAAGCAGGCGGGTAGCTTCCACGCCGTCCATTCCCGGCATGTGGCGATCCATCAACACCAGGTGCACGGTATCCGACAGTGCGCGGCGCACAGCTTCATCCCCCGAGGCCACCAGAACCGGGTCCAGGCCGAGGCGCCGGAGCATGCGCTCCACCAACCGACGGTTGTCCTCGTTGTCTTCGGCCACCAGAACCCGGCCGGAATAGCTCCTGTCCGTAGCAGTAACCGGCTCCGGGCAATGGGTCAGGTAGCGGGCCAGCATCTCGTAGAACCGCTGCTTGTCGATCGGCTTGGCCAGGTGCTCGTTACAGCCAGCCATCCGATATTCCGCAATATCCTCGGCCATGACATTAGCCGTAAGGGCAATAATGGGCGTATTGATACCTGCTTCACGAATCGCCTGGGTGGCATCCCGGCCGTTCATGACCGGCATTTGGATATCCATCAGGATCAGGTCGAAGTCTTCGCGCCTTACCCGTTCCAGGGCTTCGGCACCGTTAGCCACATGCACCAGCTCGGCGCCGGTACGGGCCACCAGCAGGGATACCAGCCGGCGGTTCACTTCGTTGTCTTCGGCACACAGGATCCGGCCCGACAACCTCGGTGCCAGCACCATGGCAATGGCCCGTCGGCGCTGGCTGAATTCCGAGGCATCCCGCAGGAAGTGCACCTGCTGCAGGCTGCCGGTGCTGATGGAAACCTCGAATTCGCTGCCCTCGCCGTAGGTACTGGTTACCCGGATATCCCCTCCCAGCAGCTCCGCCAGCCGGCGGGAAATACTCAGCCCCAGCCCGGTGCCACCGTACTGGCGGGAAATGGCGGTGCTGCCCTGGGCGAACGGATCAAACAACCGCTCCAGCTGCTCCGGCTTCATGCCGATACCGGTATCGACCACCCGGGCAATCAGGGTTTCGGCCTCGCGGTCACAGCGGATGACCAGGGAAATCGAGCCACTTTCCGTGAATTTCAGCGCATTTGCACACAGGTTGATGATAATTTGCCGGTATCGGGTGGGGTCCGTGCAGATCTGCTCTGGCAGCGGATACTCGCAGACAATGCGGAAATCCAGGCCTTTCTCCCGGGCCCGTGGCTCGAAGAACGCGCGGACCTCATCCAGCAACTCCGGCAGGTTCACCGGCACCACATCCACGTCCAGCTTGTTGGCGTCGATCTTGGAGTGGTCCAGGATGTCGTTCACCAGTTCCAGCAGGTGCCGGCCACTGCGCACCACGGTTTCGGCGCTGCTGCGCTTTTCCCGGTCGTCCAGGTCCGGGTCCAGCAGGGTTTCGCCGTAACCGATGATCGCCGCCAGCGGCGTCCGGATTTCATGGCTCATGTTGGCCAGGAACTGGCTCTTGGCCTTGGCGGAGTTGCGGGCCAGCTCTTTCTCCAGCCGTTCCTGTTCCCGTTCACGCTCGATCTGCAGGCGCTGGTGGCTTTCGGTGGCATCGATGCAGGTGCCTTCCAGGTGCACCGGCATGCCCTCGGCATCGTAGGCGGTGTGCAAGGAGATGGTCGCCCAGCGCTCCTCGCCCTCACGGGTAAAATACCGGGCTTCGATGCCTTTAACCGTGCCCCGTGCTTCCAGCTGCTCCACCACCAGCCGCCGCAGGCGCTCATCGGCTATGCAGGTTTCCAGCACGTCCGGATTTTCATCCAGCAGTTCACGGCTGCTGTTGTAACCCAGAAGCTCTGCCATGGCCGGGTTGGCGGTCACAAATTTCCGCTCCGGTGACATCTGGAACACGCCTTCGATGGCGTTGTTGAACAGCGACTGGTAACGCCCAAGGTTGGCCAGGGCCCGGCGGTTCCAGGCCATGGCTTCACCCTGTACCTGCTTGATGCGGTCGGCCAGGGCAAAGGAAAACAGGATGATCTGGGCCGTCAGCCCGAACTGCGGGGCGTAGGTGGTAAAGGTATTCAGCGGCAGGTAGCCCATCACCGTCAGGGCATAGATACCAAAGCCGATCAGCGCCATGGTCCAGGCGTAGAAATAAGCCCGGGCGGCCGGGTTGTAGTAACGCCAGGACAGGTAACTGACCACGATCAGGATGATACTGAGCAGGATCGAATCCAGTACGATCCATTCCATCGCCACCGAATAGGGCATAAAAATGGACAGGCCAAAGGTGAGCACCACCGAATACAGGCACAGCCGCAGCACCTGGTCCAGGTCTGGTGAACGCTCACGGGTTTCCAGCAGGGAGCGGGCCATCAGCAGGCCAAAGAACCAGGTCAGGATGATCTGGTAGTGCAGGTAATCCTTGTTCAGCAAGGCAGGCCGTTCATCCAGCAACTGCACGCCGTGGACCTGCTCGGTAGAAATAAACACCGCCGCACCCACCAGGTAGAGCACATAGTAGATGTTGCTGCGTTCGCGCACCGACACCGCCACAAACAGGTTGTAGGCCAGGATCGCCAGGATGGCACCGAGCAGCACCCCGCGCACCGCTTCATCAATAGAAACTTTCTCGATGTATTCGTTCGGGTGCCAGAGGGTGATGGGCAGGCGGAAGGTGTTTGTATTGGTGATGCGCAGGAATACCCGCGTGCGGCTGTCAGGAGGCAGCTTCAGCCGGAAAGTAGGGTTGGGCACGGCCAGGTCGCGGTCTTCCCAGTTGTCCTGGTAGCCGGCCTGGCGCTGGTCTACCAGCATGCCATCCCGCTCAAGAAACAACTCGACGCTGTCCACCAGCGGTAGCGCCAGCTCCAGTATCCAGTCGGTCTCGCCCTGCAGGGCATGGGTACTCAGGTCAAAGCGGGTCCAGTAAGCAGACTCGGTGTAGCCGAAGTTGAGCACGCCGGATTCATGCTGGGTGAAGGCTTCGGCCTCAAGGTTTCTGAGCTGATCAATCGACAGGCTCTGGTCCGGATCTTCCAGGTACCGCAAGCATCCGCCCAGGTCACGGATGGCACCGGTGTTCCGGTCAAGCCGGACTTCGCCACTGCGGCAGGCATCCTGGGCCATGGCCGGGGCCGGCAGAATCAGGGCTGCCAGTACAAGAAACAGGACCAGCACCGGAATCCCGGCCTGGGCGAACCGTTGCTGCAAAATGTGATCTCCGCGCGGGTAGCTGCGTGCTTTATCGTTTATTGTCAGCACAGCTCACTTTAGCCTTTCACAACGAATTTCGCACCCCGGGGCCTTCTGAAATGAGACATTCCTGCCTTTTTGTTGCCATATCACTGGCGTTGCTGACCCTGAGTGGGTGCCGTGTGGAGAGCGGTGGCAGCGATGACTCCTCCGCCTTCAACCCGGCCGATGATGTCGACCTGACCTTCCGTACCTTTGGCCTGGCCGACACCGAACAGGCCCCGGACACTCTGAGCTTCACCCGTTTCAGTGATTTTTATCCAGGCATTGAGCCGGCCGGAAACGACGACACGGCCGGGAACCAGGAGCTTGTCGAAAGCATCCGGCGTCATATCGACCAGTTTATCGGCGCCCAACCGACAGACGATGGCAAGGCCTATACCCGGGTTCGAAACCCGCTCGACCTGATGAACCAGGTAATCAGCGTGGGCCGTGTGGATAACTTTGATGAAGGCAGGCGCTATATCCGCGAGCGAATCGCCTCGGGCGAAGCCGGTAACTACAACAGCCGCAGCGCCGGCGCCATCATCCGGTTTACCGACCAGGATGCCGTGGCCAACCAGGAAGCGCTCAACAATCGCCAGTGGTTTTACCAGACCCTGGACTGGCGTTATCAGCCGCCCGCGGAAAACCTCGATGGCAAGGTTTACCGGGTGATTCAATATGTCGCCCGCAACGTTGAGGAAACGGAGCGCGAGCAGCAACCGCAGCTGCTCAGCCTGCTGTCCGGCAGCCGTTTCAACGCCAATGAATTCAGTAACCTTGGTTACAACCAGCCGGAGTTTGCCACCGTCGATTATGTCAGCCGGAGCTACGGCGGTATTGAGTTAAGGCAGGAGTTTGCAGAAGAGGCGCAGAAAGACACCCTGTACATCAAAAACCCGGACCAGCAGATACTCGACCTGAGCAGCTATCAGAGTGCCGATGCCGACCCCAGTCCGGACTGCATCCGGGTTGAGCTGAACTACGCCATGAGCGAGGTACGTCTGTACGCCTCCAATAACGAGCCGGCAAGGGTTCCGGACCCACAAGCGGATCCGGCCGACTACCCGACCGAAGAAGATATTCCCAGGGTACCGAACGAGAACAACTGTACCTACCAGCCGGCAGACCAGGCCATAACGTTCTGGAGTGCTGAATCGGCCGCCAACCGGCAGTAGCGGCTACAAATCCCAGTTCTGCAAAACCCCCTTCTTGCGGCTGATCATGCGCTCATAGGTAGAAATCATCAGGGCAGCGTGGGGGGCCTTGGTCATGCGCAGGGTTTCGATACGGCGTTCAAGCCGCTCTACTTCGTTGCACAGCTGTTGCTGGACCTGGGAGCGCATGCTCTCGTGATAGTCCAGTTGCACGCGGCGGGGTTCGGGCGGGGATAGCCTTGATTTTGGCATAGGGGTCTCATCCATTGAGTCGTTGGTAACTTCCACATCCTGAAAGTCTTGCGTGAAAAAGTGTGCCGGACTGTCCGACAAAGTTCAATTAAAATGAACAAGCTTTCACTTTTTTTAACACTCCGTTAACCCCGGTGCCCCGGCTCATGCTGCCACCAGCCTGCGGCGATGCTCCGGCAATAACGGAAACTGCTTGCACACAGTATAGACAAACTTCCCCAGCGCGGGTAAATGATGGCCGACTATCGGGAAGCCGGTATTGAGCAGGCTGACCGAAATATCCCGGGCCGGGTCCGCCCAGCAGAACTTGTTGATCAAGCCCACGTGGCCAAAGGCATAGCGGCTTTGCGGCCCCCAGAGCCCCACCGGATTGCCGCCCAGCATCATGCCGGCACTGAAGCGCATGGGCAACATCATGGTACGGTCCACCTGGAGGGATCCGAACTGCTGGATCGCACGCCGGATGGTGAGTTCGCTGCAGATCCGCTGGCCATTCCAGGTGCCGCCATTCAGCATCATCTGAAAGAACCGGCTCATCTCCTCAGCGGTGCCACACAGGTTACCGGCGGGAATCACCGCTTCCTGGAAACGGGGATCATTGGTCACTCGCTCAACGGTCCCGATGTCGCCGCCCAGCGCCCGGTTAACAATCCAGGACACCGGAAACCTCGGGGTAGGCCCGGTGGCGTAGTTACTGGCCAGGTCCGGAAGGTGTTCCGCACCAATACCGTAGGTGAACCATTTCATGCCCATGGGCCCGCGCAGGTACTTGTCCAGGTAGGCATCAATGCTGTCGCCGGTCACCTTCTCCAGCACCCGCTGCAACACAAAGCCGCCGGTGATGGCGTGGTAAGCCACCTTGGCGCCGTCTACTTCCACCGGCCGGGCGTTACACAGCAATCGCCAGATTTCGTCTTTATCCCACAACACATCAATGGGGGTTTCCCGGGGAATGGCCGGAATGCCGCCCCGGTGCGACAGGATCTGGTGCACGGTTATGGTGCGCTTACCGCTGCTGGCAAATTCCGGGCAGTAGTAGGACACCGGGTCCATCAGGTTCACCAGCCCCTGCTCTGCCAGCATATGCATCAGCAAGGCAGTCACCGCCTTGGAGGCAGAGAAAAAGCAGACGGGGGTTTCGGTAGTCATCGGCACCCGGGGCATCGAGCGGGGATCGTGGGGCCCGTTACCCCGGCTATGACCGATGGCACGATGCAGCACCTGCTCGCCCCGATAACGCAAAGACAGCTGGATACCGGGATGAACCCCGGTCCGGTAAAGGGCTTCCACGCTGCGCCACACGGCTTCCGGAACCTCTGGGGCCAGGTCGACCCGTTCCGGGTGCTCCGAGGCAGTGTCCCGGAAGGTGACCGAGTGCAGGTCCCGGGGAATGGCGCTGAGGTTCAGGGCGCGGCGAGCCAGTGAATGCATATTGTTGCCTTTGTTTTATATCTGAATGGTTTCACTATAGATCAAAGCACATCATCCGGCAGCAACCGGGATGCAGTTACCGGCGCCCCGTGGTTTAATTCCGGCAAACCGTGATTGCAACAGGAGCCTGCATGACCCCCGGAATTCTCGCCGCCCAACGCGCCAGGGTGGCTTTTACCGTGCACGAGTACGAGCATGACCCGGCCGCCGAAAGCTACGGCAACGAAGCCGTGGAAAAAACCGGCGCCAATCCGGACCAGGTGTTCAAAACCCTGGTTGTCTCGCTGGATGGCAAAGACCTCGCCGTCGCCGTGGTGCCGGTATCCGCCATGCTCAGCCTGAAGCTGATTGCCCGGGCCGCCGGGGCCAAGAAGGCCGCCATGGCCGACAAACAGCTGGTTCAGCGCACTACCGGCTATGTTCTGGGTGGCGTCAGCCCGCTGGGGCAAAAGAAGCGCCTGAAGACGTTTATCGACGACTCGGCCCGCAACTTCGCAACCCTGTTTGTCAGCGCCGGAAAACGGGGCCTGGAGATCGAACTGGCTCCGGATGACCTGGCCAGGCTCACCGGGGCCACCTTCGCGCCCCTTCAACAGGACTGATCCGGTGAATCACGCCAACGACCTTATCCTGATTGGCGCCACCCTGTTATTGGCCCTGGCGGCCCATGCGGTCGGCCAGAAAGTACATGTGCCCCGGGTCACCCTGTTGCTGTTGCTGGGCGCCCTGGCAGGGCCGGACCTTCTGGACCTGCTGCCGGCAGATGCCAGCCAGAGCTTTCACCTGATTACCCAGCTGACCCTGGCTATGGTGGGCTTTCTGCTGGGCGAGCGGATGTCTGCCCGGGACCTCAAGCAGGGCAAGGAGGCTCTGATTGTCAGCCTGGTGGTCACCTTTGTGACCGCTGCAGCCGTTACCTTGGCTACCTGGTGGGCCACCGGTAACCTGGCGGCAGCGCTCTTGCTGGGCGGCATTTCCACCGCCACGGCGCCGGCCGCCACGCTGGATGTACTGCGGGAATCCGGCGCCAACGGCCCGCTGACCCGGCTGGTGTTCCAGGTGGTGGCCATCGACGACGCCTGGGGCGCTATCCTGTTCAGTATCCTGCTGGTCAGCGCCGGACTGCTGATTGGCAACGGCGATACCCATGGCCCTACGGCCATGTTACACGGGGTGATGGAGGTCGGAGGCTCGGTACTGCTGGGTATTGTGCTGGGCCTGCCCATGGCGTGGCTGACCGGCCGGCTGCGGCCCGGTGAGCCCATGCTTCTAGAATCCGCCGGCTTTGTGTTTGTAGCCGCGGGGCTGGCCGGCTGGCTCGGCTTGTCTTACCTGCTCACCTGCATGACCCTGGGCGTGGTCGTCGCCAACCTCGCCCGGCACCACGTGCGGCCATTCCGTTCAATCGACGGTATTTCCGAACCCTTCCTGGCACTGTTCTTCTTTATGGCGGGCTACCAGCTGGACTGGCTGGCACTGCCAACACTGGGCGCACTGGGAGTGGCCTACGTGCTGGCCCGGGTGGCAGGGCGCTTTGCCGGTGGCTATCTGGGCAGCGTACTGGCCGGCTCGGCGCCCGATACCCGTAACCGCATCGGGGCCTGCCTGATGCCCCAGGCAGGCGTGGCCCTGGGCCTGGCGCTGGTAGCCACCGAACGGCTACCGGAACTGGGTTACATCCTGCCACTGGTCATCGGCGCGACCGTGGTATTCGAGATCATTGGCCCGCCACTGACGCTGATCCAGCTGCGCAAGGCGGGTGAGACCGGCAAGGGCTACCAGGAAGACCCTGACGAGGACGACTAGAAAACAAAAAAACCGGAGAGCCAATGGCTGTCCGGTTTTTTGATCAGGGCCGGGAAACATCCCGGCCTGACACTGAGCCTCAGCTCACAGATGCCTGGGCGTCGACCAGGATCTTGTTCAGCGTTGCGCTGGGCTGCATAACGGCAGACACTTTCTCCGCCGGCGCGTGGTAGTAACCACCGATATCCGCCGGATTGCCCTGTACCACCGTCATTTCTTCCAGGATCTTGTCCTTGTTCTCTTCCAGCTGTGCAGACAGCTTGGTGAAGAACTCTTTCAGTTCCTTGTCTTCATCCTGTTTGGACAGCTCTTCCGCCCAGTAACGGGCCAGGTGGAAGTGGGAACCACGGTTGTCCAGCTCGCCGGTCACACGGGACGGAGACTGGTTGTTCTCCAGCAGCTTTTCGGTAGCCTTGTCCAGGGTCTGGCCCAGCAGGCGGGCGCGCTGGTTGTTCTGCTTCTCGCCCAGCTCGTCCAGGGACACTGCGGTGGCCAGGAATTCACCCAGGGAATCCCAACGCAGGTGGTTTTCCTGGATCAGCTGCTGTACGTGCTTGGGTGCGGAACCGCCAGCACCGGTCTCGTACAGACCACCGCCGTTCAGCAGCGGCACGATGGACAGCATCTTGGCGCTGGTGCCCAGCTCCAGGATCGGGAACAGGTCGGTCAGGTAGTCACGCAGCACGTTGCCGGTTACGGAAATGGTATCCAAGCCACGGATCAGGCGCTCCATGGTCCAGCGGATAGCGCGAACCGGAGACATGATGTGGATTTCCAGGCCTTCGGTGTCCAGCTCGGCCAGGTACTTCTCGACCTTCTTGATCAGCTGGGCATCGTGGGCACGCTCGTCGTCCAGCCAGAATACCGCCGGCATACCGCTGGAACGTGAGCGGTTGACCGCCAGCTTGACCCAGTCGCGGATCGGCAGGTCCTTAGTCTGGCAAGCGCGCCAGATATCACCTTGCTCAACGTTGTGCTCAGTCAGTACAGTGCCGTCTTCAGCGACAACGCGAACGATACCGTCTTCCTTGATTTCGAAGGTCTTGTCGTGGGAGCCGTACTCTTCCGCCTTCTGGGCCATCAGACCGACGTTCGGCACAGTGCCCATGGTGGTGGGATCGAACGCGCCGTGGGTCTTACAGAAGTTGATCACTTCCTGGTAGATGGTGGCATAGGTGGACTCAGGCATAACCGCCTTGGTGTCCTTCAGCTTGCCATCACGGGCCCACATCTTGCCGGAGTTACGGATCATTGCCGGCATGGAGGCGTCTACGATCACGTCGCTCGGTACGTGCAGGTTGGTGATACCTTTAACGGAATCGACCATGGCGATTTCCGGACGGTGCTCGTAGCAGGCGTGCAGGGCTTCCTGGATTTCTTCCTGCTTGGATTCCGGCAGCTGCTTGATCTTCTCAACTACGGAAGACAAGCCGTTGTTCGGGTTTACGCCGATTTCATTGAACACGTCGCCGTACTTGTCGAACAGCTCCTTGAAGAACACCTTCACCGCGTGACCGAAAACGATCGGGTGAGAGATTTTCATCATGGTGGCTTTCACGTGCAGGGAGAACATCACACCGGTCTTTTCGCAGTCTTCGATGGCGCCTTCGAAAAACTTCACCAGTTCCTTCTTGCTCATGAACATGCCGTCGAGCACTTCGCCTTCCAGCAGCGGCAGGTCGGATTTCAGAACGGTTTGCTCACCCTTCTTGTTCTCGAACACGATGCGGGCGTTGGTGGCCTTGTCCAGGGTTACAGACTGCTCGCTGGAGTAAAAGTCGCCACCGCGCATGTGCGCCACGTGGGTACGGGAAGCCGGGCTCCACTCACCCATGGTGTGCGGGAACTTGCGGGCAAAGGCTTTTACCGCAGCCGGTGCACGGCGGTCGGAGTTACCTTCACGCAGTACCGGGTTAACGGCGCTGCCCAGCACTTTGGAGTAACGTGCGTGGATTTCTTTCTCTTCGTCGGTTTCCGGGTTTTCTTTGTACTCGGGAACCTTGTAGCCCTGCTCGTTCAGCTCTTTGATGGCAGCACGCAGCTGGGGAATGGACGCAGAGATGTTCGGCAGCTTGATGATGTTGGCGTCCGGATCCTTGGTGTACTCACCCAATTCAGCCAGGGCATCCGGCACCCGCTGGTCTTCCTCGAGGTAGTCCGGGAAGCCTGCCAGAATACGCGCCGCGAGAGAGATGTCGCTGGTTTCGAAGTCGATACCAGCCGGCTTGGCGAAGGTTTCCAGGATGGGAAGCAGTGACCGGGTAGCGAGGGCGGGTGCCTCGTCGGTCAACGTGTAGACAATCTTGGATTTGGAGTTGCTCATTTTCGTCCTCAGGCTATGGGGTGGGTTCAGGACGGTCATGGCGCATTCGGGCGTCTTGTGAACGTCCGGTTTTGCCAGTGACTGATTCGGAACTTTTGATAGACCTACTAAGATAGCATTTTTTGCGGAATTTTGATTACGATCTTAGTATAAGAACGTACGGATAATGCCTGATCTTCGGTTACAGGCTGATGAAATGGCGGGAATTTACGAAACTTTCTAACATTTGTTCGTTTTTCTGGCTTTGGAGTGATCGCGGTGGGGGAAAGCCCTCCCAAAACACGCTCCTTCGGCCCATCCATGGGGCGCTTGGGCTCCGCCATCCATGGCTCCGCACAGTTTTGGGAGGGCTTTCCCCCACCGCTTATCGGACTGCCGAGCTGGTTTCCGCAACCCTTTGCTCAGCGATGACGGCCGTCACTTTGTCAACAAAACACCCCTGATCATTCCGGTAACAAGCCGGCTGTAGCCAAACGCTCCCGAATCCGGTCCAGCGCTTCCGGGTTACCCAGGGCATCCCGGTTATCGGCTTTGTTCGAGCCGTTGATCAGTCGGGCGACTGCCAACTCGACCTTCTTGCCGCTGCGGGTGTAGGGGATATCGGGCACTTCGACGATGTGCCTCGGTACGTGCCGGGGGCTGGCGCCTTCGCGGATTCGGGTTTTCAGGGTTTTGACCAGGTCGTCGGTGACGGTCTGGCCTTCGGCGGGGACGACGAACAGGACCACTTCCACGTCACCGTCGATCTGGCGGCCGACGACGAGGCTGTCTTTGACCTCGGCAACGGTTTCCACCTGGCGGTAGATTTCGGCGGTGCCGATTCTTACGCCGCCGGGGTTGAGGGTGGCGTCGGAGCGGCCGTAGATGATGGCGCCGCCGTGTTCGGTGAATTCGATGAAGTCGCCGTGGGCCCAGACGCCGGGGAAGGTGTTGAAGTAGGCATCTTTGTAGCGCTCACCGTCCGGGTCCTGCCAGAAGCTGACGGGCATGGACGGCAGCGGCTGGCGGCAGACGAGTTCGCCGCGGCCTTCGCTGACCGGTTGGCCGTCGTCGCCGTAGGCCACGGCATCCACCCCCAGCAAACGGCACTGGATTTCGCCTCTACGTACCGGCAGCAGTGGGGTAGACCCCACAAAGCAGCCGCAGATGTCGGTGCCGCCGGCGATGGAGCCCAGCAACGCATTGGGGGCGCCGCCGGTGTAGATCCAGTCGTAGTCTTCCGGTAACAGCGGCGAGCCGGTGGAGAACACCACGCGCAGAGGGCTCTGGTCCAGGGTTTTCGCCGGTTGCAGTTCGGCTTTGCGGCAGCCGGCGATGAAGCGGGCGCTGGTGCCGTAGTGGGTGACTCGTTCCCTGGCCACGGTTTCCCAGAGGAAGTTCAGGCTCGGGTAACCCGGGGAGCCATCCACGGTGATCACGGCGGCGCCGGTCATCAGGGCGGAGGCCTGCCAGTTCCACATCATCCAGCCGCAGGTGGTGAAGTACAGGAAGCGGTCTTCCGGGCCCACGTCGCCGTGGAGCATGAGTTCCTTGGCGTGGTTGACCAGTAAACCGGCGGTGCCATGCACGATGCACTTGGGTTTGCCGGTGGTGCCGGAGGAATAGAGGATGTAGACGGGGTGGTCCGGGTCCACCGGGGTGAACGAGGGCGCCTGGCCTTCGCCGGCTTTCAGGGCGTCATCCCAGGTGTTGACGAGTTCGCCGGGGATCGGCGCTTCGTCCGGTAACTGGGCGATGCTGACCACAGTCTTGAGGGACGGCAGGCCAGCGATCAGTTCCGCGAAGTCGTCCTGGCGGGCGAACATCTTGCCGCCGTATCCGTAGCCATTCACCACAATCAGGGCCGAGGGTTCGATCTGGCCGAAGCGGTCGTTGATGGCGCCGATGCCGAAGTCCGGGGAGGCGGAGCTCCAGATCGCGCCCAGGCTGGTGGCCGCCAGCATGCCGACCAGTGCTTCATAACCGTTGGTGACCACGCCGGCCACGCGGTCGCCCTTCTCGATGCCTTTGCTGCGCAGGAAGGCTTCCAGCGCACCGGTGTCGGCTTTCAGTTCGGCGTAGGTCTTGCGTAGCACCGGCCGGGTTTCGCAGTAGGCCACCACGGCTTCTTTGTCGGCATGGTCGCCATCAGACAGGCGCAGCAGGTTGGCGGCGAAGTTCAGCTTCATGCCCGGGAACCATTCCGCGCCCGGCATTTCACGGTTGCCAAGCACCCGTTTGGCCGGTGTCTCGCAGGCCAGGCCACAGTAATCCCAGACCTTCTGCCAGAAGGTGTCCAGCTCGGTGATCGACCACTGGTGCAGGGCTTGGTAATCGGCAAAGGGCCCAAAGCCCTGCTGCTCCAGCCAGGCCTTGAACTGGCCCATGCGGGACCGAGTGAGAGTGTCCTGGTCCGGCGTCCAGACCACCGGTGATTGTTGTGTGTTGCTCATCCGTTTCTCCGGATTGTTGTTAGTGTTCAGCTATAGCGGGCACTTCTAGCCAAGACGCACAAAGGGTAGCAAGGAAAATCCCAGAATCACGACAATCGCCACCAGCGCCGCCAGAAAGGTCGCCGGTCGTTTGCGGAACTGGTACCACAGCCCTGTTTCTCCCCGTTCGCAGCGACTCTGGTATTGCTCACGCTGGCTTTCCAGCCGCTGCGCCTGGTACTCATCCAGTAACGCCCGGGCCCGGGCAGCTTCGTCGTCATCATGGGCCCAGAAGCCGCCCATGCTGATGCCCCAGCGGCTGGGCGGAGTTTCGTAGTAGCGCACCTCGTGTTCTTCAAACAGGGCGCGGATTTCCTCGGCCTCGTCATCGGGTACGTTACGCAGGTTCATCAGGTGGTGGGGCATGGGTTTCCCGGCTGGCTTCGTTAGTGTTATTGGCTATATCCTAGCAGGAAAGCCAATCCGACCGAATTCATCAGGACACTGCATGAGCCACAACCCCCTTCGTCTGCTGCTGGATTTTGATGATCGCATCCAGCGGGACAGGGACCAGGCCCCCGCCTTTCTGCACCGCCGGGACCGGCGCTTTGCCCTGGACTGCCAGCAACGGGGCCAAAGCCCGGATGCCGCCCTGTGGCTGGAACAGATGGATCGCCTGAGCGGCCCCGGCAATGCCCGCCAGGCAGGCCGGGCGGTGCAGCAGCGCTGGCGGCGGATTAACGGCGGCTTTGCAGCAGCAGGTGCGGTGTTCGGCGTGCTCACAATGGCCGGCCTGCTGTTTTACGATGGCGGCCAGCGCATCAATGTCACGGTGATCATCGCGTTCGTGTTACTGCAGCTTTTGCTGGCGCTGGCCACCACCGTGCAATCGCTGGCCGGATGGCAACCCTGGAGCTGGTTGCAACGGCGCCTGCAAGCGCAGCCGCCCGGAACAACCCTGGCACAATTACAACCGGCGCTGATGGCCCGGGCCGCCCACACAGGCGGCAGCCTGTTTGCCCTGGCTGGCCTGCTGACCTTACTGGTGATGCTGGTGGTTCAGGACCTGGCCTTCGGCTGGAGCACCACGCTCAATACCGCCGCCCACAGCTACCATAGCCTGATCCAGGCCATCGCCAGCCCCTGGGGCGGCTTGTGGCCGGCCGCAGAACCTTCCCGGGAACTGGTGGAAGCCACCCGTTTCTTCCGCGCCTCACCGGGCAGTACCGGCACCGATCCGGTTCAATGGGGGCAATGGTGGCCCTTCGTGGTGATGCTGTGGTTGACCTGGGTACTGCTGCCCCGCCTGCTTCTGCTGGCACTCAGCCAGTGGTTGCTGGCCCGGAAGGCGGAGCGCTTGCTGCAACGTCATCCCGGCATGCAGGCCCTGATGTACCGCATGGAAACTCCGACCCTGGACACCGGCAACCAGCACAACGATGCCGACGATTTGCCCGATACCCGCACCCGGGCCAGGCCCGGGCAGCTGCAGGACAGCCAGTACATTATCTGCTGGGCCGGAGCCGGGGAGCCGGAACTGCCGCAAGCATTGCTGGCGCAGGACAGCCGGGTACTCAAAGCCGGTGGCCGGGCGTCCCTGGCGGAAGATGACGGGGTACTGGAGAGCCTGGCTGAACAACTGGCCGGGGAGCGGGCTCCTTCTGTCGTGCTGGTTACCCGCAGCTGGGAGCCACCGACCGGGGAACTCCATGACTTCCTGGACCAGGCCCGGGCACGCTGGCCGGATGGCACCACCCTGACCATTCTGCCACTGGCGCCCGATGCCAACCGGGAACCGGCGGAACACCTAGTCCAGCCCTGGCTGCGCTTCACCGAACGCCTGCCCGCCGGGTTTGCCAATGTTGCCCTGCTACCGGCGCTGCCGGATAACCCGTATCACACCGGGAGTACCGCATGATGAATCAGAAACCGGTGTTTGCAGTGGTGGGCCACCCCAACAAGGGTAAATCCAGCGTGGTGGCCACCCTGTCCCAGAACGACGCCATCGCCATTGCCCTGGAACCGGGCACCACCCGTGCCGGGCAAGCCTACCCGCTGACCGTCGACGGCCAGGAACTGTACACCCTGGTGGATACTCCCGGCTTCCAGCGCCCCCGAAGGGTACTGCAATGGCTGGAAGCCCACAGCCTGTCGGCCTCAGACCACCCGGAAACCGTGCGCGCCTTCGTGTTGCAGCATAGGGGCGACGACCGCTTTGTGGATGAATGCGAACTTCTGGCGCCGATCACCGAAGGGGCCGGCATTATCTACGTGGTGGACGGCTCCGTACCCTACAGCGCCGAACACGAAGCGGAGATGACCATTTTGCGCTGGACCGGGCGCCCCAGCCTGGCCCTGATCAACAGCATCGGCGACGACGATTACAGCGACACCTGGCAATCTGCCCTTGGCCAGTTCTTCCAGGTTGTCCGCAAGTTCGACGCCGTACGCGCCCCGTTCGAACAACATCTTAGCCTGTTGCGGGCCTTTGGCCAACTGGAGCCGGACTGGGAACAGCCCCTGGAACAGGCCACTCACCTGCTGTCAGAACAACGTCGCCAGCGACGGCACCAAGCGGCCCAGCTGATCGCCCGGGCACTGGAAGACCTGATGTCCTGGCAGGAAAAGCGCACCCTGACCCTGGACCAGATTGCCGGCACCAGCGATGCCACCCTGGCCGAAACCCTCCGGGAACGCTGGTATCAACGTCAGCGCAAACGGGAGCAAACCCTGCGGGTGAGCATCGAACACCTGTACCAGCACCAGCGCATACAGCGGCAGGAAGCGGAACTGGAGTGGGCCAGCCAGCATGACCTGTTCTCGGAAGACACCCGCCAGCACTGGGCCGTCAGCAAGAAGTACCTGGCCGGCGCCGGCTTTGGTGCCGGGGCCGTGGGCGGTGCCGGCCTGGACGCCCTGACCCTGGGCTCGTCCCTGGGTGCCGGCGCTCTGATAGGTGGTGTACTGGGGGCAGCGGGCAGTTATTTTTACGGAGACAGACTGGTACTGCCGGCCCTGAACATCGGCCCCATAAAAGACGGCCTGAAAACCGCCAGTTTTGGCCCTGTACAGGACAGCCAGTTCGGCTATGTTGTTTTAGGTCGGGCCGTGGACCACTGGTGGCACATCAGCCATCGCAACCACGCCGGCCGGGATTTACTGGAACTGGAACCGGCGGATCACCACTGGCTGGAACAGCTCGGCAAAGCCAGCCGAAGGGAGATCCAGAAAGCCTTCGACCGGTGCCGCAAACAGCGCTCCCTGAGCCATTCCCAGCGGCAGGATCTGGCCTCCGCCATCGAGCAGGCCATGGCGGTTTATGATGACTGGCGGTTGAACCGGGCCTGACAGACATGTTTATACTGTATGGCTATTCCATCACCAAATGAGGAATGCGAATGAAAATCGTACGAGTGCAAGACATCATCGGTACCGAGCGCGAAGTCAGCGCCCAGCAATGGACCAGCCGCCGCCTGCTGCTGAAAAAGGACGGTATGGGTTTCTCTTTCCACGAAACCATCATCCCGGCCGGCACCGAGCACACCTTCTGGTACAAGCACCACCTGGAAGCGGTTTACTGTGTAGCCGGTAACGGCCGCATCAAGGACCTTGCCACCGGTGAAGTGCACGAAATTACCGACGGCACCCTGTACGCCCTCGACAAGCACGACCGTCACACCCTGTACGGCGGCACCGAAGACATGCGCCTGATCTGCGCCTTCAACCCGCCGGTCACCGGCCAGGAAGTTCACGACAAAGACGGCGCCTACCTGCCGGACACCAGCGAAGACTGATTCGCACCATCGTGGCAAGCAACTCCGCCGCGACCACACCGCCACCGCCAGCCAGGCTGCTGCCGGTGGCGGTGCTGCTTTGGCTGGCCGGTGTTTACCTCCGGGTACCTATACTGGTCGCCCCGCCCCTCGCGCCATTTATTGCTGACGAACTGGCCCTGAGCCAGGCCCTCACCGGTGCCCTGACCACCCTGCCCATCCTGATGCTCGCCATCGGCGCCATGCCCGGCTCCCTGTCGATCTCCCGCATCGGCCCCCGAAACACCCTGGCCATGGCCATGGTTATTATGGTGATCGGTTCCGCCGGCCGGGGCCTGGTACCCGACACCTTCACCCTGATGCTCGCCAGCGCCGTGATGGGGCTGGGCGTTGCCATGATGCAACCGGCACTGCCGGCACTGTTACCGCGCTGGCTGGAACCCCACCACATTGCCATGGGCTCTGCCATCTACATGAACGGCATGCTGATGGGTGAATTCATCGGCGCCGGCATCACCCTGCCGGTACTCATGCCGCTATTGGACAACAGCTGGCGTGCCACCCTGCTGGTCTGGTCGCTACCGGCACTGCTGGTAGCCGCCACCCTGTTCCTGCCCAAACGGGACATGGCCCGCCCCGTACGCCGCGCCGCCTGGCTGCCAGACTGGAAAAACCCGCTTACCCTGCGCATTGGCCTGCTACTGGGCCTGTCCGGCTCCATGTTCTTCGGCCTCAATGCCTACATGGGCAACCTGCTGGAACAGCAGGGCAAAATCAGCATGCTCTCCGAAGCCCTGTTCTGGTACAACATTGCCCAGGTATTCGCCTCCCTGGTCGTGCTCAAAATGGCCCGCCGCTGGGTAGGCAGCCGCACCACCATCGTCATAACCGCGGCCCTCAGCATCCTCGGCACCACCGGCACCGTGTTCCTGGAAGGCTGGTGGTTCATCGCCAGTGCCACCGTCATGAGCTTCGTCGCCGGCATCCTCCTGATCCTGCTCGTCGCCCTGCCACCGCTCCTGGTAAGCTCCGCCGAAACCGGCCGCCTCTCCGCAGGCACCTTCCTGGTGGGCTACACCATGGGCTTCTGCGTGCCCATGCTCGGCGGCCTCATCGCCGACACCACCGGCGACCCCAGACACGCCATCATCACCATGATCGCCTACAGCGTGCTGGTCCTGCCCCTGGCCTTCACCCTGGACCTGGAACGAAAAAAGGACCAGCCCGGAAGCTGATCCTTTTCATGGTGCCCCTGCAATGATGGCATGAGCTAATCAGACTCCCCCGAACACGGCCGCAGGCCGTGGGGTGGGGAGGTGTTTTCCGCCGGAAAAAAGATGTCTGAGCGCAGCGAGTTGTTTTTTCCAGAGGAAAACACCTCCCCGCCCCGCGGCCAGACTCCAATTGGCAGAAACTCCAAACCTAGATGTAGTAGTCCTTCAACGGAGGAAACCCGTTAAACTCGATGGCACTGTAAGTAGTGGTATAAGCCCCGGTAGAAAGCCAATACATACGATCACCAATCGCCAGGTTCAAAGGCAACGGATACTTATGGTGCTCATACATAATGTCGGCACTGTCACACGTCGGCCCGGCAATCACACAGTCCTCGCCCTCGCCGGTCTTCTCGGTCCAGATCGGAAACTTGATCGACTCATCCAGTGTCTCGATCAGGCCTGAAAACTTGCCCACATCGGTAAACACCCATCGGTGCAGCGCCGTGCGGGACTTGCGTGAAATCAGCACCACCTCACTCACCAGCACCCCGGCATTGGAAATCAGCGAGCGCCCCGGCTCGATAATGATCTCCGGCAGCTCCTCACCGAAATCCTCCTGCAGGAAACGCAGGATCTCCCGGGCATAGACACTCAGCTCGTTGGTACGGGTCAGGTAATTGGCCGGAAAACCGCCGCCCATGTTGATCATCTTCAACTCGATGCCGTCTTCTTCCTTCAGGCGCTCGAAGATTACCTTCACCTTGTTCAGCGCCGCATCCCAGGCGCCGATTTCCCGCTGCTGGGAACCGACATGGAACGACACGCCGTAAGGCACCAGGCCCAGATCCCGGGCCAGGATCAGCAGGTCCATGGCCATATCAGTCTGGCAGCCGAACTTGCGGGACAGCGGCCAGTCGGCGGTCAGGGTACCTTCCGTCAGGATACGCACATACACCTTCGAACCCGGGGCCGCCTTGGCAATGTTGCGCAGGTCTGCTTCGGAGTCGGTGGCATACAGACGCACACCCTTCTCGTAGAAGGTGCGAATGTCCCTCGCCTTCTTGATGGTGTTGCCGTAGCTGATGCGGTCGCCGGTGACACCCAGCCCCATGACCTTGTCCAGCTCATACACCGACGCGATATCGAAATTGGCACCCTTGTCCCGCAGCATGGTCAGAATCTGCGGGGCCGGGTTAGCCTTCACCGCATAGTAGACGCTTGCGTAGGGGAAACCGTCGATCAGCTCATCGTACTGGCGTTCGATGGTCTGGGTGTCGATCACCACAAACGGGGTTTCCTTGCCATCGGCAAAGTCCTTGATCCGCTTGAACGTCTCGGCGCTGTAGTAATCGGCGATATCGGCGTTGGGGGTCTGGTTCATGGGTGGTGTGTCCCTCCACAGGGTAAACGGGCATAAAAAAAGGGTAGCACAGACTCGCCGTGCTACCCGTGAATGTCGCGATCATCAGGCTTTTTTCTGATCACCACAAATGCGCATATGTACCCATAAATCCGGCAACGGGAACCGGACGTCCGGCACAGAGTTTTTGCTTACACCGCCACCGGCCAAAGCGGGGTCGGTTCGGTCGGGCCATCCGGGTCCTGGGGGCAGCTCTGGCGCTGCAGGTAATCCAGGATTGCGTCTTTCAGGTCACTGCCCTGGCCCAGGCCCTGATTGCCGAACAGGCGGTTGAATTCCAGTACATAGGGGTAGCCCTCGACCAGCGCGATATCAAAGCCGGCGTGGTCTACCTCCAGCTCCCGGGCCAGGCGCAGGGCCAGCTCGATAGCCGCCGCAGGCACGTCACCGGTGACAATCTGCCCACCCCTGGCCACATTGTTATAGAAGCCCTGTTCGGCCTGGGTGCGCCAGTAGGCGGTGACAACCCGGTCGCCCACGATCACCACCCGCACATCCCGGTCGATCGGCAGGTACTCCTGCACATAAAGCACATCGCTGCGTTCACAATACTTCAGCCAGTCTGCCCGGGACTCGATCAGCCACACGCCTTCACCCATGCTCGCCTTGGGCAACTTGGCCACAAAGGGCAGGGCCATGGCATCCCACAGCATCTCACGCTCCTGGGGGCCATTGGCTTCAATGATGGTCCAGGGTGTGTGCTCGGGGGCCACGGTCTGGAAGGCCCGGGTCATTTCTACTTTGTCGTGGCCGATACGGTAGCTGGCCACGCTGGGGAAGACCCGGCATTTCAGGCCGTGAATCAGGGCATTGATCTGCCAGTATTCGGGGAACAGCACCCAGTCGGCATCCTGCAGCAAAGGCTTGTGGCGCAAAAAATGTTCAGGTTTGAGGACCGTGGTGTCCGGAAAGCCGAGAGTACGGAACACGTTGAAGGATACAAGGTGCATGGTTATCGCCGCACAGGGTGGAGAGTGGCGGCATTTTATACAGCTTCCGGCCACTGGCAAGCGGTATTTTTCCGTTTGCGCACGAATTCCTGTTGCACGCCCAGATATTATTGGTAATAATTCGCATTAACGTTTAACAGTGAAGAGGATGCTCCATGAAAACCACCCTGCAAATTGCCGCAGCCGCTGCTGCCCTGCTGTTCGCCGCCCTCGCATTCGCCGATGACGACTACGAGCATTACAAGGGCGAGCCTTCGAAAACCCTCGAGCAGGCGGTTGCCAATCTCTCCGAGTACAACAACCGGCTGGAAAAAGTACTTGCCGGCGAGCTGACCCCGGAAGCCATGAACGAAGTGCACCAGCTCACCTACACCCTGGAAAATGCCCTGGGCAAAATGGATGACGAGCTGGAAGACATTGCCGAGCGTCTGGAGCTGGTCCACAAGGCTTCCGAGCGCGCCGACCCGGATACCGTGAAGCAGGAAGGCGCGGTGTACCTGGAAAAGAGCCGCACCATCGTGAAATAACCGTTACGGCCAGGCTCATCTGGCCGGGCGTTTTTTCGTGCCCTGCTGGGCCTGGGCGGTAAGCGGGTCTTCCGGCCAGGGATGTTTGGGGTAGCGGCCCCGCAGTTCCTTGCGTACTTCCGGGTAGGCGTTCTGCCAGAAACTGGCCAGGTCCGCCGTTACCGCCAGCGGCCGCTGAGCCGGTGACAGCAGGTGAATCACCACCGGCACCCGGCTGCGGGCCACTTTTGGGGTTTCTGTCCAGCCAAACAGCGCCTGCAGCTTGGCCGCCAGCACCGGGCCGTTGTCGGCGCTGTAATCCAGGGTCACGTTCTGGCCCGTAGGAATGGTCAGAGATCGGGGCGCCAGCTCTTCCAGTTGCTGTTGTTGCGGATAATCCAGCAGAGAATTCAGGGCCTGGACGAGATTGATGCTGGCCAGGTCTGACCAGCGCTTCATGCCCGCCATAAAAGGCGCCAGCCAGATTTCCAGGGTCTCCAGCAAGGCGCTGTCGCTCACCTCCGGCCAGTTACCGGGAAACTGCGCAGCCAGCAATCGCACCCGGGCAACCCACTGACGGGCACCCGGATTCCAGGGCAGGCTGTCCAGCCCCTTGCGGCGCACCGCATCCAGCAAACCCTGCTGGATCAGTTCCGGGGCTACCTGTTGCAGGGGCTTTTCCGCCAAGATCAGGGCACCGAGTTTGCGAACCTTCCGGGCCACCACGGTGCCGCGTTTGTCGTCCCAGAACGCTTCTTCCCGCTCTTCAATGTGCCCGGCCAGATCCTGCTCCAGATCCACCAGGTCTAACGGCGCCGCCAGGTACATCGTCGCTTCCCGGGCCTTGCCATCCAGGTCTGCCGCCACCAGCCACTCCTGCCGGGCCAGCGGGTCTTCCTCCCGCAATACTGCGCCCTTACCGTTGCTGAGCTGGTAACGGGGTGTTGTGCCCGGTCGGCGGCGGGCAATACGGTCCGGATAAGCCTGGGCCAGCACCCGGCCGACTTCAGTTTCTGCCGGTAGCTCCTGCACAAACTGGCCCCGACACAGCCGCTTCGCCGCCTGCTGAACCGCTTTCAACCGAGCCGGATCCAGCCCCCGGTGACCGCGCTCGCCCCGCAGCACCCGAATCCGCTCATGCAGATCGGCCCCCGAGCCCGGCCCCAGCAAATCCCGCTCTTCCAGCAACGCCGCCAGTTCTGCCGCCAACTGATCCAGACCCAGTGCACGGCCCTTGATCACCATATGGGCAAGCCGCGGATGCAGGCCCAACTCTCGGGCGGCCTTACCATGGTCGGTAATGGCACCCTCGGCATCCAGCAAATCCAGCCACTGCAATAACTCCACCGCCTGCTGCCAGTGCGCGTTCGGCGGCGCATCAATCCAGGCCACCCGCTCCGGCGACCGGGCACCCCACTGGGCCAATTCCAGCACCAGCGGTGCCAGGTCCGCCTGCTGAATCTCCGGCGGCGTGTAATCCGCCAGCCCGAACTGCTCGGACTCGCTCCACAACCGGTAACACACCCCCGGCTCAACCCGCCCGGCCCGGCCCTTACGCTGCTCGGCAGAAGCCTTCGACACTCGGCCGGTGACCAGCCGCGTCATCCCGCTGTTCGGATCAAACACCGCCCGACGCTGCTGGCCGGCATCAATCACCACCCGCACGCCTTCAATGGTCAGACTGGTCTCGGCAATGGCCGTGGCCAGCACAATCTTGCGGGTTCCCTCTGGCGCCGGTGAAATCGCCCGATCCTGCTCCTCGGATTTCAAATTGCCATACAGCGGCGCCAGCACCACGTTATCCGGGAACTGCCCCGCTAGCTGCTGCGCCACCCGCCGAATCTCGCCAGCACCGGGCAGGAACACCAGCAGGGAGCCGGTCTGATCCCGCAGGGCCTCCTGGACCACTGCCACCACCTGGTCCACAACCCGGCCATTGCGGGGCAAAGGCCGGTACAACACCTCCACCGGAAACGCCCGGCCCTCGCTGGTAATCACCGGCACATCCCCCAACACCCGGGCAATGGGCGCAGTGTCCAGCGTGGCCGACATCACCAGCAACCGAAGATCCTCCCGCAACGCCTGCTGGCTCTCACGCACCAGCGCCAGACCCAGGTCTGCCTGAAGTGATCGCTCATGAAACTCATCAAACAACACCGCCGCATAGTCTTCCAGCATCGGGTCGTTCTGAATCAGGCGCGTGAGAATGCCTTCGGTAACCACCTCAATCTGCGTGGCCCCGGATACCTTGGTATCCAGCCGGGTCCGATACCCCACCGTCTGCCCCGGCGCTTCCCCCAACTGCTTCGCCATATACCGAGCCGCCGACCGGGCCGCCAGCCGCCTCGGCTCCAGCATCAGGATCTTCCGGTTCTCCCGCCACGGGGCATCCAACAAAGCCAGCGGCACCCTCGTCGTTTTACCGGCGCCCGGTGGGGCCTGCAGCAGGGCTGTGGTGGCCTCGTTCAGGGTTTGTTTTAGCTCTGGGAGTATGTGTTCTATCGGGGGCATGTTTTGGGTTGGGTTTAGCCTGGTTGTTTCGGGGG
>NZ_JAJSPB010000027.1:0-54185 GCF_021282325.1 Marinobacter sp. G11
GCGGCTAGGGCAACTTTGGACTTGAACGATGGGCTGTATTGCTTGCGTTTCTTGCTCATGATTCTCCTCCTTGTGGAGATGATGAATCAGAGCTTAGGCACCTGTCCAAATTTCGGGGTCCACTTCAATTGTCGGGTTGTTCATTTCTCTGCTTTTGTTGACGTTCATCATTTAACGTGATGTTAGGACCTTATCTTGAGCTGTTTCTTGACGGCACTATACGACCGGTCTAATCTATCGGTTTGATATCTTTTAGATTTAATGGCGACAAGAGGGCACCATGCAGACGGTGAAAGTAAACAATCAGACCCATGTTGTGGATGTGCCCGGTGACATGCCATTGCTCTGGGTGTTGCGGGACATTCTCAAACTGACGGGTACCAAGTTCGGCTGCGGGATTGCCCAGTGTGGCGCCTGTACGGTCCATATGGATGGCCAGCCTATCCGTTCCTGTGTCATGCCGGTGGGCGATGTCTCGGGCCGCGAGATCACCACCATTGAGGCCATCGGCGAGCAACCGCTGGCGCAAAAGGTCCAGCGTGCCTGGCTCGATCATGAGGTTGCCCAGTGCGGGTATTGCCAGTCTGGCCAGATTATGTCTGCGGTGGCGTTGCTGGCCAACAACAACCGCATCGACGATCACGCGATTGACCAGGCGATGGCGGGCAACATCTGCCGTTGTGCCACGTACACCCGGATTCGCAGTGCCATTCAGGACGTCAGCGAGAGTGTAGGAGTCTGGCAACCATGAGCGATAACCATCTGACACAGGAAAGCGCATCCCGCCGGCAGTTTCTGAAAGGCAGCACCGCGGCCATGGGCGGGCTTATGGTAGGCGCCTGGCTGCCACCCTTTGCGCCCAAAAGTGCCGCCGCAGCGGCCGTCGCCACCCAAAAGGGCGCCCTGGGCGACCGCTTTGCCGAAGGTTTCGGTGCCTTTGTTCGGGTCGGTCATGATGGCCGGGTTGCGGTGATCTCACCCAAGATCGAGATGGGGCAGGGGATTCACACCGGCATTGCCATGATGGTCGCCGAGGAGCTGGAAGTCGGGCTTGACCAGATTGACCTGCAGGAGGCACCACCCGATGCCGACCTCTATACCGACACGTTGCTGCAGTTTCAGGCTACGGGAGGCTCAACCTCGACCCGCTATACCTGGGAGCCTTTGCGGCGGGCCGGAGCGACTGCACGAATGTTGCTGGTTGAGGCCGCTGCCTCGGTCTGGAAGGTTGAGGCGGGGCAGTGCCAGGCCCGGGACGGTCAGGTGCTCGGGCCGGATGGTCAGGCGCTCGGTTATGGAAAACTGGTAGATCTGGCTGCGACTTATCCCCTGCCCGAGACCGTGGAACTCAAGCAGCCGGAGGCGTTCCGGCTGATCGGAACTCCGGCGCAACGTCTGGATACCCCCGCGAAAGTGAATGGTGAGGCGAAATTCACCATTGATCTGGATGTTCCGGGCATGCTGATCACCTCGGCCCGGGCCTGCCCGGTCTACGGCGGTACTGTGCGCCAGGTTTCTGATCGCGCAGCGCGGGCGATTCCCGGGGTAAAGGACGTTGTGGTTCTGGAGAATGCAGTAGCCGTTACGGCCACGAATACCTGGGCGTGTTTTGAGGCTCTCAAGGCCCTGGACATTGAGTGGGACTACGGCGCCAACCGTGAACTCGATTCCGCCCGGCTTGGTGAGAAACTGCACGAGGCCAGCCGCCGTGATGGGGTGGTGGCGGCCGAGAACGGCAACATTGACCAGTCACTGGATACGGCAGCGACGCAATTTGAGGCCGTTTATGAACAGCCGTTTCTGTCCCATTCCCCGCTTGAGCCGATGACCTGCGTGGCCCATGTGCAGGCGGACGGTTGCGATCTCTGGGTGGGTACCCAGGTGCCCGGCCTGGCACAGCAAACCGCCGCGTCGATCACCGGGCTCAGCCCGGAGCAGATCCGGATCCATAACCAGTGGATTGGTGGTGCGTTCGGGCGCCGGCTGGATTTTGATTTCATCACCCAGGCCGTCCAGATTGCCAGCAAGGTGGATTATCCGGTCAAGCTGACCTGGAGCCGGGAAGAAGACATGACCCACGATATGTACCGTCCCCGGTACGTTGACCGCATGACCGCCGCCATCGGGGACGATGGATATCCGGCGGGATGGCGCCATCGCATTGCCGGAGGTTCGATTATTGCGCGCTACCTCGGTGGCTTGCCAGACAATGGTGTGGATTTCGATGCCGTTGAAATCGCGGTGGACCCGGTGTACCACCTGGATGATCTCAAGGTCCATTATATTCGGGAGGAGCCGGAGGTGGTGCCCATCTCCTGGTGGCGAGGAGTGGGGGTGTTGCGGGGCATTTATGCCGTCGAATGCTTCATCGATGAGCTGGCTCACAACGCCGGGATCGACCCGCTGACGTACCGCAAAACACTGCTCCAGCATCGCCCCAGGGTAGTGGCGGCACTGGAACGGCTGGCTGAGCAGAGCAACTGGGGCGACCCGCTGCCCGAGGGCCGAGGGCGCGGCCTGGCGGTCGGTGAAGTGTTTGGCAGTGTGGTGGCGACAGTAGTGGAGCTGTCGGCGGTGGGCGACAAGGGCATCCGTATAGACCGCCTGGTGACGGTGGTGGATTGTGGCCTGGTAACTAACCCCACCTCTGTAAAAGCGCAAATGGAAGGCGGCACGCTGTTTGGGTTGTCGGCGGCGCTGTTCAATGAAATCGAGATCGAGCAGGGGCAAGTACAGCAGGAAAACTTCCACGAGTATCGCCAGTTGCGTATGGGCGAAGCTCCCTCGGTGGAAGTGGATATTGTGCCCAGCGCGGAGGCACCGGGAGGCGTGGGTGAAGCAGGTACTGCGCTGATTGGTCCGGCGCTGGTCAACGCCGTTCATGCCGCATTCGGTGATCGTGTGCGCCAGTTACCGCTGACTCGTTCAGGCTATTACATTGTTTAAGGGAGGCGCTGTGAGAACGCTGGTTTATGGTTTGCTCGCGTATCTGATGACCGGAGCCGGGATGTCCCTGGCAAGTGAAGATGCGGCGATGCTTGCAAAAGGCAAATACCTGGCCAAGGCGGCCGACTGCGTGGCTTGCCACACCGCGCCCGGCAAGGAACCCTATGCCGGCGGGTTGGCCTTCGAGCTGCCGTTTGGCACGCTGTATTCGCCCAACATCACGCCAGACCGGGAAACCGGTATCGGCGGCTGGAGCGATGAGCAGTTTGTCAAAGCCCTGCAAGAGGGTATTGGCCCGGAGGGCGATCATTACTACCCCGCCTTTCCCTATACGTCGTACACCAAAATGCCGCGCGAGGATATTCTGGCCATCAAGGCCTATCTGTTCAGTCTGGACCCGGTAGAGCAGTCTGCCCCGGAGAACGATATCGCGTTCCCCTTCAATCAGCGCTGGGGGCTGTATTTCTGGAATCTGCTCTTTCTGGACGAAGGCCGCTTTGAGCCCGACCCGGATCGCAGTGAGGACTGGAACCGGGGTGCCTATCTGGTCACAGGCCCCGGACACTGCGGGGAGTGCCATACACCGAGAAATCTGTTTCAGGCCATGGATAGCAGCGAGCGCCTGGCCGGGGCCGACCTGGGAGGCTGGCGTGCGTACAACATCAGCGGTAGCGATTCCCATGGCATTGGCACCTGGACAGAAGAGCAGCTGGTGAACTATTTCAGGCAGGGCTATGCCGAGGGCCTGGGCGTTGCCGGCGGCCCCATGGCAGAGGTCGTCGAGCTGAGCCTGCGGCACCTGAACGACCGGGATCTGCGGGCGATAGCGACCTATCTGAAACAGACCGAGCCACAGGCCACCGGCTTGCCCCGGCCGACGCCCCTGGCAGACACATTGGCGGCACCGGAGCAGCCCGGGCTGGGCAGCAAGGTGTTTGCCGAGGCCTGTGCCAGCTGTCATCAGTGGAACGGAGAGGGTAACCAGTCGCCGGCTGCGACCCTGGCGGGCCTGAAAACGGTTCACGATCCGAAGGCGCGGAATCTGATGGGTATACTGATGGAAGGAAATCCGGCGTCGTCGCTGCCGGTGAGCCACCGGATGCCTGATTTCGGAACCATTTACAACGCTTATGAGCTGTCGGCCCTGGCCACCTTCGTTCTGCAACACTTCGGTGGCCTGGACGCGGAGGTGACACCGGAGCAGATCCGGGAACGTCAGGCTGCGGCCTTGCATTAAACCTACACGGGTATTCCAGGATGTCGGGATTGGTGTCGCTGTTAGAGGCGATCGAGAATCAGGAGCGCGCCGGCGAGGAGTTCGTTCTGGCGACGGTGGTGAAGGTCGAAGGCTCGGCCTACCGGCGGCCGGGCGCGCGTATGCTGATTTCCTCGATGGGACAGTCGGAAGGCACGGTCAGTGGTGGCTGTCTGGAGCAGGATGTCATCCGTAAGGCCTTCTGGCTGACCTCAGATGGGCCGACCGTGCGCAGTTACAGCACGGACGAGGAGGGCGAGGCCAGTGATAGCTCCTATCATTTCGCACTAGGGTGTGATGGCAAGGTGCATTTGCTGTTTGAGCGGGTTACTCCCGACATCCAGTCCGATTTGGTGGATATCCTTAAACGTGTGAGAGCCGATATGCAGCAGGCGGTGGTTGCCACCGTCATCGGGGCGCCCGATGATTCCGGGGTTACCATTGGTGAGCGCCTGATACTTGCGCACTCGGGTGAACTGAAGGGCGGCCTGAGGGATGACGTTATCCGGCCGTCTGTTCTTGCCGATATGAAGTCGGTGATAGCGAACGGTCGATCTCGGGTACAAAAATATCGTGGTCCAAACCGCAGCATTGAAGTGTTTATCGAGCTGGTGTCACCACCACAAAAGCTCGTGGTTTTCGGTGCCGGGCATGACGCTCAACCGCTGGTCAAGTTTGCAAAAATGCTGGGCTGGCACGTCACTGTCATTGATGGTCGCGCCACGTTTGCCGTCCCGTCACGGTTTCCTTTGGCTGACGAGGTTCGGGTAATTGAGAGTCATGATTCGCTGTTATCGACAGAAGAGCTCCTTGATAACGCGGCCGTCGTTATCATGACGCATAGTCTTGAGCAGGACAAAAACTGGCTATCGCTGGCCTTGAGAAGCCGCGCCAGTTATGTCGGGCAGTTGGGGCCACGATACCGGACTGAACGCTTGCTGTCCGGGATGGATGAGTCGAATGGGTCGGAAGTGACACGAGAAAAATTGCATTATCCCGTGGGGTTGGATTTGGGGGGAGACACCCCTGAAAGTGTCGCTATGGCGATAGTATCGGAAATCAGTGCCGTTCTGCGTGGGCGCAGTGGCGGCATGCTCATGCACCGAAGTGGCGCAATTCACTAGCCGCTTGAGGGCGCAATCGAGTTGAGAGGCCGTTGAAGACGGTTCCGCCGAATGGCGGTTTGGAGAACATTTTTTTGCCGGGCGAATATACGACCGGTCTAATAAGCAGGAGGTCAATAATGAAGGTTTTTTACAAAACGGCTGCCACGGCATCTGGCGGGCGGTCAGGAACGTCCACACTGAATGACGGAAGCTTTTCCGTGCAAATGGTACCGCCTGGTAGCAACGTTACCGGTGTTAATCCTGAACAGTTGTTTGCTCTTGGCTATGCCGCCTGTTTTGACAACGCCATGCAGCTCATGGCGAAGCAACTGAAGGTGGACGCACAAGGGGCCAAAACCTCGATCGAAGTGGGCATAGGCCAACTAACCGAGGGCGGTTACGGCCTTGATGTCGATATTACAGCTCATTTGCCCGGGATGGCCAGTTCGGACGCCGAGCGATTAATCGAAGCGACGCATGAGCTCTGCCCATACTCTAACGCGATTCGCGGCAACGTGGATGTTCGCCTACACATAGAAACGGAGACAACCCAATAATGAAGAACTTTAACTTCAGAAACCCGACTCGAATATTATTCGGTAAAGGCACCATCGCAGATATTAAAGACCACGTTCCCGCTGATGCGAGAGTTCTTGTTCTATACGGTGGTGGCAGTGCGGAACGGACCGGTGTGCTGGCTCAGGTACGTGATGCACTCTCTGCCCATACGTTTTATGAGTTTGGCGGCATTGAGCCGAACCCACGCTACGCTACAGCGCTGAAAGCAGTTGAAACGATCCGGGAAAAGGATGTGACATTCGTGCTTGCCGTCGGCGGAGGATCCGTCATCGACGCAGCCAAGTTTATTGCAGCGGCTGCAGACTATGACGGTGATCCCTGGGAAATCCTCACGACACGTGGTTCAGTTATCACGAGAGCGATCCCATTCGGCACTGTGCTAACGCTGCCTGCAACCGGATCTGAGATGAACTCAGGCGCAGTGATTACGAATGCTGAAAAAGGCGCTAAGCTTCCATTTAGCAGCCCTCATTGTTATCCCACGTTTTCGGTACTCGATCCCGAGGTTACCTACACCCTACCTCCCCGCCAGGTCGCGAATGGCGTGGTAGACGCGTTTGTCCACACAGTTGAGCAGTATCTGACATACCCTGTTTCTGCTTTCGTCCAGGATGGTTTCGCTGAAACTCTGCTGCGTACCTTAATCGAGCTTGGACCCAAGGCACTCGAGACACCGGATGATTACGATACCCGCGCCAACCTGATGTGGACAGCAACGATGGCTTTGAATGGATTGATTGGAGCCGGGGTACCGCAAGACTGGGCCACTCATATGATTGGTCACGAAATTACCGCGCTGAATGATACCGATCACGCTCGCACGCTGGCGATTGTTCTGCCTTCACTTCTGAATGATCAACGTGTCCCGAAACGAGAAAAACTTCTTCAGTATGCCCGTAATGTTTGGGGGATTGTTGATGGCGGTGAGGAGGACCGCATTGATGCTGCCATTGAAGCGACACGGGAATTCTTTCAGCGGATGGGGATAAAAACACAGCTGCGGGATTATGGCATCGCCGAACCCGAAATTGATCAGATTGTCACCGGCCTACAGGAGCATGGCATGACTGCACTCGGGGAATACGGTGTGATTGCTCCTGAAGATGCCCGTCGGATACTCGAAGCAGCACTGTAGGGAGAGCAATCATGACAAACATTGAAACGGTGAACCGAAAGTTCGTGCTTGCGAAACGTCCGAAAGGCGAGCCGACGAAAGACACACTTAAACTTGTCAGAGAGCAGATTCCCTCGGTTGGGAATAATCAGATGCTCTTGCGCACGGAATTCCTGTCTCTGGACCCCTACATGCGGGGCAGGATGAGCGATGCACCCTCCTACGCGGCCCCGGTGGAACTGGGCGAAGTCATGGTCGGCGGAACAGTCGCAAGGGTTGTGTCGTCTCATATCGAGGGCTTCTCGGCGGGAGACTGGGTGTTAAGTGGCAATGGTTGGCAGGACTATTCGCTGTCAGACGGGGAAGGGGTGATTAACCTGGGTTCCTCACCGGCACATCCGTCCTGGGCGTTGGGGGTGCTAGGCATGCCCGGGTTCACTGCCTGGGCCGGATTAACACAGATCGGTCGGCCGCAGTCCGGAGAAACCATAGCGGTGGCTGCAGCAACCGGCCCGGTAGGTGCCACTGTTGGTCAGATCGGTAAGCTCCTTGGGTGCCGCGTAGTTGGTATTGCCGGTACCCCGGAAAAGTGTGCTTATGCGGTCGAAGAGTTGGGGTTTGACGCGTGCCTTGATCACACTTCACCTGACTTCGCAGACCAGCTAACCAACGCGTGTCCGGACGGTGTTGATGTCTATTTCGAGAATGTAGGCGGCAGGGTCCTCGATGCTGTGGTTCCGCTTCTGAATACCAACGCGAGGGTACCGGTATGTGGACTTGTATCGCAGTACAACGCCACCGAACTACCGCAGGGCCCAGACAGGATGAACTGGCTGATGTCGGTGATTCTGCGCAAAAGGCTCAAGGTGCAGGGATTCATTATCTTCGAGGATTTCGGCCATCTCTACCAGGACTTCGCTGAAGTAATGGGTGACTGGGTCGAAGCCGGAAACATCAAGTATCGAGAAGAAATCATTGATGACCTGGAAAATGCCCCCGAGGCATTCATAGGCCTTCTCAGGGGCGAAAATTTTGGTAAACGGGTTATCCGCGTAGGTCGTCGCGCATAACACAGAATCTGTGATTAATTGAGGCAAGCGATGAAGATATTAATGGTACTGACTTCACATGATGAGCTGGGGGATACCGGCGAGAAAACTGGCTTCTGGCTGGAAGAACTGGCTGCGCCCTATTACGCCTTCAAGGATGCGGGAGCGGATATCGTATTGGCGTCGCCCAATGGAGGACAGCCGCCGTTAGACCCGAAAAGCAATGAGCCTGATTTTCAGACGGATGCTACGCATCGTTTTGAAGCTGATACCGAAGCAGTCGCAGCCCTGGCTTCAACGGTCAAACTCGCAGACGTGGTGGTTTCCGATTTCGACGCCGTATTCTACCCGGGCGGCCATGGCCCGCTGTGGGATTTGGTTGAGAACTCCGAATCCATCGCGCTCATCGAAAGCGCAATTCGCGCGGATAAACCCGTGGCTGCAGTTTGTCACGCCCCGGGAGTACTCCAACACGTTAAAGACAACAATGGATTCCCCCTCGTTAGGAATAAGCGGGTGACCGGGTTCACCAATACAGAAGAGGAGGCGGTCGGCCTCACTAACGTAGTTCCATTCCTCGTGGAGGACATGCTGAAAGAACATGGAGGCAGCTACAGTTGTGGTGATGACTGGCTGTCATATGTGGTTACTGATGGTCTTTTGGTCACCGGGCAAAATCCAGCTTCTTCGGAGGCTGCTGCCCAAGCGTTGTTAACGCTTATAGCATCCAACTAATCTGGATTCAGGGCGTTATTACCCTCGAAAGCTGAACCAAACCAGCGAAGTCGGCCGGGATATGATTCAGGCTGGCCCTTTTCCCTCACCGGGCCCACTTGCCTTTTGGCATCCAAGAGACAAGTGGGCACTCGATAATGTAATCCCTCATGAAAAAGCTACTCATCCTGTCTTTTGGAATGTTCGCTATTGGCACCGGTAGTTTCATTATGGCGGGCCTGCTACCCGAGGTTGCAGAGAGCCTTAATGTCAATGTCGGAACAGCTGCAGGCATGATTGCCGCCTTTGCTGCTGCATATGCATTGATGACTCCTATTTCCGCCACGCTACTTGTGAATTTCTCTTACAAACCAATTCTGATCTTTGGTATGGCTGTCCTGGCTGTAGGGCATATCCTATCTGCAGCATCTTCGGATCTTGAACTGATAATCGCTGGCCGAGCCTTGGCGGGCTTTGGTTGCGCCTTGTATATGCCAATTGCCGGAGCTGCAGCGACCGCAATAGTTGCGCAGGAATACTGGGCGCGTTCATTATCCTTGATAACAGCCGGGCTGAGTGCCTCGACCGCTATTGGGGCGCCATTGGGAATTGCCCTCTCAACGAGTTTTGGTGACTGGCGGCTTGGTATGTGGTTCGTTGCCATCCTGGCCAGTTTGGCAGCTATCGGACTGGTATTTTTACTTGACCCTGCCCTTAAGCCAGCCACAAGAAAGAGACCCTTGGATCTTCTAAAACCGATCAAGAGACTCTCCATTTTGGGAGTCCTGGGAACAACCTTGTTCCTGATGACAGGGTCATACATCGTGCATAGCTACGCCAGTGTTCTTCTTGAGCCCGCCACCGCTGGTAATGGCCAGACTTTGGCTTTATTGATGGCTTGCTGGGGTGTTGCAGCGACTATAGGAACCTTCTCCGCTGGTAGATTAACTGATAAATGGGGCGGCAGGACGGTCATCTTTGCAGGGCTTGGATTGCTGGGCCTGGACTTCTTGATTTGGCCATTGCTTTCATCTTCGCCCGTTATGGCGGTGGTGCCAATTGTCGTATGGGGCGCCTTGGCCTGGGGCTGTCTGGTGCCTTTGCAACACCAACTAGTTAAAACCGCGCCCTCCAGTGCGTCGATTGTTCTTGGCCTGAACACATCCGCCATCTATCTGGGAGTTTCGTTCTCCACATTTATTGGGAAGCATGTATACCAAACACTCGGAACCGACTCTCTGAATGTAGTCGCAGCGGGCTTTATAGTTCTTGCCTTCGGGATATACAGCTTTAGCCATCACATCAGTTTGAATGATAAAGCCAATATAACGTGATGATTATTTTTGGCGCTTTGAAGTAAAGATAATTCCTGCCACGCGTCACTCCGGCATTGATTTAACAATCTACTCGGTGCCGGCTTCAGAGTTCCTAATGAAAACGAAAAAGGTTGAGTCAATGAGATATCGATTTCTCGTCGCACTGAGTGCGGCCGTTTTTATTCTTGCGGGTTGCGATAACGTAGCTCAAAACAATGTCTCCGACTCTCAGCCACCCGCGGTTGAGGTCGTCGCCGCAGCCCGCGTTGGTGTTCAACCACAGAAAACCTACACCACGCGCATTGAGGCGCCAGAGAACGTGGTACTTCGTCCCCGGTTGTCCGGTGTGATCGATAGAGTTCATTTTCAGGAGGGGCAAAGGGTAAATAAGGGCGACGTTCTCTTCCAACTGGATGATCGCCACCTGAAAGCTCGAGTGGAGCAGCTTAATTCCGAGCTGGCTCGTGCCCGGGCCGCGCTTCATCAAGCCAAAGCCGAAGCCGAGCGTGCTGGTCGATTGCTGCGCAGCAATGCCATTTCCGAAGAACAGGCGGAACTTCGCGAGTCGGTTCGTCGTCAGGCAGAGGCGGAAGTTTCATCTCTTAACGCCCAGCTCAAGGAAGCAGAGCTTCAGTTGGGCTACGCCACCATTCGGTCTCCGATCGAAGGTGACATTTCCAGAGCGAATATCACGGCCGGAAACACCGTCATTGCGAACCAGAGTCGTCTGACGACGATTGCATCGAATCAGGATCGCTACACTTATTTTGATATGGACGAGAGCACTTGGTATCGCTTCTTCCAAACACGTGATCAGGCACTTGGATCTCCGGTACGCATCCAGTTAATTGGGGAAAGCAATTTTTCACACGTGGGCGAGATTGACTTTGTCGACAACAGCATTGATTCCGACACAGGAACGCTCCGTTTGCGCGCGGTATTGTCAGATTCAGGCGGCACTCTGGTTCCGGGTGCATTTGCACGTGTGAAAATCGCTGTGGCCGGTACAGAACAGAAAATTCTTGTCCCGGATAGAGCCATTGCTACCGACCTGGACAGCCGGTTTGTGCTCACGGTAAACGATCATGGCGAAACTCGTTACACCCCCGTGGAAATTGGCCAGCGCTACGGCACTTTCCGTGTGGTAGAGCAGGGCATCGCCGAGGGCGATCTGCTGGTAGCAAATGGTGCTGCCAAGGTGGGGCCAGATATGAAGATTGCTCCAACTTTGCTCTCAGAAGCGCCTTCTGACATTGCTTTTACCCTTGAAGATCACGCATCGACAGTCCAGCAGACCGCTGGCGTCGAGTTCTGAGGCCTGCTATATGAAGTTTCCACACTTCTTTATCGACCGGCCGATTTTCGCCGCCATGCTGTCCCTGATCATACTGATCGGGGGGGGCATTTCCCTTTTCCAGTTACCGATCAGTGAATATCCGGAAGTCGTGCCTCCAACCGTCGTGGTTACCGCGAACTATCCGGGCGCCAACCCCAAAGTGATTGCTGAGACCGTGGCTTCTCCTATTGAGGATGAAATTAACGGCGTTGAGAACATGCTGTATATGTCCTCGCAGGCAACCGCAGACGGTCGAATGACGCTTACAGTGACGTTTGCCCTGGGCACGGATCTGGACAAAGCTCAGGTACAAGTACAGAACCGCGTTGATATCGCTCTGCCACGACTACCAGAGGAGGTTCAGCGCCTTGGCGTGGTGACGGAAAAGTCGTCTCCTAACCTGAGCATGGTCGTACATCTGCATTCTCCCGATCAGAGCCGGGACATTACCTACCTGGCGAACTATGCCGAACTGAATGTAAAAGATGAAATCGCCCGCCTGGGCGGAGTAGGGGATGTGCGGTTGTTTGGTGGGAGTGAATTTGCCGTGCGTCTATGGCTACGCCCTGACGACCTGGCTGCCCGTAATCTCAACGCGACGGATGTTGTTAACGCGGTTCGTGCCCAAAATCGACAGATCGCTGCGGGCACTTTGGGCGCACAGCCCGCGCCAACGGATAATCAGTTTCAGTTGATGTTGAATGTCCGTGGGCGACTGACTTCCCTGGATGAGTTTCGGGATATTGTGCTGAAAATCGGCGAGAACGGTGCTATCACTCGTCTGTCGGACGTTGCCCGGGTCGAATTGGGACAGAGCACTTACGCACTGGAAGCAGGGTTGGACGGAAAGCCGGCGGTTGCCATGCCCATTTTTCAGCGCCCCGGCGCTAATGCGATTGAGCTCTCCGACAGTGTCCGGCAGACTATGAACAAGCTGTCGGAATCCTTTCCGAAAGGCGTCACCTACGACATTGTCTACGACCCGACCGTGTTTGTTCGTGGGTCTATCGATGCAGTCATTGCCACGTTGCTCGAAGCCATTCTTCTGGTGGTGCTGGTGGTTGTGCTGTTCTTGCAAACCTGGCGCGCCTCAATTATTCCGCTTGTTGCAGTTCCTGTATCGCTTGTGGGCACCTTCGCGGTGATGCAGTGGTTTGGCGTTTCGATCAATACGCTCTCACTGTTCGGGATGGTACTGGCCATCGGGATAGTGGTTGACGACGCGATAGTGGTGGTGGAAAACGTCGAGAGGAACATTCATCAGGGATTGTCACCTCGGGAAGCTACCAAGGTAGCCATGAACGAGGTAACTGGCCCGATCATCGCCATTGCTTTGGTGTTGTGTGCAGTCTTTATTCCGACCGCATTCATCACCGGGTTGTCGGGTCAATTCTATAAGCAGTTTGCGTTGACCATCACCATCTCGACCGTCATCTCGGCAATCAACTCCCTGACTCTGTCACCGGCTCTTTCAGCCCTGTTATTGAAAGGCCATGATGAAAAGCCGGATCGACTTTCCCGCTTACTTGACAAGGTCTTCGGTCGTTGTGTGTTCCATCCCTTCAACCGATTCTTTGACCGGATCGGTACAGCGTATGAGTTGTTGGTCAAGAAACTGGTTCGTTACGGCGCCATTGTAGGCGTTGTGTATGTGGGCCTGACGGTATTCTCTGGCCACTTGTTCAATGTTGTTCCTGGCGGATTCATCCCGCAGCAGGACAAGCAGTACCTGGTTGCTGTGGCTCAACTCCCGGATGCGGCCAGCCTAGATCGAACTGTTGCGGTGGTTGATGAGATGCAAGAGCTTGCCCTTGGAATAGACGGCGTGGCTAATACGGTCGCCTTTCCGGGGCTGTCGATTAATGGCTTCACCAACAGTTCCAACAGCGGCGTTGTGTTCTTGCCGCTGGATGATTTTGATAAGCGGACGACGCCCGAACTGAGCGCCGGTGCCATTGCCGGAAGGCTGAATGCAGCCTTTGCCGGTATTGATGAAGGCTTCGTGGCTGTGTTCCCGCCCCCACCGATTTTGGGGCTGGGTACGACCGGCGGGTTCAAACTGCAGATCGAAGATCGCAGCAGTAAGGGTTTTGAAGCGCTTTTTGGTAGCTTGCAAACTACGTTGAACGAAGCCCGAAAACACCCCGCGCTGACTGGTTTGTACTCCAGCTTTCGGGTTCAGGTACCGCAGTTTGATCTGGATATCGACCGGGAGCGGGCGATGCTTCTGGGCATTCCGCTGGAGTCGGTGTTTGATACTCTCCAGGTGTATCTGGGCTCGGTCTACGTTAACGATGTGAACCTGTTTGGCAGCACTTATCAGGTGATTGCACAAGCGGAGGCTGAGAAGCGACTGGACCCCAAGCACATTCTTAACCTGAAGGTTCGCAACCAGCAGGGTCAGATGATCCCGCTCTCGGCGATCATGAATGTGGAGTCAACCATTGGGCCGGATCGTGTGATGCGTTACAACGGCTATCCTACGGCGGAGCTGAATGGCTCGCCCGCGCCGGGCTTCAGTTCTGATCAGGCTCAGGTTGCCATTGAAGAAGTGCTGGCTCAGACGCTACCGGATGGTATGACCTTCGAGTGGACAGAGGTGACCTACCAGCAAGAGCTGGCAGGCAACACCATGGTGTACGTGTTCCCGCTTGTTATCCTGTTGGTCTTCATTGTACTGGCTGCTCAGTATGAGAGTCTTCGTCTGCCGTTTGCCATCATCCTGATTGTGCCCATGACCCTGCTATCCGCATTGGCCGGCGTTTGGTTGACCAACGGGGACAACAATATATTCACCCAGATTGGCTTGATCGTGCTGGTGGCCCTGGCGAGCAAGAACGCGATCCTGATGGTGGAATTTGCCAGGGATCTGAATCTGAGTGGTTACACGCATTATCAAGCGATTATCGAAGCTTGTCGCCTGCGGCTTCGCCCGATCCTGATGACGTCAATTGCCTTCACCGCGGGCGTAGTGCCACTGGTGCTGGCCAGTGGTGCCGGTGCGGAAATGCGACACGCGATGGGTATTGCTGTGTTTTCCGGGATGATCGGTGTCACCGTTTTTGGTCTTCTCTTTACGCCCGTGTTTTATGCCGTCATTCAGCGTGCAGAAGCGGATGCCGCCAGAGCTCGTGAGAAGAAAGCGGCGACCAAGGATCAGATCACGGAGAACAACCATGCTTAAGAGCGCAGTCTGGATAGTCTTTGGATCAATCCTGCTCACCGGCTGTGCCGCGACCCCGGATTATGAAGCTCGACAGGCCGCCAATGCCCGATACCTGGATAGCCTTGAGTTCGATGTGCAGCCGGCGGGCGCCAACACACTGGCGTGGTGGCGAGATTATCAGGACACCCAGCTCAACCAACTTGTTGAGGTTGCCCAGACGGCAAATCTGGACCTGCTGGCTACGCGGCAGAGAGTTCGCCGGGCTATTGCAGACCTCGGGGCCGACGAAAGTCGGTTGTTGCCACAGGGAGAGGTAGTCGTCGACTATGACGCTACGGACCGAAACAGCGTCCAGGAAACTGCTTCTGTGGGCCTGTCGGCGTCTTGGGAGTTGGACCTGTTTGGACGGCTTAGAGCTTTGGTAGATGCGGGGGAAGCCAATCTTGAAGTTGCATTGAATAATCAGCGTTCGATGCTGAAAGAAGTGACCGTCGGTGTTGTGCGGGCCTACATAGAGTGGGTGGCAGCCCGACAGCGCGTTCAGCTGATCAAGGAAGATATACGGACTCTTGAAAATACCCGTAAGGTAATGGCGTTACGGGTCCATGAGGGGCTCTCGCCAGACCTCGATCTGGCGAGAGCGGACACCTTGCTGGAGCAGCAAAGGGCCAAATTGCCGGATGCCCGAGCCCAGTTATATCGGGCAAAAGCGGTGCTGTCAGTTCTGGTGAATGAAGACCCGGAAACTCTGACCCTTCGGCCGGCGTCGGGAGTGTTAGCTGTGTCGGTTGGTGTGCCGGGGGCTAATAGGGCGAATGAGGCAATGCAACGCAGGGCTGATATTGGCGGTGCACTGGCGACGCTCGCCAAAGATGTCGCGCAAGGCAATGCCCTGCGGGCAGAACTCTACCCACAAGTTTCGGTGGAGGGCTTCCTTGGCGTGACGGATGTAGCGGGCCAGTCTGATGGATTCGAAAGTACTGCGAGTATCGCCCCACGGATTTCCTGGTCGCTGCTGAGTTATCCGGTGATTATGCAGCGCGTGGACAGTCAGAACGAAGTGTCGGAAGAAAGCTATATTCGCTATCGGCAAACGATAATCAAAGCGGTGGCGAGTGCGCGGGTAGCGGTTTTCGACTACGGTCGAGCTGTTGAGGCCGATCGCGCAGCGGGCAGGGCCTTTGAGGCGGCCAATCAGTCGTTCAGCATCGCGTCTACCATGCATGGCGAGGGGGCGATCGGCTATCTTGATCTGCTTGATGCCAATCGAACCTTTATTTCGGCTCAACAGGATCGGTTGTTGGCCAGGCTTACGCGCGCCAATGCACAACTTGGGGTGCTTGCGGAGTTTAGTGGTGTGTGGTCGTCGGCGATTCATCAGAAGCTTTTAATAGAGCAGTCGTCCGGCTCTTAAGCGTTGGTGTGCAGTTTGGCGGGTACACGTACAGTGTGACCCTGACCCCACGGTTACTCATTACTTTGTCTCTGTGAATCACTCGATCCTCACAAAGGTTTCACATGAGGAAGATTGGTCGTTTTTCAAATCCTCTACGATAGTTCGATGGGGTTTGTCCGGTAAACTTCTTGAATTGTTTTGAAAAGTTGGAGGCGTCTGAGAAGCCAGAAGAAAGTGCAATTTCTAAAATGGAGTATTCGTTGCTCTGGAGTAACTGACTTGCATATTCTATTCGCTTTCTTAATATATAAACGTGAGGTGAATCGCCGGTTGCGGATTTGAATACACGACAAAAATAAAAAGGACTTAAAGCTACTTGCTGAGCTAAATCATCTACAAAGATTCGATAGGAAAGATTCGCTTCGATATATTCATCGATCCAGCGAACTTGCCTATTTGTCAAGGTTGACCTGGTGGCGTTATCGGTTCTCACTCTCCTTGTGTTTTCGCAGATGATCTGTGCCGCCAACGCTTTACCATAAAATTCGGCAAACATTGGACCATGCGGGTTGCCGTCTCGGATTTCATTGTCGATTGCCAGAGCGGTTTCCAGAAGCAAGCTGTTTTGTTTGAAAAACAGAGGATGACCGTGGAAGCGGCTAACGCCCATTTCTTCCGCCACGCTTGAAACGAGTTTCTCTGGGATGGTCATCAACAGTAGCTTACCCAATCGCGATGTATAACTGACCTGGTGGGGGCAGTTGTGGGGCAGATACACTGCAGAGCCCCTGTTTTGCGATTCTTTTCGGACAGTACCATCTACGCGTCGGTTAGCCTGAGCGGCCGAATTGAGCTTTACCATTAAGTAATGACCGGTCAAAGCATGTTCAATGGTTTCAAAATGATCTTTTTCTACCCGCTCGAAAAAGATGCTCTGCCATCCATACTCACGGCTTCCCCTGCCATCGTTGTTGGCGAGAAGTTGTTGTCGATCGTCTTCATGTTGGAAGTTGAATTGTTTCAGGCCCATAAAAACTCCGTTTAAAATGGTCGGTGTTTTCGCTACCCTTGAGTTTCGCGTTGTTCCGTCCGCTGGATCGCAATCGCAAGCCGCTTAACAGCTTCGTCCGCCAGGGAGGGCGTGATCGTTGAGAACGAAAGGCGAACCGAACTTAAGTCAGGTATCTCACAATAAAAATATTTCCCCGGAACAAACATCACGTGATGGCTTAGAGCTTGCTGAAGAACGAGTGATGCGTCCAGTCCGTTTGCAAATCGCCCCCAGAGGAACATCCCACCGTCGGGCACGTTGAGTTCGAGGGCGTCTGGCAAATGTTCCGAAATAGCTTTTATCAGCGCATCGCGCCGGCATTTGTAGGCCTTTTTAAGAAGTTGAAGCCGGCCATCAAGACGGCCGCTTTTCAGGTAATAACCTGCAATGTATTGCGAAAGCGTACTACTGTGAAGGTCCATAGATTGCTTGGCACGGCATAGCGAGTGAAAATAGCTCTCCGGGGGAATACACCAACCCAAGCGTAATCCGGGGGCGACAGTTTTTGAAAAAGACGAAATGTAGATAACCCGGTTTTTCGAGTTAAATGACTGTTCGGCTATTTCAAAGAGTGACGCAACATGCTCTCCGTCGTATCGAAGATCTCCGTATGGGTCGTCTTCAACGATCATAATGTCATGACGGATAGCAAACTCAACAAGTTTTGTCCTTTCGGGAAGTCGCAGGGTTGTGCCGGTTGGATTACTGAAGTTGGGAACAAGGTACATCAGCTTAATACGGTTATTGGCAACCAATGATTCCAATCGTGTGAAATCAATGCCGTACTGATCACCTTGGAATACTAATGTCTTCGCTCCTGCCATATTGAAAACCTGTAATGCGGCCAGATAGGTTGGCTCTTCAACCAACACACTATCACCCTCATCAAGAAAGGCTCTGGCTACAATGTCGAGCGCCTGCTGCGAACCGCTTGTAACTAGAATATGGTCGGGTTCCGCGCTGATTCCCTGCGCTACCATGCGGGAGGCAATTTCTTCCCTTAAGAACAATTCTCCTTCGGTCAGTCCATATTGATAGGTGGCATTTCTTGCACTTTCAACAGCTCGGAAAGTGGCCGCTTCAAGCCCTTCGGTATCTATGAGATCTGGTGCGGGTATTCCTCCCGCCAGTGAGATCATACCAGGGATTTTGGAATGCCTGAGCAGATCCCTTATCGCGGAACTGCTCATTGTCTGCATTCGACGAGAAAGAATGCTCTCGGAGGAGCTTGATGATCGATGGCTCATTTCAAATCCATTTGTTTTTCCAGAAGCATCTTCTGGCGTGTAGGTAACTATTTCGCGGTGTTATAAATGGTAGGGCCGGATGAAAGTGCTTGTCTTGGTTCAGATTGCGAAATTTGTGTTACTTTGCTCCTTGTTGGCCGCTGGCGTGATAGAAGCGGTATGGCATTTAACCATGTTACCAACCGCTTTAGCCGATGGGACGCGTCCAATTTATTGGGGGAAGTCCACACCAAACGCTAACCGCATCGGTTCCCACCGCTGGCGCTCCGGCACGCCGCAAAGCCAAGCGTTCAATGTACAGAAGGAGATCCCCTATGGGGCTGAAGGGAAGCTGTTTGTGTGGCGAGATAAGTTACGAGATCGACTCTGTGGATATGCCGATTGTGCATTGTCATTGTCAGACTTGTCGTAAAGCCCATGCGGCCTCATTTGCCGCCACTGCGGGAGTAAAGCGCGAGAACTTCCGTTGGCTCAGCGGCATAAATTCTATTTCTACGTTCGAATCATCTCCTGGCAAATCGCGCCATTTTTGCAAACGCTGTGGTTCTCATTTGGTCGCCGAGAGGCCTGCGCAGCCACACGTAATTGTTCGGGTGGCCACTCTGGACGATGATCCCGGTTTGAAGCCAGAGGCTCATATTTGGGTTTCGCACGACGTGCCATGGCTTGAGTCCGATAGAGTGTGTAAGTATAAGGAATGGCGCGACGACATTTAACAAATCGATCAAGTTCATTCCCGGCCTGGCGACCGTCCACCGGACGCCCCTATCGGGTCGTCGCTTGTTTTGGCGTCATACAGACTAAGGAGAGTCGATTTTGGATTTAGCTAATGTAGTACCGTGGGGGCGATCGCTAAAGGAATACCAAGCGATGTTTGGGCTATCGGATGATGATCTGAACAAGAAAATCCTAGGTTGCGGTGATGGCCCCGCAAGCTTCAATGTAGAGGCAACAGAGCGTGGGTGCCAAGTTGTTTCCTGTGATCCGGTTTACCAGTTTCAAGTCGACGAAATACGTCGTCGTATTGATGAAGTTTACCCTGAAATCATGACTAAGATGCGGCAGGACGCAGACAAGTATATTTGGAGGTCACTGAGTAGCGTCGAGCATCTTGGCGAGGTCCGTATGAATGCCATGTCGGGGTTCCTGGCCGACTTTGATGCCGGTTGTCAGCAAGGGCGGTATATATCAGCGTCTTTGCCATCATTACCGTTTTCCGACTTCGAGTTCGATTTGGCACTCTGCTCCCACTATCTTTTTCTCTACAGTGACCATGTGGATGGGGCAACTCACCTTAAATCAATGCGGGAGCTATGCAGAGTGGCGACCGAAGTCCGTGTCTTTCCTGTTTTATCCTTAGACGGAGAGGTCTCGAAGCATTTGGATCAGGTAATGACCGCATTATCTGCCGATGGGATTGATGTCTCATTGCAGCCTGTTAGTTACCGGTTTCAAAAAGGTGCTACTGAGATGTTGGTGGCAAATTCCGTATAACCAGTAGCTATTGGCGGACGCGCCTACGCTGCGCTCCGGCACGCCGCAACGCCAAGCGTTATCGAACCATCTGAATGTTCGCTTTGCGACCCCTGGTCACATTCCGGGCTCTGAACAAAAGCGAACGTTCACCATCCTCCACTGCGAAGCGGTTTTTAATCTAGTCCTGAAGAACAATGAGCCGCTTCAATCGTTCGGCAATGCAAAACCATTAGTTAACGAAATGGCAGCCCCATTTGTTCATGAAACCTGTTTATACGCAGTATTTGAGTATGAAGCCATGGACCGCTCCCTGTAGTTTGGCTGTAGGAAGCTCAACCAAGCCTTCCGAGAACCGGAAACGTCGACAACATCCACGACGCAAAGAGTGTCATCCGACCGGTGAGCACCATTACTCCCATTACAACGAGCACCAAGCCAGCAAGCGCTCTCAGTAGTCTACTCCAGCGACTGAGCCAGCGTACTCGTTGCCGAAAGTGTTCAATAAACAGGGCAGTTCCGAGAAAAGGGAGAGCTAACCCGAACGAATACGCCGCCAGATACAGCATGCCAGCCTCAGCATTGGCATGGGTGGAGCTGAGCGCCAATATGGCCCCGAGTATGGGGCCTATACAGGGTGTCCAGCCGATGGCAAACGCGATGCCCAGGAGGAAGGCGGCAGTGGGGCGCCCGCCTTCAAGAGACTGCCCAATGCGCCAGTCCCGCTGTAACGCCGGCATGCTCCACCAACCCAACATAAACAGGCCCATTAACACGATGAGCACGCCAGCCACCAGGTTGGCCTCTTCACGATAAGCCATCAGCCATTGCCCAAGAACACTGGCGCTTGCTCCCAGGGCAACGAATACGAGACTGAACCCCATCACGAAACAAAGACTCAGCCAGAACGCCTTCAACCGATTTGAAGCCTCAGTCAGAGCGCCTCCGGTAACAACCGACAGGTAGCCGGGAACCAAGGGTAAAGTACAGGGTGAGAAAAACGACACGAGACCTCCGGCAAACGCGGCGGCAATTCCCCAGGTTGCAAGATCAGGCATTTGGCCCCCTAAGTTTTGTTAGTTCGTTAAACCGCCCAGAAATCAAATTTGATGCCTTCCTTGGACGTGCCGTTGTCGATGATGGCCCGTGCGCGCCATAGCATTTTGCCGGTACCGCATTCCGGCAGGGTAATGGTTCCCTGGTAAACACCCTGGGTATGCGGTAACAGCTGGGTGCGGACCACGCCCATGTACATTTCAAGCCCTTCGAAATCCACGATCAGGGAGTCTGCTGTCATGTTGCCGAGATGCACACGGATGGGAATCTCTGTCATCGATTCGATGGCTTCATTACCTAAGCCGACTGTGATGGTTTGATCGCCTTTTCGCCCGATACACTGACCTTTGAAAGGTGCGCATCCCTCGGTGGCGTAAAAGGTAACACCGGCATCCAGATCAGGCTTCAGGTACTGCGGCAGCACGAAGATTGCTGTGACCACAATGCTGAAACCGATGAGGCCGAATAACCATGACCACTTCTTAAAAAGCTGTTTCAATGCCATTTTCCAGTTGCCCAAGACTTGAGGGAGGGTTGTTCCTTATTCCTGACTTTCGTTCTGTTGATAGCGGCGCTGGTCCTCGGTCCAGAGTGTTTTCAGGTAATTGATCACCGACTGAATTTCCTGGTCGGTGAGGATGTCCTCAAATGCCGGCATAGTCAGCCGGTCTGTTTTGTTGAAGGGATGCCGCCATCCCTCGGCAATCATCCTGAACAGCATGGCATCACTGTGGCGCCAGGTGTGGCCGGTCTCATCGTGTGGTGGCGGGGGCATTTCGCCTTTCTCATCCGGTTTGTTCCAGTCGGCCGCACCTTCACCCTGCCATCCGTGGCAAGCGGCGCAGTATTGCTCATAAATCTGGCGGCCCTCGGTTACTTCGGCCGGCACGCTGCCACTGTTTGTTGGCGCGCCTCCCGCCATCACAAGGGCCGGGGCAATGAGCAAGACCAGCGGGAAAGACCACTTATTCATAAACAGGAACCCATTCGCCAGAGGCGTTCCGCGAAAGCAACTCTCCGTTTTTAGTGCCCACCACGAGTCCTTCCGAGGGTGAGAACGTCAGAGCGGTCACCGCTTGGGGTATCTCAAGGCCAGCCCAGGTTTCGCCACCGTCAGAACTGTGGTGAAGTTGCCCCTCGATTACGGCGTAGACGTTTTCCGGGGCCGAAGGATCGTAATCAATGGCGGAAACAGTTCCTCGCAATTCGCCGGCGTCACCCCAGAAGCAGAAACAGTCCATGGAACGGGCCACACCGCGGGTGGTGCCGGCGAACAGCCAGCCACTTTCCATGCTGCCTGGCATATCAGAGTGCAGGAACGCCTGCACCGGCTCCCGGGGGCCACTGTCTACCTTCACCCATTCGGCACCCCCGTTCCTGGATCGGAACATGCCACTTGCACCGAGATAGGCCTAAAGCGTTTTGGCTTGGGTAGCGTGGGCGGCAATCGCCGTGACACCCAGGTCCGGCAGGGTGTCATTGAGGGATTGCCAACGCTTGCTGGCCTCGTCATAGCGCCAGATCCCAAGGCCAGGCCCTGAAAGGTACAGGCTTCCGTCAGCACCTTTTGCCATGGACCGGGGCTGGGCGCCGGAATCCGACGGTGGCAGGGGGATCTCGGTAGTGTTCTGGCTATCCAGGGCAAACAGACCGCTCTGCCGAAGCACCAGCAAAGCGCCAGATGAGTCCGTCGTCAGCGCTCTCACTGATTGGCCCTCATTCACAGACTGGGCTTGAACCAGGGTCGGCATGACAGCCACGAACGCGAACAGAAAAAGTCCGGAGACTGCTGAATTCAGGCGGGAAACCATTGCTCTCATAGGGCTGACCTCAGTAATCCTTGTGCTCACGGAAAACCTGTTGCTGGCCATTGGCGTTAAAGGCAATGACCTGGTAATCGTCCTTCCGGCCGGTTTCCATGCCAGGGGTGCCATGGGGCATTCCGGGTACAGACAAGCCGGCCGTGTTGAATTGCGGATCCTCAAGGTAGGCCAGGATGTCATTGGCCGGCACATGCCCCTCAATCACCAGATCATCAACCAGTGCGGTGTGGCAGGACGCCATATCGCGTGGCACGCCATGCTGCTGTTTAATTTCATTAAGGTTGTCGGTTTCAACGATTCGGGTGTCAAAGCCATTGGTCGCGAGGTGCTCGGCCCAGGACTGGCAGCAACCGCAATTGGGGCTCTTGTAGATGGTGATGGTTTGGCCTGCCTCTTCACTCTCGGTTAGAGAAGCCGACGGCTGGGCGGATTCGTCGGCCTGGAGGGCCAATGTGGTGGCGCCAGCGCCGATAACGATAGCGGCTATACCCGTATACAGGGCGAGTTTCTTGGTCTTCATGGGAAATCCTCGTTTGTAATCGCTTATGGGCAGTGCAGGGCTCGGGGGTGCACATGCATCCCCGGCCCAGAGCTTCAGTTCATGAGGGTGCCCAAATGGTTATTTGGCGCCGGTGTCTTTGTCTTTCATGCCACCAGGCATGCCATCGTCGCTATGAGCCTGCATCATCTTCATGCAAGCCTCGGTCATGGCTTTACGGTCTTCCGGGGACATATCTGACATCATGTTCATCATCCCCATCATGCCGCCCATACCCTCCATACCGTGCGAGGACATCATGCGGCTGTGTTCGGAATGACCAGCCATCATGCCGGCGCCTTCGCCATGGGCAAGGGCAGAGAAAAGGGCGACGCTGCCGGCCAGAACGGCGGCGGTTACGGTGAGCTTGAGATTTGAATTACGCATTTGATTCACTCCAGTTAAAGCCTCGTTACGGATGAACGGAAGTACGAGACTTTGTTGCAAGAATTAACTTCAAAGAGCTTGCCGCGATGGGCAAAAACCCGGGTTAAAACTCAGGAGTGATGTTCTGGAGGGGGTGTAATAGAGGCCAGGAACGGATTCTGGTAAAGGGCCGCTCGGCCGATCAACACCGTTTGGGAACCGGTGTCGGTAAAACCGATAGAATGCCCCGGTAGTAGGGCAAAGCTTACGTTGACGCCGCATTTGACCGGCCCAGTGGCGCTTGGACAGGCCATTTCAGGGGCGGAAACACAATCCGGTTCTGTGTCTGAGGAGTAAGCGGTGTCTTCAGTCTGGTCCATCATCATGGTGCCGCAATCCGCCATCGCTGGCTCCGCCTGGCCGCCTGCTACTTTTGACAAAGCAAACGCCGGCGCGCTGATCACAAGAAGCAGTGATAGCAATAGGGAGATGATTGGGCGGTTCTTTGCGGACATCCTGATCTTTAGCACCAAGCTTTGAGGACATGAGCTCTGACATGCAATTACTCTGTCAGTTCCGAAGATCTTAGCACTTTTCTATTCCCAAAACACACTCGCCCGGTCGGAAAGGGAGTGGACTTTCCGATGACTAGCTGAACGTCTTATTTTGGCGCGGAGGAGGACTGGCAACAGTGGCGTTTGGCTAATCGGGCGAATACGACGGAGTGTCATCTCGCAGACATTCAAAGGCTCGACGAAGGATTACGCGTGGTTGAAGGGATGGGGGACAGAATGGGGTCAGCTCACGAAACGGAAAAAATCGTACGCTAAGACCTCTGCAGTGTTCGTAACGATCGGTACTTTCCTTGTTCGACCTGTTTGTCCTGCTGCCAGATATAGTCGCCGGTCAGGTTGATGTGCTCCCAGCCCAAGGGAGAAAGATGCCGCAGAAGCGTCTCGTCGATATCCCGGCCGTCTTCGCGCAGTGCTTGAACCGCCCGCTCCATATAAACCGTATTCCAAAGGATAATAGCGCTGACGACGAGATTGAGTCCGCTTGCACGGTAGCGTTGATTCTCGTAACTGCGATCGCGGAGTTCACCGAGCCGGTTCAGGAAGACGGCACGAGCCAGCGCGTTCTTAGCCTCGCCCTTATTCAAACCAACCTGCACGCGGCGACGCAGTTCGACGTTTGCAAAAATTGCCACGACTATTGAAATCGTTTTTTGGCCATCCGGATTTGGCTTATATCTCCGGGTAATGTTCGCTTACTTTATTTCGAATTAGTAAGTGCAAGGCTGTCCTTGCCCACCCTTAAGGCCACACCTTGAATTGCTGCCCGTTTCCAGATCCACCCCACCATAGTCAGCACCTGGAAGCGCGACCTATTGGAGAGCGCGTCCGACCTCCTCGAAGGCAAGAGTATAGTCGGTAAGCAATTCGATGAACTCAGCACGGACGAACTGTACCGTGAGATTCGCCGACTGACGGTGGAACGCAATTTTTGTTGCTTAAGCTCCTGGGTGGCTCGTTCCACTTTGGCTGAGCTCCATGTATTTCACAGAGCCCTTCGGAAAATCCTTGCGAACCAAAAGCACTTCATCAACCTGTCACGTCAGTGACACGACAGTGTCATCTCTCAGCTTTACCGTTCAATTGTAACTCGCAATACGGCGAGCTTATTTATTGCAAAAGGTGATCCTGTGGCGCCAACTCAATCAACCAATGTGATGCTTCGAGTCGAGAGTATGGGCGTAACCTACCCGGGAAACGTCCTCGCGCTCAAACCCACCAACGTTCACTTTCACAAGGGCGAATTCACCGTGCTACTGGGACTTTCAGGCGCGGGTAAATCCACTCTGCTTCGTTCACTGAATCACCTGGTTAAGCCCACAACCGGGAAGGTTGTGTCTGGCGAGTTTGGTGAACTGACCAACCGTAGAATCCTGCGACAGCACCGCAGCCGCACCGCCATGGTGTTCCAGCATCACCAGCTGATCGAACGATACACCGCGTTACAGAATGTGCTGACAGGCAGACTTGCGTATCACGGTACTTGGCGAAGCCTGCTTCCCCTGCCCCGGCAGGACCTGGAGTTGGCTCTGCAATGCCTCGACCGCGTAGGTCTGGCTGACAAAGCGCTTTCCCGAGTAGATCAGTTGTCCGGCGGCCAGCAGCAGCGGGTTGGAATCGCCAGAGCATTGGTGCAGCAACCATCCATGATTCTTGCCGATGAGCCCGTTGCCAGCCTGGATCCGGCCACTTCTGAAAAGGTACTCGGCCTACTGCGCGATATTTGTCAGGAAGATGGAATCACCGCGGTTATTTCCTTGCACCAATTGGAATACGCCCGGCGTTTTGCAGACCGGATCATCGGCCTTTCGAACGCTCATATCGTTTTTGACGATGCTCCTGAAAACCTGAAATCGAAACACCTGGACGAGATTTACCACCGTTCACCCAGCGTGGTAGCTGCGGAAGGCAAACCAGCCATCCATAAACCTAAGACCACCCCGATAACGACAGACGTACTGGAGATAGCACAATGAAGACAATGATTCACTCTTTGCTGGCTCTGATAATGATGCTCGGCATCCATTGGTCAGCCCATGCCGCAGATACAGACCCTGATCTTTTGAAAGTTGCCTTGCTGCCGGATGAGAACGCGTCAGAACTGATCAAGCGAAACCAACCTTTGAAGGATTACCTGGAAACCACTCTTGGTAAGGAAGTAGAACTGATTGTTACCACCGATTACTCCTCCATGATCGAAGCCATGCGTTTTGGCCGAATTGACCTGGCTTACTTTGGTCCGTTGTCCTATGTGATGGCCAAGAGTAAGAGTGACATTGAACCCTTTGCCGCCATGGTGGTAGACGGGAAGCCGACTTATCGCTCCATCATTATTGCCAATGCGGACTCTGGCGTTGGCTCCTTCGCGGATATCAAAGGCAAGAAAATGGCCTACGGTGACCGCGCATCCACTTCCAGCCACCTGATCCCCAAGACCGTACTCCTTGAGAAGGCAGAGCTCGAAGCCGGAAAGGACTATGAGGCTCATTTCGTCGGTAGCCATGACGCTGTTGCGGTTAACGTCGCCAATGGCAATGCCGACGCCGGAGGGTTGTCCGAAGTTATCTTCGAGCATGTGATGGACCGCGGTTTGATTGATCGGAGCAAGGTCAAAGTGCTGGGCTACAGCGGTGACTTTCCTCAATACCCCTGGGCCATGCGTTCGAACCTGGCCCCTGAGCTGAAGAGCAACATTCAGAAAGCCTTTCTGCAGATCGATGACCCGGAGATTCTCGACAACCTGAAGGCTGAGGGATTCGCGGCAATTACCGACGAAGATTACGATGTCATCCGCGCTATGGGTGGCCTGCTCAATCTTGATTTCGCAAAAATGTGAGGAGTGCCCCATGAACTATACAACGACGGAACCGGCGACTCTGTCGCCGGCCCCGTCGGCCTCCGTGCTGGATGAGCACGCGAAAGGCTGGCGGAAAAAACTCGGACAGTCGCTGTTAGTGCTGCTCATCATTTTTGTCGCAAGTTGGTACGTAGGGCTGCTCAATTTCAATACACTTGCCAATGGCGTGCCAGCCATAGGCACACTCATTGGCGAATCTCTTCCACCTGACTTCACCAATGTGGCCAGCTGGGTGTCGCCGTTAATCGACACGCTTGCGATGAGCATTGCCGGTACTGCCATTGCAGTAACCTTGTCTGTGCCACTGGCATTCCTGGCTGCGCGCAACACCTCTCCACATCCGGTGGTGTTCCAAGTAACTCGAACCCTTTTAAACGGTTTGCGTTCAGTCCCGGAACTGATCATGGGCATCATCTTCGTGGCTGCTGTTGGTTTTGGGGCGTTGCCTGGCGTACTGGCGCTCGGTCTTCACTCCATTGGCATGGTTGGAAAGTTTTTTGCCGAAGCGATTGAGCATGTAGATGAGGCGCCAGTGGAAGCGGCCGATGCTGCCGGCGCTACTCGCTTGCAGGTGCTCTATCACGCCGTGCTGCCACAAGCACTTCCTCAATTCGCGGACGTGTCCATTTATCGCTGGGAATACAATTTCCGTGCCTCGACCGTAATGGGCATGGTGGGTGCCGGTGGTATTGGCTTCGAATTGATGGGCTCGCTGAGAATCATGCAGTATCAGGAAGTCAGCGCCATTCTCATTGTCATCTTGTTGATGGTCACCGTCGTGGACAGTCTCAGTGGCCGCCTTCGTAAGAAATTCAAATAAGGAACGTCGATGAAACCCAAGGTTGTGATAACCCATAAGATCCATGACAGTGTTCTGGATGAACTTGCCCAAGATTGCGAGCTGGTCACCAACCAATCCGGCGCCACGTTGCCCCAGGAGGAAGTGGCTGCGCGCGTTGCAGACGCTGATGCGATGATGGCGTTCATGCCAGACCGAGTTGGAGTGGAGTTCCTACAGGGGTGTCCGCGCTTGAAGGTGATTGGTGCAGCCCTGAAAGGCTATGACAACTTTGATGTGGATGCCTGCACGCGTCATGGGGTTTGGCTGACATTTGTACCGGATTTGCTAACCGTGCCTACTGCAGAGCTAACGGTCGGGCTGACGATCAGTCTCACCCGACAAGTCAAGGCGGCGGACCACTTCGTTCGATCCGGTGAATTTACTGGCTGGACACCACGCTTCTATGGGCAGGGGATCGAAGGCTCACGGATTGGTATTGTGGGTATGGGGGCCATCGGCCAAGCGGTGGCGCAGCGCCTGAACGGATGGGGAGCGGATTTAATCTATTCCCAGCCGGAACGTTTACCCGTGCAGCATGAGCAGGCACTGGGTTTGTCCCATACTCCCCTCAAGATGCTGCTGGCCCAGTCAGATATTGTGATCCTGGCACTGGCGCTCAATGAGCAAACCCTCCACACCATTAATCGCGAAACGCTAACAGGAATGAAACCGGGCGCATTCCTTATCAATCCCTGCCGTGGATCTGTGGTGGATGAGGGTAGTGTTCTGCAAGCGCTTCAATCCGGTCAGTTGGGGGGGTACGCCGCTGATGTGTTTGAGATGGAAGATTGGGCGAGAGAAGATCGTCCGAGGGAGATCGCCCAGGGGCTCAGGGCCCACCCCAACACGCTGTTTACTGCTCACATCGGATCGGCAGTCAGCCAGGTGCGTCTGGCTATCGAGCAACGCGCTGCTCGGAACATTCTGCAAGTGCTTCGGGGTGAGCGGCCGGGTGATGCGATCAATGATCCCAGTGGCCGCGAGAGCGGCCCATGCTGAATCTTGTCTGGCTGAAGAGTTTCGTGGCGGTGCTGGACCACAACGGGTTTCAGGCCGCAGCCCGCCAGTTGGACATCGCACAACCCACACTGTCCCAGCACCTTCAAAAACTCGAAAACCAACTTGGCGTTTTATTGGTCCACAGGGGGCGCTCTGGCTGTGAGCCAACCCGGGCTGCCTTAACCTTGTTGCCTTTTGCCCGAAGTCTGCTCCGGCTGGAGGAGCAGGCGAGATCTTCCATTATGGAGGCTCGACTTCGCGTTGGGGCGAGCTCCAATATTGGGATTTATATGCTCCAGCCCTACATCCGTCGTTACAAGGAGCTGGGCGTAGGGCCCGAGGTGGATGTGGTAATAGATTCCAATCCGACTATTGCACGGCATTTATCGGACGGTGAGCTGGACGTGGCGATTATGGAGTGGTGGCATGATCTACCCGGATTCCATGCTCAGGCGTGGCGTAACGAGCCCGTTGTTCTAATCGTTCCGCCTGGTCACCCGTTAGCCCGTCGAACCGATATCGACCGCGATACGCTGTCTAACATGGCTCTGATCGGCGGCGAACCCGGCACCGGCACTGGCCGGCTTTTGGCGACCTACTTCGGTGAGCATGGGCCATTTCCGACGGTATCTATGCAGCTGGGTAGCACCGAAGCCGTCAAGCAAGCGGTTAAGGTCGGACTTGGCGCATCGTTGGTGCTTGAAAGTTCTGTACGGGAGGAGGTCCAAAATGGAAGTCTGGTGGCTATTCCCGTGAGTGAGCCTGGCCTTAGCAAGGAGCTGATGGTGATTTATCCGAGCAGCCTGGACAAACACAGGCCAGTATACTCGTTTGTTGGGCATCTCTGTGAATAGCTATTGGGTCCACCTCACGCATATCTAGCTGGGAATGCAGATACTGAGCCTCACGCTCACTTCGACAACGCAGTATTCCGTCATCTGCATATCGGCAGAATGGGATATCCGGATGACGAACGGTCAGCCAACGATCCAATGCATAATGCAGAAACAGGTTTGCCAGAACTGGCGATAACGGGCCACCTTGTGGTGTGCCAACGTTCCGTCGTTCCTGCTTACCATCTTTCGTCTGCATCGGTGCCGTTAGCCAGCGCCTCACATACAGCAGCACCCAGGATTCAGAGCAATGGTGGTCAAGAGCCTTGAGCAATAGCTCATGATCAATATGATCAAACAAGCCACGGATGTCATACTCCAGCACCCAGTCCCTTTCCCAGCACCGCTTTCGCGTGATCACAAGCGCATCATGCGCGGATTTCCCGCACCGATACCCGTACGAGTCCACATGAAAGACAGGTTCCAGGATAGGTTCCAGCGTCATAGTAACCACAGTTTACGCTATACGATCGCTAACCGTGGGTACCCCGAGCAATCTTTCTCCTCCACTTTTCTTCGGAATTGGAACTGCTTTGACGGACGGTGGGAAATAGCTGCCGGAGGACATCCGATTCCAAATTAGATAGAGGTTCTTACTCAAGTCTCGATCAAAGTCCTGAATCGTCTGGCCATCTACACCGGCCGCACCTCGATTTGATTTAACGCGCTGATACGCCTTCCATACCTGGCGCTTGGAATTTTTTTCTCTAATTGCGGAAATACCGAAATTAGATAAAACACAGCACGCCCCTCAGTTAGTAATATGGCTGCCCGATATCCCGGAATGATTATGAAGCGGAGATTGGTGTTGGCTTCATTTATGTTTTTTGATGCGCCTTAATAGAATGATGGTACCAATTCAGCCGAAGGCGAAACTGGAAATGAATACAACGGCAAAGCAGGCCGTCAGCCTGCTTTGCGTCTGCGTGAAGATAGGAATTAGTGCCCCTGCCCTCCAGCAGCGCCATGCACGCCCTCTATATAGTGAATGTAATTGACGTAGTCAGCGACAAAGGCACGCCCCTTATCGCTGCTTTGATCAGCCATGGCCCTTGCACGCTGAGCCTCATGATAACGCTCACGAATACCGTTCTCGATCTTGCGGGTTATATTTGCCACGAGGCGATCAATTTGCCCGTTTTCCAACGCCGCATCCGCCGCCATTAAACCCGGATCAATCTGTCCGGAAGGCTTGATGCCGGTAAAGGGTGCGCCTTCGGAGGCACGATGAACCTCAACGAGCGTCGAGAACAGATGCTGATCGGCAATGTTTTTCGCAGTTTCGCTTTGCCCGCGGACTTGGCGCACATCGGCGAATACCCTTTTGATTTCGGCCTCATCCTTTGCCGGCACCCATTTGAGCAAGGGCTTAACATTGCCTGACTCCAGTGCCGCACGGGCTTCGGTAATCACGGGACCGTCCAGAGCATCACAATGAGCTTGGGCGCTACCGGCAAACATCAGGCTGAAGATTGCTGCGGCCACTGCGGGAACAGCGGTTTTGCGTAATTTGGTTTTCATACATGACCTCTTCATATTGCGTTGAGCTTCACGAGCACCGGGTTTGGTGTCGCTTGGCAATCAGAGTACGGAAGGGAGGTCAAAGAAGCGTTCTCAGGTACGAAACCGAACCGATTCCATGGTTTGGAAATAAAATATATAATTCAAAAGGATAGAGGTTTCAGTATCGGGTGAGAGCGTACTCGAACGCCGGGTAGCCAGGTTCAGGATCGTGGCTAGGGTCGGATATCGCCCTGCAGGGCTCGTCGGCGATATTCACTGGGGGTAAATCCTGTCTCTTTCTTGAAAGCAGTGTTGAATACGGACTTCGAGTTGAAGCCAGAGTCATACATAGTTTGCAGAATATTTGCCTGATTGGCTGCATCGGCCAGGCGCGATTTCGCCTCGTCGATGCGATAGCGACTGACGAACTCAAAGAAATTGCAGCCAAAGCCTTGGTTAATGGCCCGTGAAACCTCTCTTGAAGGGGCGCCCAATTTCCGTGAAAGTTGTTCCAGGGTCAGGTTGGGGTGCAAGTGGGGCTTTTCCTGGTGCATTAACTGTTGGAGCCTGACCTTTAAAGTTTGATCAAACTGCGGCGTGGGCTCTTCTTCCAGCAAGGCGGCCTGGTCTGCTGCCAATCCAGAGAAAACAACGGGTTGGCGAAGAGAGTTTATCATCAGAAAATTGATGAAAATGAAGCCCGTTACAGCGCCAGCGCCGGCCACCCACTCGGTTCCAGGCACGCTTCTAAACACATGCGCTGTAAGGCAGTACATCATGCTCACGGTCCAAGCCACTGCATAGCCGATCAGAAGCGTCCGTAACCACGCAAGTTGTTTGTTTTCAATACTCGAGAAAATCTGTCGAATACCAAGGCCGAAACGGTTAATCGCACGAATCGTCGCGTACAGGTAGCCCAGAAAGACCGCGTGAATAGCGACTGCAAGAAGGGGAGAGGTAAGTACGCCCGGGTGGTCCCGTTCAAGCAGAATCTGAACTTTGGTCTCGCTTGGCTGTAAATAATATTCAATCAGAAAAATTGCGCCGACCACCCAGAAGAGCAACGTGTGCACGAGATGCTTCCCGCGTAACTGGAAATTCTGATACATCAGCGATTGCGCATATAGATAGAGCGAGCCGGCTTGTAGAAGTCCGATGAGTGTTCCGAGGTAGGCGAAGTTTGGGTACTGGAGCGCAAGCCCGCTGCCATAGAGGAAGATCTCTCCCAGCCCGGCGGCGAAGAACACCAGAGTGGCAACCAGGAGTCGGTTAGATATGAGCCCACTGTTGGATGGAAGTAGGAGAAAAACGGCAAGAGCCAGCGATTGAATGATGCTCGTCAGCAGCACAATGTCGGTGAGTGTCAGATACATGCCAGATTCAGCTCCGCTTCAAAACCATCCTGCCGTCCTGTTGCCGGCGATCTGAGATGCAGGGTCATGCCGGCACCTTTAGCAATCGCATCGGCAATCGCGAGGCCCAGGCCAGAACCTGCAGCGTCCGTTTTGGCGCGTGCAAACCGGTTTCTTAAAAGAGCGAGCTGTTCCGGTGGCACTCTTGCACCGCCATTGCAGACCCTTAAAACCCCATTATCGTTCAGGTTGATCTTCACCGGCTCGCTACGGGAACCATGCTTAAGGGCATTCTCGATCAGGTTACGCACCAGGATGGCGAAGGCATCGGGATCAAGAAAGGAGTTCACTTCGCGCTCCGGCAGGGATAAAACAACTCGCCCGGGTGCCTGGGCCTCAAAATCCCGGGCAATCATCGCGAGGATGGGCACAAGATCCTGCTGACTTTGTGAGAGTGCACCGCCACCTTCTGCTTTTGCCAACTCGAGCAGTTTTCCGGACAGCACCGAGAGACTGCGTAACGCTTCTTCAATTTCTGCAACATCATTCTTGAGATAATCATCGGGCATTCTGGTTTTCAGTCGCTGCACTTTGGCAAGCGCTGTTGCCAGGGGAGTTCGCAGTTCATGGGCACTGTTGGCGGTAAAGCTGCGTTCTGATTCGAGAGCACGATGCAAACGCTCAAGCAGCCGGTTGATGGCACCGGCGATTGGTTCAAATTCACGGGGTAACTGCTCTTCTACAACAGGGGACAGATCTCCCGCGCCGCGGGATTCAATGTCTTGCTGAAAATCGACCACCTTACGAAGGGAAAGCCGGACAATCCACCAGACACCCAACAGGCTGACCGGAATCAGCACCAGTAAAGGCAACAGTAAGGCTAATCCCGCCTCCAGAGCGGATTCACGCCGGTGCGCCAAGGGTTCGGCCACTTCAAGATAGATGGTATTACTGACTGCAGATACGCCATATAGCCGGTGGGTCAGAGTGTCTGAAAACCCTTCCGCGGGGATTGTACTAAACACGCCAGGGTCTGCATCGTGGGACTGGAGCAGAATATTTCCGTGTTCATCCCGTACCAGATAAGTCAGATATTCGTCATGGTCTTTCAGGGCTGGGGCCTTTTGATTGCCCGCTCCGTTCTCCCGGTTCAGGATGTCGGTGACCGCCAGTGGCAGTATTCGCTGGGCGGTTTCTTCCAGGGCACTGTCGAAGACCTCGTTCATTTCGTGCTGCGCCACCAGTCCCGAAGCGGTCACGCCCAGCAGCCAGAGCAGGGTGACGCCGAGCGTCAGGCCGATACCGAGTGTTTTTTGCAGACTGGTTCTAGTGGCCATGTGTTTCCAGGCGATAGCCCATTCCCCTGACGGTTACGATGGCGTCCCGCCCCAGCTTTTTACGCAGACGGCTGACATAAACTTCGATGGTGTTGCTTTCGATTTCGGCCCCGAAGGCGTAAAGACGATCCTCCAGTTGCGATCGCGATAACAGCATTCCGGGACGCTGGATAAAGCCCTCAAACAAGGCCCACTCCCGTGCCGTCAGTTCTACCGCCAAGCCGTTGCGACTGATGCGATGATCACCAAGATCAATCACCAGTTCGCCCACTTGTATGATCGGGCTTGGATCGCCCCGATACCGGCGAGCCACCGCGGCCACGCGGGCCGACAGCTCCGAAAGATCAAAGGGTTTGACTAGGTAGTCGTCAGCACTGGCATTTAATCCTTCAATCCGGTCAGACACCTGATCCCTGGCAGTAAGAATGATCACCGGTGTTGTTTTTCCGGTAGCCCGGAGTGTTCGCAAAAAGCCCAAGCCATGACCGTCGGGGAGCATCAGGTCCAGCAGAATCAGGTCGTAGGGTGTGGTCCTGACACTCGCCTCGGCAAAGCCCAGCGTTTGCACCCAGTCCACAGCGTGGCCGTCGTCCGCAATCTGATCCCGGACCGCCTCGCCCAATCCCACCGTATCCTCCACCAAAAGTACCCGCATCGTTCACCTCTGACCCAGCCCTGGAATCAAGATACTACAGCTCAAACCTGACAACAGCCTGAATGGTCAATAACGCCTCGATCTCTCTTCACCGGTCTTCAGCGGGCTGTCAGGTTTGGACGTTAGCCTTCGGGTGAATATTCCAGGTACCGATCGCAGGAGATGTGATGATGCGGATAATTTTACCTTTCATAGTGTTGGTTTCAGGCCTATGGGCCTGGAGCCTCTTTGCAAGTCCTGGGGCCGGTTCTCCCTGGGCAGTCTATGACCAGAGCCTGCTGCTCAGTGGGCTGTTATCCATTGCTCTGATGTCACTGACCATGATGTTGGCACTGCGCCCAGCCTGGCTGGAGAGACCGATGGGTGGGCTGGATCAGATCTATTGCACCCACAAATGGGCAGGCATTCTGGCCGTGGTATTCGCCGCCGCCCATTGGCTGATTGAAATGGGTGACGATGTAATAGAGTCGGTGTTCGGAAAAGCCGGCAAGCTGCACGATCAGGATTATTCCGGGTTCATCGACACCATGCGCGATGCGGCGGAAGAGGTAGGGGAGTTCGCCATCTATCTGCTGTTCGTCATGCTGCTGATCACCTTGTTGCGCAAGTTCCCCTACAAATACTGGCGCTATTTGCATCGCGGCATGCCGGTGCTTTATCTGTTGCTCGCTTTCCACGCGGCGTGGCTTACTCCGCTGCAATGGTGGCAGCAGCCAATCGGTGTGCTGATGGCCATTTTGCTCTTTGGCGGCAGCATCGCCAGCGGGCTATCCCTGACCGGCAGAGTTGGTCGTCGTCGCCAGGTTCGCGGCATGGTCACCGCGATCAAAACACCAGACCGGGACGTCACCGAAGTTACCTGCCACATGGGGCCGGCATGGCCCGGTCACCGTGCGGGGCAATTCGCCTTTGTGACCTTCGACCGACTAGAGGGCGCGCACCCGTTCACGATTGCCAGTGCCGATAGGGAAAATGGCACGGTTACGTTCATCATTAAATCGCTCGGCGACTTCACCCGCAATCTGAGCCAAAAAATCAGCGTGGGGCAAACCGTAAATATAGAAGGCCCTTACGGCTGTTTTAACTTCGATCGCCGCAACCGCAAATCCCACCAGATCTGGATAGCCGGTGGCATCGGGATCACGCCGTTTCTGGCCTGGCTCGAAGCTCTAAGCAGCGCCACCGACGCCACCGTGCCTGAAGCCGATCTGCATTACTGCACGCGCAACGCCGGCCAGGATCCCATGGTGGATCGACTTCGGGCGCTTTGCGATGGCTTTCCCGGGATACACCTCGAGATTCATGACAGCAGCAAGGGGCAGAGGTTGTCTGCCGAGACGTTGTCTACCAACGGACGCTCGGCAGCAGGCGCAGAGGTCTGGTTCTGCGGCCCGGCAGGGCTGGGGGAAGCCATTAGAAACGGCTTGCGGGCAGCACCCTTCCGCCTGACTCGCTTCCATAAAGAAGCTTTTCAGTTCCGCTGAAATGGCCTCGTTTGTTCAGGTCGTTGTCAGGTTAGCGCCTTAGAGTGGATTTAACACAACCAGCAGGAGAGACACCATGAAGACCAAACCCATTATTCTGAGCCTGTCTTTGTTACTTCTGAGCGGTACCGCAGTGGCCGATGACGACTGCGATGATCCGGTGGCGAGTTGGCAGCCCCGTGAAAATCTGCGTGAAAAGCTGGAAGCCGAAGGCTGGACAGTTCACCGAATAAAGGTTGACGACGGTTGTTATGAAGTCCGGGGCCTCGATGCCGATGGGGTCAGGGCAGAAGCCTCTTTCGCGCCCGCTTCATTGACCATGATGAAATGGGAGCGTGAAGACAGTGACGATGAGGAGAGGGACCGCGGCAACAGGAAAAATGGACAGGACAATCCCAAAAGTCAGGCGCCACGCAACGGCATCGTCAAGGGGCGTCCCACGGTTACCGTTGAGTAACTCAGCGAATTTGCCCTGTTCCTTTAACGTTCATCAGGTTTTTGGAGACCATTTATGAAAACGTTTGTTCTCACTTGCAGCCTTTTCGCCGCCTTGGCTTTACCGGTATTCGCCCAGGCCCGTGACGTGACCTTCACTACGGAACTACAGAATTACGGCGGCGATGGAGCCTATCTGGCGCTGTATCTTACCGATGCCGCCGGAGAGTATCAGGGTACCCTTTGGGTTTCCGGGAAGAAATCTAAATACTACAAACACCTGGGAGGCTGGGCCCGGGGCAGTGGGCTTGATCCTGCAGAGTATGACGGCTTGACTGGCGCCAGTGTTACCAGTGGCCGCACGCTGAAAGTGACTCTGAACCTCGATGATTCGCTGATCGACAACGGCTATGAGGTTCGAGTCGACTCTGCTGTTGAAGATATGCGCGATATCAGAGCCGATGTGATAGCCCCCCTGACCACCGAAGGGTCCGGAAAGCCGGTTTCAGGACGTGGTTACGTGCGCGCTCTGACCTACGAGCTTCAATAATTCACCAGGAGCATCGACTATTATGTTGCGCAAGTTCCACAGTTTACCGGGTTTGCTTGCAGGCGTGTTCCTGATCGTTCTCTCGGTCACGGGAGCTGTGTTGGCTTTGGCTCCGACGCTGGATAGAGTGTCAGCGGTCATTCCGGCTTCCGGTGAAGTCAGTATTGCCGAGCTGGCAGACCGGGTCGTTGCTCACTATCCCGGGACTGAGCAGATCGTGCGAGAGCCTTCTGGCAAGGTCATTGTCTATTACAGCCGTGACGGCCAGGCCGGTGCGGATCTGGTGAATCCGGTAACAGGTGAGGGCACCGCACCCTACGAACCTTCCGCATTTTTTGGCTGGGTCAAGGACCTGCACCGTGCGTTTATGCTGGATGATGCCGGTAGAGCGCTGGCCGGCGTATTAGCTGCTTTGATGGTACTTCTGTGTCTTTCGGGAATATTGTTGATAGCCCGGCGTACCGGGGGTTGGAAGAATATACTAAGACCGCTTTCCGGCTCAGGCGGGAAACGAATCCATGCCGAGCTGGCCCGGTTTGCCGTGCTCGGCCTACTGTTATCCGCACTGACCGGTAGCTATATGTCGGCACAGCGCTTTGGTTTGCTGCCGGAAGCGCCTGACACAGGGCCAGGGTTTCCGGCTGAGGTCTCGGGCGGGCAACCATCGCCTGTGGGCACCTTAAAAGCGCTAGGCAATTTCGATCTTGGCGAACTCCGGGAACTGGTGTTTCCCTATCCCGGTGATCCGCAGGACGTCTATTCGCTGTCAACCGCCGGCGGCTCCGGATTCGTGGACCAGGCTACGGGCGAGTTGCTGCAGTTCCAGCCGCGCTCTGACAGCGGCGTATTGCAGGACTGGATTGTACGTTTGCACACCGGTGAAGGCCTATGGTGGCTTGGCCTGATTCTTGGCGCTGCGGCACTGACTGTGCCAGCTCTCTCGATAACAGGTGCAACCATCTGGTGGCAGCGTCGCCGGTCTTCAGGGCAGCTTCCTGACAACGCCGATGCCGCTCAGGCGGATACAATTATTCTGGTCGGCTCCGAAGGTAATGCCACCTGGGGATTTGCCCAGGAACTCCATAGCAGCCTGAATAAGGCCGGTTTCCGCGTGCATTGCAGCGAGATGAATGCCCTGGCTAAGCAGTATCCGCAGGCTTCCAGGCTGTTCGTGCTGACTTCGACATACGGTGATGGTGATGCACCCGCATCGGCCCGGCAGTTTATGGCCAGGCTCAAAGAATTCCGGGCTGAGAAGAACCTGCGATACACGGTACTGGGTTTTGGTGACCGGCAGTTTCCGAACTTCTGTCAGTTTGCCTTGTCGGTGGATGCTGCGCTCGCCGGTAAAGGCGTCAGCCGTTTGCACGCCATTGAACTGATTGATCGGTGTTCTGCCTCGCAATTCAGTGAGTGGGGAAACCGGGTTGGTGAGGTTATCGGTACTCCGCTTTTCTTGAACTACTGTGCATTGCAGCCAGCAACGGTCAAACTGGAACTGGTAGAAAGGGCGGATTACGGGATTGCGGTTCAGGCGCCCACCAGTATCTTCCGGTTCAAACCGGCGGAGCAGGGCGGATGGCTAACGGCTTCTCCAAGAAGATTTAAAGCGCTGCCACCGTTCGAGGCGGGAGACCTTTTGGGGGTTATTCCCCCACACGGTCAACCCCCGCGGTTCTACTCGCTCGCGTCCTCGGCAAATGACGAAATTGTTGAGATATGCGTCCGTAAGCAGGCCGGCGGTCTTTGCTCCGGTTATTTGCATGACCTCAAGCCGGGTGATTGTATCGATGGCTTCATCCGCCCCAATCCAGGCTTTCGGCCAGCTACCGGTAACCGACCAGTGATTCTTGTCGGTGCAGGTGCCGGGATTGGTCCGTTAACCGGTTTCATCAGAAACAATACCAGTTGCAACCCTATGTATCTGTACTGGGGCGGTCGCGATGCCAGGTCAGATTTTCTCTACCAACCTGAGCTTGGGCGCTATCTTGAGGATCATCGACTGAGCGGGCTGAACACAGCCTTCTCAAGAACAGACGAGCGCGCCTACGTGCAGGATAAGCTCAAACAGGATGAATTAGCCGTGCGACAGATGGTTAACACCGGTGCGCAGATACTGGTCTGTGGTGGCCGGGATATGGCGGCGGCTGTGCGGCAGGTTATAGAAGACATTATCAAACCCTTGCACATCGATATTGAAACTCTGAGAGGCCAGGGACGTTATCTTGAAGATGTATATTGACAGATAAAGTGACAAGGTCGAACTGAGCCTATAATCCCAAAGCACCAAATCGCGTCCTGAACAGGAAGCTGAAAGATGCCATCCACAGAAAATGAAAGACTGCTCAGCGAGCACCAGCCTAATGCCGTTCGTGCACGGCTTGCTGGTCCCGTTAAGGCCTCGACGCTACCAGATGCTGTGCTTGGCGGCATCGATGGCTGCGTTACAACGTTTGCGGTTGTATCGGGTGCGTTCGGCGCAGGTTTCTCGCCACAGGTTGCGTTGGTACTCGGCTTTGCAAACCTGATTGCAGACGGCTTCAGCATGGCGGTAAGTAATTACGAAGCGGGCCAGGCGCAGTTGAATCAGATCAAATTTGCTGAACGCACAGAACGTGAACATATCCGTGCTGTGCCAGAAGGTGAACGTGAGGAAATTCGCCAGCTGTTTCAGGCGAAGGGATTCGACGGCGAATTGCTGGAGCAAGTAGTGGAGGCTATCAGTCGTAATCCCGATGTGTGGGTAGCAACCATGTTGCGAGAAGAGTACGGACTCTCGGGTGCCGGACTCAGCCCACGCCGAGCCGCGTTGACTACCTTCGCCGCATTTTTGTCGGTTGGTGCTTTACCTTTACTGCCTTATGCCATCCCGGGTATGGAGAGTCAGATTCAGTTCCTGACGAGTCTTGGTTTGGCAGGCGTCGTCTTCTTGGGTATCGGAATGCTTAAAAGTATCGTCTATGGCTTACCAGCAATGCGATCAGGACTCCGGACTTTGATCATGGGTACGGCCGCAGCGGGGCTGGCGTTTGCTACTGGGCATTTTGCGCAGGGGTTATTGGGGGGTTAGTTCTTCAGCGGTGAATAGACAATTTAACATAATATTCCCCTAAGAGCTGATATTCATTCGCGTACCCGCTATTGGAATTAACGGCGGATTTCTCGCTCTGTTCGCCCAATGAGTGTAGTTGCAGAATTGAATTTTTAAAGCACAACTCATGCTGAAATGAAAATTATTTAGCAAGGGCCAGTCGTCGACTAATTACTGCGCAACTTTATGAATTGTGGAAAAAATGGTGTCGATATCATTGATGCCAAAGGCTTAGCGTACAATTTTTTCCGTTTCGTGAACTGACCCCAGAATGTTCGCTTTGCGACCAGCACCTAAACAAAAGCGAACATTCGAGTCAGAGCTTTCCTCCAGAGCCTCCAGTCATTCAGTAATCCTCTTCAAGCAGGCCAACAAGGTCCTGCCGAATGGATTGAGCGCTTAAATCTTCCGGCCGGATAAGCAGGCGAGGATTACCATCACGATCAAACACATAGACTGCACCGCTGTGAGTAACGGCATAGTCACCTTCTGCGTCCGGTTCTTCATGCCCGAACGTCTACCGGTATCGCTGGGTAAGCGTGCGGAGGTCAGAGGCGTTGCCGGTCAGCCCGATGATTTTGTCACCAAAAAAATTGACGTACTCCGCCAGGCGTTCGGGTGTGTCGCGCTGAGGATCGACACTGACGAACAACGTAAGTACTTCCTCCTGATTTTCCGTGCTCAGCCCGCTGACGGCCTGGCTGAGTTTTTGCAGAGCAGTGGGGCAAACATCAGGGCAAGAGGTAAATCCGAAAAACAGCATTCGTACCTGACCACTGTAATCATCGCCTGAAACCCGTGTTCCCTGACTGTCGATCAAATCGAATTCAAGCTTGGGCATCACGCCGCTGATTTCTGTCCCGTGCCAATCCGGCGGATCATCGCCCATGCAGCCAACAAGGAGGATTGCCAGCATCATCATTGCAATGGATGCAAAGCGCTTTGCGTGGTGTTGGAAGCAGGGTTTGATCATCAAGTGGTGTCCTTCAATTACGTGTTGGAAGGATTCTGGTGTCCCAGAACAATCGCCAAGTCTTCCGGCACCGCCATCGGTTCAAATGCGCTGACGTTGGCAAGTCCCGTATTGCCGACAGGAACCCGGATTCGTGAAACCAGCAACGCAGCGAAGGCCCGAGCCAGCTGACCGAGAACCTCGCGAGCATCGCGCGCGTGCCAGCCAAGCCGGAGCATGCGCAAATGTGTTGTCGTGTGCGCTAACGCGAACTTCTGGCTCAGAATATGAGCCCGTTCAAGATGTCTGAACGCTGTAGCGACATCGCCCTGATTGTCAGCATCAGCGGCTGCTGCCGGTTCTGTCAGATAGAACGTCTTGAGTTCACTGTTCACTGCTCAGTTCTCCTGCCTTATCGGCCAGCTAAGTTGTGGGCAAAGATTTGCCCGGGATCAACCGAGTCTTCCGAGTACCGGAAATGCGGATAACATCCATGATGCAAACCGGGTCATCTGTCCCGTCAGCACCATTACCCCCATAACAACCAGAACCAGCCCTGCCAGGATTCTCAGTGACTGACTCCAGCGGCTCATCCAGCGCACTCGCGCCCGAAAGTGCTTAATAAATAAAGCCGTTGCCAAAAATGGAATTGCCAACCCCAGCGAATAAACGGCCAGGTACAGCATGCCGGTTTCAGCATTCGCATGGGTGGAACTGAGAGCCAGGATAGCGCCCAATATCGGGCCAATACACGGTGTCCACCCGACGGCAAAGGCCAAGCCGAGAAGGAACGCTGCCGTGGGCCGTCCACCCTCAAGGGTTTGCCCAAAGCGCCAGTCGCGCTGTAACGCGGGCATGCTCCACCAGCCCAGCATAAATAGCCCCATCAGCACAATCAGAATGCCCGCCACCAGATTGGCTTCCTGCCGGTAGGCCATCAGCCACTGACCGAGCAGACTAGCGCTGGCACCAAAAGCGATGAACACTACACTGAACCCAAGGACAAAACAGATACTGAGCCACAGAGATTGCAGTCGACTCGAACGGTCTGTGACAGTGCCGCCCGTAACGACCGATAGATACCCCGGAACCAGCGGCAGAGTGCAGGGTGAGAAAAATGACACCAGGCCGCCAAAAAAAGCAGCCAGCATTCCCCATGTCGCAAGATCTGGCATTTCCGTGAGTCCTCAATTTTCTGAGTTCAGTTGACGGTGGAGGGCATCAAGCCCATCCGTGTTTTGTTCGACACCGGTCGACTATTTCTGTGCGTCTGGGAGCGACTCCTGAACAAGACGAAGTAGCGGTTTGGGACCAAACTCCGTGAGTTGGCGGCCATTCACGAAAAAAGTCGGGGTGCCCCGAACACCGATGGTTTTGACGTCCTGCATGTCCTGATCAAGGATGGCGCTTATCCGTTCGGATTGCATATCCTCACGGGCTTGGGACAGGTCCAGACCGGCTGCCTCGGCCGCTCCCCATGCCTTGGCAACCTTCGGGTCGTCGTGCCAGGCCGGCTGCACCTCCAACACAGCTTCCAGCACCGGTTCATAGACATCTTGCAGGCGAGCTGCTTCCAGAATTCTGGAGACTTCCTCGGAACCCTGATGGAACATTGTGTACCGCAAAACAAGCCGCACCTGGCCTGGATACTCAGCAAGTATCTGTTTCACGATCGGGTAGAACGCCCGGCAGGCTTCGCAGGAGGGGTCGAAAAACTCAACGATGATCACCGGTGCGTCGGCAGGCCCGAATGTGGGCGAATGGAAGCGTACCAATGCTTGTTGGTTCGCGATCGGTTCGGCAGCGGCAACAGACTTTTCGCCGGTGGTGGCCGTTTTTTGAGGCTGCTGGGGCTGTGGCTTGAATAGGACGGCGGCTGAAAAGGCTGCGATCAGCACGAGACACACGACAACAAAGATGGCACGACGATTCATGTATGAACTCTCCGACGGATAAGCAAGAGCAGAATGATGATGGCAACAAAAATGGCCAGCGATAGAAACGGAAGCGGCAGCCCACCAAATATCGTCATTCCGTCACCCGAGCAGGACGGGCCAGTGGCCGTGCAGGGCTGAATGGGTTGTGGAATGAGCCCCACATAAAGCAGTGAGTGGGCTAGGAGTCTGCGCGGCAGAAACGTTTTGAGCCCTCGTTTCCGCCAGACCGGATCATTGTCTGGCCGGAAGGAGTGTTCGCGATATCGGATCGGCTCCATCATCGCTTTCGATCCAGCCAGTTAACCGGTTAAAAGGGGCATCGCAGGGCCCCAGCTGTACCTACCGTGAGCCAAAGGCTGCCTCAGCGACTTATGCCAGCCTCATCAGTGAACTCATGCGCCTGAGATTGAGCGACAGACAGACAAGATCCCATTCACCCTGCACCGCCTGAAGGCCCCGCAAGCCGAACTGCCGGAAGCCCAGGACATTCTTGATCCAGCCATTCACCGCCTCAACCATGTGCTTGCGCTGAGCGTAGACTGCTCGCCCCTCCGCCGTGGTAAGCTTCTCCTCCATGCGGGCCGTCGCCGGGTACCGGCTCGCGTTTATATCTCCGGTTTTTTTGCCTTCCCGGCGCAGCGAGACGTAGCCATCTATGCCTTTTGTCTCCAATGCCTGCAAGTCTTCCTCTTTGCGATAACCCGCATCAGCCAGACATTGGCCCGGGTAACTTCCCAGAGTTTCTTTTACCTCGCCCAGCAGCGGCACCAGACAGCCGTTATCACTGGGGTTGTTACCCTGGCGGTTGCCCACGATGATCTGGAACTCGCCATCCACGGCCAGTTGGCCGTTATAGCATTGCTGGAACCCATCATTCGTTTTCATGATCCGGCTTTGGGGGTCGGTAAAGTTACTCTGAGCCTTGTCCTCCGGAACTCCATAGTCTCTCTTGAAGTTCCGGCCACCCTTGGGTGAGCGGCGATCATCGTCTGGATGCCGGCCTTTGGCCTCATCTTGCGTTTTTTGATCCGCTTCCAGTTTCTCCTTCGCTGCCCGGATCTTGTCCAGCCGCCCCTGACGGTGCTGAAGCTCTTCGGGTAACTCGTCGCCCCGCTGATCCGGGCCAAACTGTTGGTCTTCCGATTCATCCACACGGCGAGCCTGGCCACAAAGCTCATCAACCTCTTTTGACAGACGGGCTTCTTCCTCCCGCATGCGGTCATAGCTCATGGCCTTGTGCTTACTGGCGTTGGCCCGGACCTTGGTGCCATCAATCGCCAGCGTACCGAGAGTAACCAATTCCGCTTCCTGGGCGATCCGGACCACCTGAATAAATACGGCCTTGAACGCAGCCAGGTGTTGCTTGCGAAAATCGCAGATAGTGCGGTGTCTGGGGAAATTGCCAGCCGCCAGGACCCGAAGGGCGACATCTTCTTCCAACTTCCGGGCGATCTTTCGTGATGAAAACACGCCGGTCGCGTACGCATAGATCAACACCTTCAACATCATCCGCGGATCGAAAGGCGAGTTGCGCCGACCGCTCCCTTCATACCGGGCGTAGAAGGCACTCAGATCCAGTTCCTCGACCACGTCACTGATGAAATAGGCCAGATGCCCTTCGGGCAGCCACTCGTTCAGGCTCGGGGGAAGAAGCAGTTCCTGATCAGGTGAATAGGGGCGGAAGGTGGTTCCCATCGGATTCTCCGGTGCTGAAGAATTTTTACGTATTATGCCAGAAGGTGGCTCCTGCCGCGCAGACTCCTAGAGCGAACAGGGAGCCAATGACAGACAGCGGCATAGCGTAGCGCCAAACGTTAAAATCCGAGTAGTAGCAGGCGACTGCGAGAATCACCGCCAACGGAAACATGAAGGCGCGCTGAAACCAGCACAGAACGCACGGAGCCTGCCCGAGAACTTCCCCGATGTAGATGGCTGAAAGCGAGGACCCCGCCGCCAGTAGCCAGGCTGACAGCAGCAGCCCCCATGGAATCACCCGGTTATTGGTGGTCACCGGGATGGCTCTCTGGATTCATTGGCACAAGTGCTTTGCGAAGAAGAGCAGCAGCTGTTTCCAGCGGTATCGCCTTCATCTTTGCTCGATTTATCGGCGGTTTCAGCCCCACCGGCACGCCATTCCTCCATACCCTCACGGATGACCTGCCAAGCGGAGTGCAGGAATAGCGCAGCAATGGCGAGGCCCACAATGATGTCCGGCCAGAGGGTATTGGTGAGGGCGACCAATCCTGCCGCAATGATTACACTGCTATTGGCGAACAGATCGTTCCTGGAACACATCCAGGTGGAACGCATATTGAGATCGTCCGCACGATGACGGTAGAGCAACACAAAACAAACGCCGTTTGCAAACAGGGCAAGAGCGCCGACAGCGCCCATCCACTCGGCGGCGGGCACTTCCTGTATCACCAGCTTGCGGATGGCATCGGCGACAACAACAAGCCCGAACAACAGCATAAAGCCGCCTTTGAACAAAGCCGCTCCGGCACGCGCGCGACGGCTTCGGTCCAGCACGAACAGTGTCAGTGCATAGACAGACGCGTCGCCAAACATATCCAGCGAATCGCCCAGCAACGCGGTAGAGCTTGCAATCCAGCCGGCGCTGAATTCCACCACAAACATCACTGCGTTGATGGCAAGCGCAATGTAAAGCACCCGGCTTTGGCTCGCTCGCAATTGTGCCAGTTCACCGGCCTTGTTTTCACAGCAGCTGTCCACGACGAACCCTCCTAAAACGTGCAATACATCGATACACTGGTGGTTATAGTAACTATAAGGTCAATAGCGATGAGCGAAAAAAGGAACACGGTCGGTCGGCTAGCTGATGATACGGGCGTTAAGCCCGTGACCATCCGTTATTACGAAAAAATTGGACTGTTGCCGAAAGCGACCCGCTCGGAGTCGGGCTATCGTCTCTACTCCGAAGAGGATCATTCGCGGCTGCTGTTTATTCGACGAAGCCGCGGGCTCGGATTTAGCCTTGACGATATTCGTGAACTGCTTTCACTGGCGGATCGTCAGCAGGAGTCCTGTGCGGGTGTGGACGCCAAAGTTGAACAACAACTGGTTCAAGTGCGCTCTCGACTGAAAGATCTACATGCAATGGAACACGAGTTGGAAAGACTGAGTGCGTGTTGTGACGGCGGAGTTATTATGGACTGCCGAATTATCGAGACACTCTCCGGCTCTGCTTAACCACTTTGTATGTGCCCGCCAACCAGGACTGTCTCAATTCGAGTTGGGACAGTCTATTCAGTCAGGCATCCTCCTGAATAAGAGCAACGAGGTCATGCCGAATTTCTTCTCTACTCAGATCGGGCCGCATTAAGAGGCGGGGGTTACCTTCGCGATCAAATACATAAATCGCGCTGCTGTGTGACACCGCATAATTTCCATCAGCGGCAGGTTCGTCATAACCGAAGGTTGTTCTATATCGTTTTGCCAGTTCACGAAGCTGGGGTTCTTTTCCAGTGAGTCCTACAATATTGTCGCCGAAGAAATCCACGTATTTTGCGAGACGCTCAGGCGTGTCACGTTTCGGATCGACACTCACGAACAAAGTGAGTACTTCATCCTGAAGCGCGGGGTCCAGGCCACTGGTTGCCTGATTGAGTTTTTGCAGGGCGGTCGGGCAAACATCGGGGCACGAGGTGAACCCGAAAAACAGCATTCTCACGCGGCCACTGTAATCATCGCCAGATACAGACTTGCCCTGGCTATTGATCAGGTCGAATTCCAGCTCAGGCATCAAGCCACTGATGTTTTTACCGTTCCAGTCTTCCTCGTCATTGCCAAAGCAACCAGTCAGCAATAGGGCTGCTATCAGCGTTAAGGTCGCCGATATGATGTTGGTGCGCTGTCGCCAGAAGCGAGTTCTCATGACGCTGTTTCCTCAAGTTGTTTGGATTGGTTGGTATATTTTCCGTCCTGATGCATGGCTCGCCGGAGCATCAGAAGAATGCCAAGAATGCTCATCATGGCCGGAGGAATATAGGTCAGCATGCCTCCCAGTAGCTGGTCGACTTCCGGGTCCAGCGGCCAGGCCCTGCCACAGACTTCGTAAACGTCATAGACCATGTCACGTGAAAACACGATCCACGCCCCAAGAAACATCTGAAGCACACCTGCGGCGGCCAGAACCAACATGCGTCTGCCATACCCCAGCGATGAGGTGATCGCCGGCGGTCTTGGATCAAAGATCAACCACCAGAACAGCAGGCCATCCAGCAACATGCTCCAGTTCATGACCCAATACAGATCCCGGCTGAGCATGGCGTCAAAATGGATTGATGGCCACAGCCAGAAATAGATAAGCCCGACAAACAGGAAAAGGGCGATAAAAGGCTGTTGCAGAACGTTATAGACCCAGCCCAGAGGCCTCAATGTATGCCTCCAGCCCGGGCTGATTTTTGCGAACCAGAACCGCATGACCGGTAAAGGGTTGGACAGGGCGATCAGGATCGGACCGATATGATGAAGAATCAGGTGCTGACCCCGATGGACGAAGAACATGTATTGTGCGTAGTAATCGAAGCGGGTCTGCATCACCGCATAACAGATCAGTACCCCCAGGGTGAACGCAAAGATCCGCAGTGAGCCTGGCCGGTCCTGTTCCGGCATCCGAATTAGCCCGACGCCATAGAATCCCATCACGAGCATGTAGCTGAGTATGGTCAGCGGCGAGAAATCGTAGGGTAAAAGGTAGTCAAGCAGTGACATAGCGTTGCCGGTTGTTTTGTTGTTATTTCAGTGACCCTACCTTGGATGTCACCAGGTCGTACAGTTCCTGAGGCCCCAGGCGGCTCAAGGTGTCTCCGTTAACGTAGAATGTTGGGGTTCCGGAAATTCCAACCGCCTTAACGTCCGCAGCATCCTGTTGAATAATGCCGTCAATCTCGGGTGAGTTCATACCGGCCCGAGCGGCTTCGACATCAAGTCCGGCTGACTCCGCCGCATCCCATGCTGCGGCGACCTTTGGATCATCGTGCCATTTCGGTTGTGCTTCCATAACAGCGTCCAGTACCGGCTCATAGACCCCCTGTTCACGGGCGGTTTCCAGGATTCTGACGGCCTCTTCCGAGCCTTTGTGAAACAATACGTAGCGCAGTACCAGACGCACGTTGTCCGGGTAGGCAGCCTGAATCTGTTTCACATAGGGATGCATGGCGCGACAACCTTCGCAGGATGGGTCGAAGAACTCGACAATGGTTACCGGCGCGTCCTCAGGGCCAATAACGGGAGAGTAATCCCTCACCAGTGGCGTTTTTTCAACAACGGCGGGTTCATTAGTGCCCTGGGAGCGATCGTAAATAACAAAAGCACCAGCAAAGACAACCAGACAAAAAAGAAGGAGACTGATGACCAGGGTTCGGGTTTGCACGGGAGATCTTCCTATTTTAAATGAGTTTACGGGTTTCAGATTATTCAGGTGTCCGGTAGCAGCCGACTAGGCACCCACCGCAGATAAAGCATCATTCCAAACAGTTCCAACAAAGACTGGACGACAATCACCACGACGGCCACAGCCCAGGCCTCTGGCATTGACAGTGCCAAAGGTAAAACCACGAAGGAGTTGCGTGTTCCTAGGCTGAAGATGACGGTGCGACCGGTTTCTACCGGTAATCGAAAGACCCGGCGCAGAGCCTTTCCAACCAGAGCCGCAGCTAGAAGATAGGCCGGAAACAGAATCATCAAGGGCCAGATAAGTGAGCCGGTACTGTCGATCTGGCTGACCTGTGTCATTGAGATGATGAACAGTACGACTGTCAGCAGAGGGACCGGCATCAGACCCATGAAGCGAATGAACCCGATGGCTTTTCTGGAGTTTTCGGCCCATTTTTCAGTCAGAAATGCCAGGATAAGCGGGACAATAATCAGCCCGCCAAAGGCCGGCAGGAGGTGCCGCCCAAGCTCAAGATTCACGTCGAACTGATTACCCATGAAAAGCCAGAGGTAAAGTGGAAGAAGACCCAGTTGAGCAATCAGCAGAACCGGTGTTGCCGCAATGGCTCGGGTGCTGTCCCCCTTGCCTAGGTGAGTGAAGGTGACAAACCAGTCGGTACAGGGCATCAGCAATACCAGAAGCACTCCCAACTTCAGCGCGTCATTGTCCGGCAGCGCCAATATCAGCAAGGCAGTGATCGCCGGCATGACCAGAAAATTTCCGGTGAGCAAGGCACCCATGAACCGACGGTCCCGGAACATATCAGACAGGTGGGTCAACGGTGTTTGAGTAAATGTGGCGTAGAGCAGAACTCCGAGCAACCCCCAGATTAAGTAATCCGGCACACTGTCACCGAGGGACGATGTCCAATCCACAGACAGTCCGAAAACAACAGCGATGAGGTAGGCCCAGACCTGGTGGCGTTCAATTACGTCTCGCATGGCGTGCTCGTAACCGAGTGGAATGTCGGCCATTCGCAGCATATCTGCCACACGGTACCCTTTTCAGCAGCCCTGCTAGCCATGGCCATAAGTATGGGCATCTTTGTGACTGTGATCAGGATGTTCAAACTCCAATGTTGAATGAGTGATGCCGAACTCGTTTTCCAAAGTTCGTTTTATCCCACCCTTGACTTTTTCAAGTTCATTCCAGGCACTTATTTCGACCACCACATGGGCGTCGAGGGAGGCATCATGCTCACCCATCTGCCAGAAATGTACGTGGTGAAGGTCTAAAACGCCTTCTACGTTTGATAAAGCCTCGATGACAGAATCTGTGTCGATATCCAATGGACTACCCAGCATGAGTGTCCGGATGGTTCCGCCGATTTCCGTTAGACCCAGGTAGAGAATATAGCTTGCGATACCAATTGTGATCGCGGGATCAACCCAACGCATGTCGTACAGGAGAATCAGGGCGCCGCCTACAACGACTGCAATTGACGCAAACGCATCAGACAAGTTGTGTAGAAACAGCGCACGGATGTTGACGCTGTCCTTTTGCATGGAGTAAGTAAGCAGCGCGGTCAAACCATCCACTACCAATGCGATAATGCCAAGCCAAACTACCCACCACCCCTTGATTTCCGGGGGATCTATGAATCGCATGCCACCTTCGTAGATCAAATATGCCCCGATCATTATCAAAGTGGTGTAATTTATGAGTGCCGCAACAACCTCAATTCTCCCGTAGCCAAAGGTCATCTTCGAGTCGGCCGGGCGGCGTGCAATCTTCCGCGCCGCAAATGCGATAAATAGTGACGCCATATCCGAAAAGTTGTGTATAGCGTCGGCTATCAGCGCCAAGCTGCCAGCGAAGATCCCTCCAGCGATCTGAGCCAAGGTTAGGATACCGTTCGCCCAGATAGCTACTGCAACTCTCTTATCCTTAGTATCCGGTGACATGTGAGCATGCTCGTGGCCCATTGTTTTCTCCTTGGTCGTTGCTGTTCAATTAAACGTAGTCGCAACACTCGCTAAGCCTGGCTCAGAGGGCTTAGCGAGTGTTGCGACCGCGCGAAAACTAGCCATTCTGGCGATTTTCCATGTTATTCCCGGCACCTTTCTCGGCTGTGAAGCTCGTGACCAAAATCATGGCCACGCCCAGGACGATGAACACGTCGGCAAGGTTGAACGCCGGCCAGTGCCGGGATTGCCAATGAAAATCCAGGTAATCGACAACATAGCCTCGAAAAACTCGGTCGATGACATTTCCAAATGCACCGCCAAGTACCATCGAATAGGCTAGTGCTTCGGTTCGCTTATGGCTGTCCCGAATCAATTTGACCAGAACAGCCGAGACGACAATGGCTATCGCAATAAAAAAATATCGCTGCCAGCCACCGCCATCGGCAAAGAGACTGAAGGCAGCGCCTTTATTCCATACGTGCACCCAATTAAAGAAAGGGGTGATCTCAACCGATTGTCCGTAAGCCATGGATTGCTGGACGAGCCATTTAATAAGTTGGTCGGCCAGAGCTATAAGTGCCGAAAAGCCGAGAAAAGTGAGCGTAAAAAAGCGAGAACGGTCTTCAGACATCGAATTATCCTTTTAGCGCAAGGATGCGCTTGGCACCAATGAGTACAATGCCTCCCACAATACCGCCAATAACCAGATCCGGGTAGTTGGAGCCGGTCCAGGCAACAAGAAGGGCTGCAAGGATAACTCCCAGATTGATAACCACATCATTGGCCGAAAATATCCAGCTGGCTTTCATGTGAGCACCGCCGTCACGGTGTTTGGCGATCAGGAGCAGGCAACTGATGTTGGCAATAAGGGCCACAGATGCGACGGCCATCATCATTGACGACTGGGGATCACTGCCAAACAGAAAGCGCCTGCCAACTTCAACCAGTACCCCAGCGGCAAGGATAAGCTGGAGTATGCCAGCCACATGCGCCGCTCTGACCTGCATTTTGATGCCGTGCCCAACGGCGTAAAGCGCGAGACCGTAGACGGCGGCATCGGCAAGCATGTCTAGCGAGTCTGCAATCAGGCCAGCGGACTGGGCGATCAGGCCCATCGTCATCTCGACCAGAAACATCAGTGCGTTGATTGCCAGCAGTATCCATAAAGTGCCGGACTCTTCGCTTTCGTTGGCCTTAGAAGATTCAGCCGCTCTGACGGATTCAGCGCTGGCGTCTTCTGTCCTCTGCAAGGAAGCGCCCAGACCCAGGGTTTCCAGTTTGCTGGTAATAGGTCCGACTTCGCCTTGATGGATAATTTCCAGCTTTCGATTCGATAGGTCGAATGAGAGTGACTGAATGTTGTCAAAACCCGTGAGCGCCATTCGAATCATTCGCTCTTCTGAGGGGCAATCCATTTTCGGCACGCTGTAGGTGCTGAGCTGGCTGTCTGTTTCGGCGGTGACGGGGCTCTGAAGCTCATTGTTAACGACAGAATCTTCGCTGCCACACTGTCCATCGCAGGGTTTGCTCATTTTCGCGGCTCCGGTTCTCACACAAGTTCCGTTATTTAAAACCCTGTAGTCACTACAGGGTCAACGTTAAGTTGTTAGTTTTTGACGACACTGGTGAACCCACCGCGATTCGACGACTTGCGGTATGACCCTGTAGTAACTAAAGAGTTGAACTGGAGTACATTAAAAGGAGTTTGAGCAACGATGAGGCAGGGCAACAAGAGCGTACTAATCCTTGGTAGCTACGGAGCTGCAGGGGCGGCTATTGCAACACTCTTGGGCAACGGATCGACAGCGACATTGTCTTGGCAGGCCGGTCGCTGGAAAAAGGGCGTGAACGGGCGGAACAATTAGATCGCCCGGGGAATACCGGGCAGAGCTGGCATCAAATTAACAAGGTGGTGTCCGGTTTAGCGGGGGCCACCACAGGGAGCGAACAGAAGAATTTAGTGAATGACCTGGCGTCAGACGGAAAGCGCTTCCGTGCCCACGACGCAATGTATGAAGACGACCGCTTATATTCAAGTTCAATTCAGTGTCAAAGGATATAATAGAAAGATTTTAATTTAGGTTTTTGAATAAAACGAAAAAATATTTAAATGTAACAGTTTTGCAATAAGTACAAAGCACCATCTACTCAGCATTTGAAAGACTTCAAGTGTCATTTTGAATCTATCTAATCTGAAGAGGTGTTCATGAAAAAGTGTCTATCGATGTTGGTGTTTGGTGGATTTGTCGTGACTTCAATAAATGCGCAAGCTGCGGACGGTCCTATCCTGTATGGCAAAGCCAATGTTTCGTATGAAAACCAGGACGACGGTAATAGCGATACCTGGAAGCTCCAGAGTAATGCGTCCCGTCTGGGGGTAAAAGGGGCGCTCAATACCGACCTCGAAGGCTTGGAGGCGATCTACAAGGCAGAATTTGAAATATCGATTGATGATGGAGATAAGGATGGCCAGACTTTCTCGCAGCGTAATATTTACGGTGGCTTCAAGCAGGCGAACCTCGGTGCACTGATTGCGGGAAAATTTGACACACCTTTAAAGTCAGCGCAGGGCAAGGTTGACCAGTTCAACGACTTACAGGCGGATATAAAAAATATCATGGCTGGTGAAAATCGGACCAGCAACATTGTTCAATACAGTTCTCCACGTCTGTTTGATGCTGTGGGCGTTAGTGTTGCCGTCATCCCGGGTGAAGAGCAGTCAGCTGGGGCAGAGAACGACGGACCTGCGGATGCAGTTTCCAGCTCTTTTACGTTTGAGAATGATCGTTTTTACGGAAGTATTGCCTACGATTCTGATATCGAAGATTCACTGGAAGCCGATTCAAGTGGCGATAGTCGTCTTAATATCCTGCGAACCGTAGGGAAGGTCCGATTAAGCAACTTCGAGATCGGCGCAGTTTACCAGTTGGCAGAAGAAAGCGATGGCCCTGGAGAAGATACGTCTTATCTGGTTGGTGGTGCCGTTAATCTTGAGCGTTGGAAGATCAAGGCACAGTACGGACTGACCGAAGCCGAGACAACAAACGAGGAGCTAACCCTGCTGGCCTTGGGGCTCGATTATAAACTGGCGAGCAAGAGTAAGGTCTATGCGTATGTGTCTCAGGTGGAGGCGGACTTGGCCGACTCTGAGGACTCCACATTTGGTGTGGGCTTCGAGCATAAGTTTTCCATGTAGAGTCGAGCGTGATCGCTGAATACAGGGGGACCGACGTATCTGAAATCTTTTCCGGATTTCAAGCTCATTTAAGGTTCGTGTGAGAGTCTACTTGTGAGTTAACTAAGGTTATTTAATGGCGGGAATGCTTCATTCTCGCCTTTTTTTTGACCTTTAGTTCGTTGTTCTAGCTGGTTTTAAGATTTGCGCCACGATCCGTACGAATCGGATATCACAAACAATTAAGAAAGAAACTGGAGGGGAATACGTGCGTATTCCAGACCAAGGTTGCCACTGATTCCAGACGAAGCCTGCCACCCATTCCACGCGAAAGCTGCCACTGATTCCACGGCAAAGCTGCCACCTTGGCAGGCTGCCTGATTTCCCCATCAAAACGTCCGGCGCGGGATAACTAACGGTACTCTGCTCCTTTTCATCCGGAGAGGGTCAGATGCCAGCGAAGAGGTTATCCATGCGTAAAATCAAAGAAGTCCTTCGCCTCAAGTGGGAGCGAGGGCTGAGTAACCGGCAGGTTGCCGCAGCCTGCGGCATCAGTCGCCCCACTGTGAGCGAGTATCTGCGGCGTGCTGCTGAGGCGGAGCTTGGCTGGCCGCTGCCAGAGGATCTGAGTGAAGCCCAGCTGGAGCAACGGCTGT
>NZ_JAJSPB010000028.1:0-47338 GCF_021282325.1 Marinobacter sp. G11
GGCACAAAACACGGAATCGGTTGACCCATCGTGACCGCTCAGAGTACAAAACTGACTCCAGCGTGATGGCCGTGTGCAAACCGGTCACGATCCCCGGAATGACCGGTCACGTTCGCCGGAATACGCATGGATTTTGATCACATTGTGGGTAGATTGGCTGTTTTGGAATATACCCTTACACAATCTTTTGCTCTTGTGTTGACGCACTGCTCAGATCCCAAAGCAGCTCTCGACGATTGTGCAAAGCATTTCGCCAAAAGCATGGAAAAAACTACTTTAAATGACTCGCAGCGAGCTGTAGCGAGGGAGAGCGCAGAGCGTATCTTTACCTCTTTGCGGGCTTCCATCCCGGGCAATGAAGGTCAAAGTCACTAACAGTAAATTTTCAAGCAAGTTGTTAAAACAAGGTCAGTCACGGCGACGCCTTTTCGTTGCGGATTCGCCTCCACTACGAAGCCGCGCATGCTGGCTGGCGTTAACCAGATAAAAGGAGATTGGGTGCTCGTGCTCAAAGGAAAAACGCTCACTGTTTTCGGGTTTTTCTTGGCCGGTGCCATCGTAGCCCTAACCGGTTGCGCGGACGATACTGAGGCGGAATTAAAGCAGAAACTGGCGGATCACATAATTATTGAGTGCAAGTCCACCGAAGAATTCAAAAATCCCGTGACTGGATATTCGCATTTTGTATTCAAATATAATGAAAATAATCAATATATTACCGCCGGTCATCTCGTCGATTCTCAAGGTCAAAGTGCTGCTAGGGTCGGGTATATTTATGATATTCAAAAAGTTCAAAAAAACAGCACCGAAATCTCATTTGGCCTGAAAAATAGCCGTGAGGAATATTTGGACTTTAGATTAGATAGACAGAACATGGTGCTCACTGTAATGACACCGAACTTCGGCATGAGCTACTTGAAATATAATTGCAATCAGTTAGGTGAGAGAGAGTTTCAAAGCTTCCTCGAAGAAAAGCAAACCGAGCTCGACGAACTCTTCGAGCAAAGAAAAATTTAGATTTGGTTTTTGGATTGGTTAACAATTACAGGCACGGCGACTCCCATTACATTGCGCCTTTGGCTTCACTCCATGGGAGTGCATGGTGCAGGCGTTAATTGTCCTACCTGAATGTCCGCTTTGCGACCTCCCGTATCCAAGGCGATTCCTGAAAAATTGAATATTTCGGCAATTTGAGAGCTTTGAACTACCGCCGGTCGATTCGAATAACTTCGTGGCTTGCTGGTTTGGGGTGCTAAGCTGGTCGATAAAACAAAACTGTCTTTCTGGAGAGAAAATGTTAGACCCGGAGAAAGGTTTCACATCGGATGTAATTACAGACCCAAATAGGTTTGTTGGTAGAACGGATTTGATCCGGGCATGCATGCAGGCGCTCAACTCACCCACTAGCTTGATTGCGATTTACGGGAAGAGAGGTGTTGGGAAGTCTTCATTGCTTCGGCAGGTTCAGCAAATGGCGCTGGGTGACTACACCCTTGCTGAAAATGCTGGTTTAGGGCACGAGATACCTCAGAGGCCCAGAACATACCTGACGGTATTTTACACCTGTGATTCAATGATTGATTCTGGAGAGGCTCTCCTATCCAGACTAATCAATGACCAAGATGATGAAGATGGGCTTCTTAGACTTGTCCCGGACGAAGGAAAAGAGGTCATCGAGTTCACTCGGGCAAAGGAAGCTTCCGCAGGTGCCGACTTGAAGGTTGTAAACTGGGGAGCAAAAGGGATTGAGTCCACCAAGTATGCCAAAGTTGTCCCCGACGACACTGTTCAAACCTTTCGGAATTTTCTCTCTTCGATTGTCCAACACCAGGTTAAAAAAAGGATGAAGAGAGATGGTTTATTGATATTGCTAGATGAATTTGATGTTTTGGCCAATAAAAAAGGCTTAGGTTCGCTCATCAAGTCATTAAGTTCAAAGGACGTTAAATTCGCCATCTGTGGTATCGGTCAAGATCTGACAGACCTAATAGAGGATCACGCATCTGTAGAACGCCTATTAGAGCAGGGAGCAATTCACGTTAGACCGATGCCAGAACCGGAAGCATTGGCTGTGCTAGATAAGGCTGAAGAGCTTTACCAAGGAGAGCTAAAGTTTGACCCCGATGTAAAGCGCGACATTGTTGATGTGTCCCAAGGCTATCCATATTTTGTTCAGATGATTGGAAAATCATGCGTGACTAAAGCTTCGCAAAGTAAAACAAATCGGGTCGATACTGAGATCTATCAGGCTGTGCTGGGAGATATTAAGAATGGGGTTGCATTTCCTACACTTGAAAGCGCGTACCAGCGAGCCATCGGGACCTCAGAAAACCGTCAAATGCTACTTCACTTAATGGCGGAACAGACGGAGCAAAAAACTCTCTTCCACGAGGATGTAGGCCGAATCTTCCTAAAGCACGCAAGGCAAGATGCTGAGGATTTTAACGTCGATTATCTCGATCAAAACCTACCGAGATTACTGGATAGCAAATATGGCCCAGTTCTTCGAAGAATACCAGAGGGCCAAGGGATATATGAATTTAATAATCCGGTCTTCCGGCTCTATGTCAGGCTGCGTGCTTTTTGATTGATGAGGGCAATCCGCAGCGTTTAATACTTACGCCGTTAGGTTGAGGGTTCGCTTTGCGACCATAGCTTGCGTTTGTACCTCCGCCAATCAATCTGCGAGCATCCCGGTTTCAGTCGCAATGTTGGCTAAAGTTTTCCGCCCCCGGTATATCGCCAGTGCTCCGTCGCCAATCGCTGAACCCCTCACTCCTTAGTTATGCCGGTTAAGTTCGACTCGTTCTCGTTAGTCCGGAGGCCACCGCGAGTTCCCGATGATGTCAGCACTATCTAGCAAGCAGGCGGGCACTCTTCAGTGCCAACGGCCGGCTAAACTATGAGCTCAAGAACACTTTTTCGTTTAATCGTCCCTGTATCGATACGTATCACTGTAACGATACAGTTTGATACGTGGTGGTCCCGTGATATGTAACGATACAGTGATACGTATCGTTACAGGCGGCGAGCTTGTGGCTCAGTTCAGTGGTCTGTCGGTCAAGGGGCTGGTAGGGCTGCGTGGCCAATTCAGGGGCTATAGACTCTCAGGACTTGATTAGGTGTGCCGCCGTCCATATTCAGGCCAGATGAGCCTTTCTTTTTGCCAGTCCTACATGTTGGTTTTTTCGTGTCTATAGTGGCGTCTAGTCTAAAAGGAGCTAGCAGTAGAGGCGTATCTCGGGCCGGGTTGGTTGGGCAGTCTGCAATACTGGCTTGGGACGAATGCTCTTTGGAGATTCGTTGTCTCTTGATGTGTTTTGAGTGGCGGGCGTCCGGATAGAAGTTTCGCTTTGTATCGTGTGGTTACAAAAGTGGTTATTTTTCGAGGAGAGAGAATGAAAAAGGGCTTGCAGTTGCCTGCAAGCCCTTGATAAATATGGCGCGCCCGATAGGATTCGAACCTATGACCTTTGCCTCCGGAGGGCAGCGCTCTATCCAGCTGAGCTACGGGCGCATTCGAAACCGCGAATTACTCGTCAATTTCGAGTGCGCAATCTTACGTGCGCGGGGGGCGTCTGTCCAGCCCCAGAGCTCAACTCATCCCTCAGATTTTCGGCATTTTCTGTTCGGGAGTAATGCTCACCAGATTGCTGTCGTTGCTGAAGGTCACTTCTCCGTCCTGTACTGATACCTGAAAGGTCATGGAGCGCTCTGCCAGGGCGGCCAGTTGGCTGGTCTGTTCGGCGGCCAGGTCGACAATGGTCAGGTTGCCAAATCGCTCCAGCTTGTTATGGTGCTTGTCCCACCACACAGGCACGCCGCGCCCGCCGTAGGTGTACAGGATCACCCTTTGTGAGCGGTTGCAGGCTTTGCGAATGCGGTCTTCTTCCGGGAGCCCCAGATCAATCCAGAGCTCGATTTCATCGCTCAGGGATTTCTGCCACAGCTCCGGTTCGTCGTCGGTGCTCAGGCCTTTGGTAAACTCCAGGGTGTCGCTGGCGTTCAGCGCGAAGGCCAACAGGCGTATCATCATGCGTTCATCGGTCTCTGACGGGTGGCGTGCCACGGTCAGGTGGTGGTCGGCATAATAGTGCCTGTCCATATTGGCAATATGGAGCGTGGCTTTGAAGATGGTGGCTTTCAGTGCCATTGAGCGTCCTGTGGTTTTGGTGGGCAGGGCATTAGTGTAAAGCAATTTCAGCGAGGCGGTGCATAGCGGCATGGTGTTGTTGCGGGGTTTTCTGGTTCTGGTGGTGTTCTTCCTGCTGGGTGAGGCGCTGCGGGTGCTGGCGGGTTTGCCGGTCAGTGGCGGGGTGCTGGGGATGGTGATGGCCACCTTTACCCTGATGCTGCGTGGCCGGGTCAGTGACGAGCTGGCAGAAGCCAGTCGTGGCCTGATTTCGGTGCTGGTACTGCTGATTACGCCGGGGGTGGTGGGTGTATTTTTTATTGTCGACCAGTTCTACGGCCACTGGACAACGGTCATTGTCGCCCTGATTGCCGGTACGCTGCTGAGTGTACTGACCACCTTATGGCTGATGAAGAAGGTGTCGGAGAGCAGTGCGGGGGAGAAAAGCCATGAATAATGCCTTTGCCGAACTGCTCTCGGTCTGGACGGCGGGCCCGATGCTTTCCATCGCGCTTACGCTGGCGGCGTTCCTGGTGGCGAATTGGTTGTTTGCCCGCTTCCGTCGGCCGCTGTGGATGCCGCCGGTGCTGATTGCTGCGCTGTTGCTGGCCGCCGTGGTGGCCCTCAGTGGCATCGGCTTTGAAGAGTACGAGCAGGGCGCCCGCTGGCTCACGGTGTTGCTGGGCCCGGCCACCGTGGCGCTTGGGGTGCCCCTGTATCAGCAAATGCACCACATTCGTGCGCTCTGGAAGCCCATCCTGGTGACCTTGCCCCTGGCGGCCACGCTGGCGGCGGTCTATGCCCTGGGGATCGCCTGGTTGATGGGGGCATCGCCCCTGGTGTTGTCTTCCCTGGCACCAAAGTCGGTGACGGCACCCATAGCCATGGGTATTGCCGAGCAGCTGGGTGGCTCTGTGTCGCTTACCCTGGGCGGCTTGCTGATTACCGGCGTGCTGGCCTCGGTGTTTGTAGACTGGTGCGCCCGCTGGCTCAACATCAGGGACGACCGGATTATCGGTTTCGCACTGGGCCTGAATGGCCATGCCATTGGCACCGCCCGGGCGTTTGAAATCAGCCCAACAGCCGGTGCTTTTTCGTCTCTGGGTATGGGGCTGACCGGGGTGTTTACGGCTTTGTTCCTGCCGTTTACCTTTCCGTTCTAGGAGTTCTGCTTCATCTATGCCAAACCAAGACATCCTCGACCTGCAGCCCACCCACATCCAGGAGCTGCAGAACCGGTACGACCAGGCGCTGACTGAACACGGATACGACAGCCTGCTGATTGCCTCCGGCGCTGCCCCCTACCGGTACCGGGATGATCAAACCTACGTGTTTCAGGGCTTCGGGCCGTTTCTGCACTGGACCGGCCTGGCCGGTCAGGAGCACAGCTGGCTGCTGATTCGCCCCGGCCACAAACCGGTGCTCTGGCTTTACCAGCCGGTGGATTTCTGGCATGCCAACCCGGCGCTGCCTGAAGAACCCTGGCAAGAGGTTGTTGAAGTGCGCAGCCGGCAGCAGCCCGGCGCTCCGGAGCTGGACAACCCGGGCCGGCTGGCGGTGATCGGCGATCCGCTGGTGCTGGACGGCGTGCCGGGAGAGCATAACCCGGCGGCACTGGTGGCGGCTGTGGAAGAAACCCGGGTGCGCAAAACATCCTACGAAATCGAATGCCTGGCCCATGCCAACCGGATTGCCCTGGCTGGCCATAATGCCGCCCGGGATGCCTTCCTGGCTGGCGACAGCGAATTCGGGATCAACCTCGCCTACCAGCAGGCCACCAGCCAACGTGAAGCCGAAGCGCCCTACCACAGCATCATCGGCCTGAACGAACACGCGGGCACCCTGCATTACCAGTATTACGACGTTCAGCCGCCGCGCCGGCCCCGCAGCCTTCTGATCGACGCCGGTGTGCGTTATCGGGGCTACTGCTCCGACATTACCCGCACTACGGCCGGCCCCGGGGAGCCGAGGTTTGCGGCACTGGTGCACGGCCTGGAAAAACTGCAGCTGCGGCTTTGCGAGATGGTGGCTCCCGGCGTGGATTACGTGGATATTCACCGCAAGGCCCATCAGGGCATCGCGGCCTTGCTGTCTGCGTCCGGGCTTGTTTCCGGGTTGAGTGACGAGGCGATCGTAGAGCAGGGCATCAGCCGGGCCTTCTTCCCCCACGGCATCGGCCATTTTCTGGGCATCCAGGTGCACGATGTCGCCGGCAAGCCGACGCCGCCCCCGGAAGATGCGCCGTTCCTGCGCCTGACCCGCACCCTGGAAGAGGGCATGGTGGTCACCATCGAACCCGGCCTCTATTTTATTCCGTCACTGCTGGAGCCTGTGCTGAACGGGCCGCAGGCAAAGTACCTGAACCGGGGCCTGCTTGATGAGCTGCAAGGCTGTGGGGGTATTCGTATTGAGGACAACGTAGCGGTAACAGCCTCCGGTGCCCGCAACCTGACCCGGGAAACAGAACGGTAACCTTTCTCAACAAATTCCGCGGTTAAAAGGGTTGCATTCCTGTTTGTTAATAACAATAATTATCACTAACTTTAGTGCTGTTAGTGAGAGCGCCCTATGTACGTTTGCCTGTGTTACGGGGTAACAGACAGAGAAATCCGCGAAGCCGCCGAAAATGGTGTCAGCTCCATGCGCCAGCTGGGTAAGGAGCTGGGTGTCGGCCGCCAGTGTGGTCGCTGCGCCTGCACCGCGCGGGAGATCCTTAAGGAAGCCCGGTCACCGGATTATCTGGCGCTTGCCAACATGCTGGCCCAGCCCGCCTGACGGGCTGACCTGTCCCGATACTGCAATTGCACCTCTTTCACATCCGTGATTTTTTATTGCCGGTAAACCGACTATCCTTGTGAATTAAAGCAACTGCGACATAAGGAATTTGGTTATGAAAGGCGATAAGAAAGTCATCCAGTATCTGAACAAGGTTCTTGCCAACGAGCTGACCGCCATCAACCAGTATTTTTTGCATTCCAGAATGTACAAGGACTGGGGCATTACCAAGCTGGCAGCCAAGGAATACGAAGAATCCATTGACGAAATGAAGCACGCCGATCAGCTGATCGAGCGCATTCTGTTCCTGGAGGGACTGCCCAACCTGCAGGATCTGAACAAATTGCTGATTGGCGAGAACGTTCAGGAAATGATCGAGTGCGACCTCAAACTTGAGCACACCGCACACACAGACCTGAAAGAAGCTATCATCTACTGCGAACAGGTTCAGGACTTTACCAGCCGCGAACTCTTCCGGAGCATCCTCGACAGCGAAGAAGAGCATATCGACTGGCTCGAAACCCAGCTGGAGATGATTTCCCAGATGGGTATCCAGAACTACATCCAGCTGCAGTCCTCGGCAGCGGAGTAATCACCGACAATGGATCTGTCCTGCTTCAAAGCCTATGACCTCCGGGGCCGGGTTCCGGACCAGCTGAACCCGCCCCTGGCAGAAAAAATCGGCCGGGCCTATGTGGAAATCACCGGTGCAAAAAAAGTCATCGTCGGCTATGACATCCGCCTGTCCAGCCCGGAAATCTCCGAGGCGCTCAGCTCCGGCCTGATGGCGGCCGGTGCCGACGTTTACGACATCGGCCTGTGTGGCACCGAACAGGTGTACTTTGCCACCAGCCACTACGGCATGGACGGCGGCATCATGGTCACCGCCAGCCACAACCCGAAAGACCACAACGGCATGAAAATGGTCGGCCCCCAGTCCCGGCCCATCAGCTCCGATAACGGCCTGAACGACATCCGGGACCGCGTGCGCGAACCCTTCTTTGGTGCGCCGGAGCAGGGCAGGTACGAAACCCTGGAAGTGATGGCCGCCTACACAGACCACCTGTTGGGCTACATCGACGCCAGCTCCCTCAAGCCCATGACCATCGTCTGCAACGCCGGCAACGGCGGCGCTGGTCTGGTGATTGATGAACTGGAACAACACCTGCCGTTCGAATTTATCAAAGTGCACCACCAGCCGGACGGACACTTCCCCAACGGCGTACCCAACCCCATCCTGCCGGAAAACCGCACCGCCACGGCAGATGCCGTCATCGAACACGGCGCCGCCATGGGTATCGCCTGGGACGGCGACTACGACCGCTGCTTCTTCTTCGACGAAACCGGCCGCTTCATCGAAGGCTACTACATCGTCGGCCTGCTGGCGGACCAGTTCCTCAGAAAAACCGGCGGCGGAAAAGTCATCCACGACCCCCGCCTCACCTGGAACACCCAGGACCTGGTAGAAGCCGCCGGCGGCGAAGCCATCGAAAGCAAAACCGGCCACGCCTTCATCAAACAAAGAATGCGCGACGAAGACGCCGTATACGGTGGCGAAATGAGCGCCCACCACTACTTCCGCGACTTCGCCTACTGCGACAGCGGCATGATCCCCTGGCTACTCATCGCCGAACGCCTGTGCCAGAGCGGCCAAACCCTGTCGTCCCTCATCGACGCTAGAATAAAAGCCTACCCGGCCAGCGGCGAAATCAACCGCACCATATCCGACCCCGCCAAAGTCCTCGCCGCGATGGAAGCCCTCTACAGCCCCGGCGCCAAAAACGTCAGCTACGTAGACGGCCTGAGCGTAGAGTTCGACAACTGGCGCTTCAACCTGCGCATGTCCAACACCGAACCGGTGGTTCGCCTGAACGTGGAAGCACGGGCGGACAAGGCCCTGATGGAAAAGAAAACGGAAGAACTGCTGGCGGAAATGGAGAAATTAAACAGAGGCTGACTTTGGCGGAATCCCCAGCCAATGTCGGGTGACCGGCTGGGGGTGATCCCTTCTGAAACTGTGCGGAGCCATGGATGGCGGAGCTCAAGCGCCACATGGATGTGCCGCAAGGAGCGTGTTTCAGAAGGGATCACCCCCAGACGGGCAGGGCTCCGGTGTTAAAGGAGATTGAGTGCCCGGCTCAAAGCCAGTCATTCAACATAATGCCGATACCAAACCGCTCAATCCGCTCATTGTAGTCAATCAAACTCTCCCCATACCCGTTGTAATACTGGAAAAACCCCTTCAACGTCTCCCCGATAGGAAAGCTGTACCCAAACTCCACCGACGTCCGGTTATCCGACCGCAAATTATTCAGCAACTTCAGCGAAAACGTCCGATCCTCCGTCAGCTTGTACACCGCGTTATAACTGGCGTGCCCCAGATACCGTTCGATATCCGCATTATCATTCTCGCTGGAACTCTCCGGCAGCCGGTACCACGGCTCCACCTGGAACAACCATCGGTCATAGCTATACGCGGCGGACGCCTTGATCCGGTTCCAGCTCCGGGACCGGGGGTCCGCCTGGCCGTTGGACTGGTGGTTGAAGCCAATGGTGACCCCGTTCAGGGTGCCCGGTCCGATATCCCAGTCCAGCTGGTGCCGGAAAAACAGCTCGGGCTCGTAGTTGGTCTCCCGGAAGGGGGCTGATTCGTCCTGGTTGTACACCTGCCAGAACGACTTCTGGGTATAGCCGAACCAGAACGTGGTCCGCTTATCAAAGAAGCCGGTCAGCAACGGTACCTTGAAACTGATCTGGTATTTGGCTTCCTCATTCTCCAGGAAGTAGTCGTAGCCAGTGGTGCCCAGCCGCGGGCTGACCGGGTTTGGGTTGGGGTGGTCTACCCAGGTCAGCGGAAGGATGTAGTTGGGCTTGTGGGTTACCAGGCTGCCGGCAAAGGAAAACACCGCCTGCTCGGCCGCCAGGTAATTATTCACCAGTGATTTCATGACCCCTTCGTCCGGGTCATCCTCCAGGGCGTTGCCGACAATCTCCGCGCGGGTCTCCTTGTCGGCAGCCAGTTGTTCCGCCTGTGCTTCAGAGGTTTCCAGTGCCTCTTCGCTGGCGTTATCCCGGGCTGTCTGGGGATCATTCCGGGCGTCGTAGCAGGCCAGCCGCTGCACGCCGTCCCGGATCAGGGCGCAGTTTACGGAGCTGTCGCCGGTATCCTGTGCGAAACTCGCCGGGCTTGCCGTCAGCGCCAATACAATCAAGGCAAGGGGAAAACGGGCGGTCAGGTGCATGGTGTGTCCTTACTGGCTGGCGGTCAGGCTGAGCCAGGTGTTGGCAATGCCATACACCCAGACGCCCAGCAGGGTTAAGGTCAGAAGTGCAAAAATAATCCGGTGCCGGGTGCGGCGGTCATCGCTGACTGAGGCTACCCAGCGCAGGTACATCAGGCCGATAAAGCTGAGAAAAACACCCAGACTGGCCACCGCAGGAACCAGCAGCCAGGCCGGATGCACCGGGTTGCCGGCGCTGGACAGGTTGCTGAACCAGCCCATGGACACCAACAGGACAGCCAGGCTGGAGAACTCCAGGATCAGCAGGGATTTGCGTCGTTTATCCGGGCGTGGGGCGGGCGTCTGTGGCATGGTCGGGCTCAAGGTACCTGGTGGAGGAATGTCGGATGACTATGGTAACCGGAAACGGTAACAGTTCAGATACACCCTACGAAACTGTCACTAAAATGGTTGAAATCAATTTCTGATTCTGCCATTTGGTTTTTTTGCCGGGGCACAGTCGCTATAATGCGGCGACCGAAAGATTATAACGCTCAAATGCGAGGTGCATTGTGAAGATGAAGAGAGTCCTGGCTGTAGTTCTGCTTGGTTTTGGCCTGGCCGCCGGCGCCGCAGTAGCAAGTGTTGAAGACGAAATCCGCGACCGCATCAAGCCGGTTGGCGAAGTGTGCCTGCAGGGTGAAGAGTGTGGCGAAGCCGCAGCTGCGCCTGCCCAGGAAGCCAGCGCCGGTGCTGCTGCCCGTTCCGGCAGCGACGTGTACAACGCAGCCTGTACTGCGTGCCACGCCACCGGTGCAGCTGGTGCTCCGATTGTCGGCAATGCCGACCAGTGGGCGCCTCGCATCGAGCAGGGCATGGAAACCCTGATCAGCCACGCCATCAACGGCTTCAACGCCATGCCGCCGAAAGGTGCCTGTGCCAGCTGTTCTGATGAAGAAATTGTTGCCGCCGTTGAACACATGGTGGAATCAAGCCAGTAATCCCTGGCTTGTGACGCAAAACCCCGCTCGTGCGGGGTTTTGTCGTTTTACAGGCCCAGGTCGCCAATCAGGGCGCTGAGAGTGGCCTTGCCCTTTTTCTGGTTGACCTGCTGGTCAGACTCCCCCAGCCCTTCCCATCGCACATCGTCTTCCGGCAGTTCGTCCAGGAACCGGCTGGGAATGGTCTCCAGCTTTTCTCCGTATTGCTTGCGTGAGGCAGCATAGGTCAGCGCCAGGGTTTCCCGGGCCCGGGTGATGCCTACATACATCAGGCGCCGTTCTTCCTCCACATTGCCTTCTTCGATGCTGCTCCGGTGCGGCAGGATCTCTTCTTCCAGGCCCATAATGAACACATGGGGAAATTCCAGGCCCTTGGAAGCATGCAGGGTCAGCAACTGAACCTTGTCGCTGTCATCTTCCTCTTCACGCTGCTCCATCATGTCCCGCAGTACCAGCTTGGCGATGGCATCCTCGATGCCGATCTCGTCGGCCGTGCCCTTGCCGTCGTCCAGCATGCGCTGGATCGACTCCACCAGGTACCAGATGTTCTCCATCCGCCGTTCGGCCTGCTTCGGACTGCCGGAATGCTGGTGCAGCCACTCTTCGTATTCGATGTCGGTGAACAGCTGCTTGATCACCGGAATCGGGTCTTCCGAGAACAGGCGCTCGCAGGTTTTGTCGACCCAGTGGGCGAAGCGTCGCAGCCGGTCCAGGCCTTTCTCGGTGACATGGGTTGCTGCGCCCATATCACCCAGCGCCTTGAACAGGCTGACGTTGCGGGAGCGGGCATAGTGGCTGAGTTGCTCCAGGGTGCGCGGGCCGATTTCCCGGCGCGGCACGTTCACCACCCGCAGGAAGGCGGCATCGTCGTCCGGGTTAATCATCAGCCGCAGGTACGACATCGCATCCTTGATCTCGTTCTTGGAGAAGAACGACTGGCCGCCGGAGATGCGGTAGGGAATCTGGTAGGCCTGCAGCTTCATCTCCAGCAGTCGGGCCTGGTGATTGCCCCGGTAAAGAACGGCGAAATCCTTGAAATCCAGGCCGTTCTTCAGCTTCTGGTCGAGAATTTCGGTGGCCACCCGCTCGGTTTCGGCGTCTTCGTTGCGGCAACGAATGATGCGGATTTCGTCACCCACGGTGTGGTCACTCCACAGGGCTTTCTCGAACACGTGGGGGTTGTTGGCAATCACCGTGTTGGCGCAGCGCAGGATCCGGCTGGTGGAACGGTAGTTCTGTTCCAGCTTGACGATTTTCAGGCTCGGGAAGTCTTCCTTCAGCTGGGCCAGGTTTTCCGGCCGGGCGCCGCGCCAGGCGTATATGGACTGGTCATCATCGCCCACCACGGTAAACGCGGCCCGCTCGGCCACCAGCTGTTTCACCAGTTCGTACTGGCACACGTTGGTGTCCTGGTACTCATCCACCAGCATGTAGCGGATTTTCCGGCGCCACTTGGCCAGCACCTCCGGGTTGTCCTGGAACAGCTGCACCGGCAGCAGGATCAGGTCGTCAAAATCTACCGCGTTGTAGGCTTTCAGGTATTCGTTGTAGTGCCTGTAAACGATGGCAATGCGCTGCTCACGCTCGTCTGCCGCCTTGCTGTAGGCCTCGGAGGGGCTGCGCATGGCATTCTTCCAGGACGAGATGGTCATCTGCACATCGTTCAGCTCATCACCGGCCTCGGCGCTGGCTTCGCGCAGCATCAGGTCTTGCAGCAGGGCCTTGGCATCTTCGGCATCGAAGATGGAAAAGCCGGGGTGATAACCCAGGTGGGCATGTTCCTCCCGGATCATGTTCAGGCCCAGGTTGTGGAAAGTGGAGACAATCAGCCCCCGGGTCTTGCCCCGGTCAACAATGCGCCCGACCCGCTCTTTCATCTCCCGGGCGGCCTTGTTGGTAAAGGTGACGGCGGCAATGTGCCGGCCCGGGATGCCCAGTTCTTCAATCAGGTAGGCAATCTTGCGGGTGATCACGCTGGTCTTGCCACTGCCGGCGCCCGCCAGCACCAGCAGGGGGCCGTCGGCGTAGCGAACCGCTTCGCGCTGTCTGGGGTTGAGCTTGTTCACGATAAAGACGCCAGAGAATAAACCGGGGTGAGTGTTGCGTCCGGCTATTCTACACCACCACGCAGCATCCAGCTTGCCTGCAACACCAAGCCGCTGTACCTTTGCCCATTAATTTTGTAAGCAAGATAACAGAGGTCGCATGAACAGTATCTCCCGGCGCATTGCTGATGAACTCGGCGTACGTGAGCAGCAGGTAAACGCCACCGTCGCCCTGCTGGATGAAGGTGCCACCGTTCCGTTTATTGCCCGTTACCGGAAAGAAATCACCGGCTCCCTGGACGACAGCCAGCTGCGTACCCTGGAAGAGCGGCTGCGTTACCTGCGGGAGCTGGAAGACCGCCGGGGCACTATCCTCAACAGCATCGAGGAGCAGGGCAAGCTGACCGACGAGCTGCGCACGGCCATCGAGGCGGCAGACACCAAGAACCGCCTGGAAGACCTGTACCTGCCCTACAAGCCAAAGCGCCGCACCAAGGCCCAGATTGCCAAGGAGGCGGGGCTGGAACCGCTGGCGGACGCCCTGTTTGATGACCCCACACTGGACCCGGAAGCCACCGCTGCCGGCTACCTGAATGCCGAAGCCGGCATTGACGACACCAAGGCTGCGCTTGATGGCGCCCGCTACATCCTGATGGAGCGCTTTGCCGAAGATGCCGAGCTGCTGGGCGCGCTGCGGGATTTCGTGTGGCAGGAAGGCCAGCTGAAAGTCAGCGTGGTGGACGGCAAGGAAAACGAAGGCGCGAAATTCCGCGATTACTTCGACCACATCGAGCCGCTGAAGAAGGTTCCTTCGCACCGGGCCCTGGCCATTCTGCGTGGCCGCAATGAAGGCATCCTGGCCTACAGCCTTGTGATGGGTGATGCCGAAGACGACCGCCGCCAGCCCCATCCGGCGGAGCAGCGCATCGCCGCCCACTGGCGCATTCGCGACAACGGCCGTGCCGCCGACAAATGGCTGGGCGAGGTGGTGCGCTGGACCTGGCGGGTGAAGCTCTCTACCCAGATTGAAACCGACCTGATGTCCCAGGTACGCGAAGCCGCTGAAGCTGAAGCCATCAACGTGTTTGCCGCCAACCTGAAAGATCTGCTGTTACTGGCCCCCGCCGGCCCGCGCGCGACCCTGGGCCTGGACCCCGGCCTGCGTACCGGTGTGAAAGTGGCGGTGATTGACGGCACCGGCCAGGTGGTCGACCACGGCGCGATTTACCCCCATGCGCCCAAAAATCAGTGGGAGCCCTCCATCGCGCAGCTGGCGGCCTGGTGTCAGAAGTACAAGATTGAGCTGGTAGCCATTGGTAACGGCACCGCGTCCCGGGAAACCGAGAAGCTGGTGGGCGACCTCTGCAAGCGTTACCCGGAACTGAAGCTGGCCCGCATTGTGGTGAATGAATCCGGGGCGTCGATTTACTCTGCTTCCGAATTTGCCTCCAGGGAACTGCCGGACCTGGACGTCACCATCCGGGGTGCAGTGTCCATTGCCCGCCGTTTGCAGGACCCGCTGGCAGAGCTGGTGAAAATTGAGCCCAAGTCCATCGGCGTGGGTCAGTACCAGCATGATGTGTCCCAGGTTCAATTATCCCGCAGCCTGGATGCGGTGGTGGAAGACTGTGTAAACGGGGTGGGGGTAGACCTGAACACCGCGTCTGTACCGTTGCTCACCCGGGTGTCCGGCCTGAACCTGAGCATTGCCCAGAACATCGTCGATTTCCGCAACCAGAACGGCAAGTTCGTCAGCCGCAAGCAGCTGATGAAAGTCTCCCGGCTGGGTGAGCGCACCTTCGAACAGGCTGCCGGCTTCCTGCGCATTGCCGGTGGCGATAACCCGCTGGACCGCTCGTCTGTGCACCCGGAAGCCTATGGCGTGGTGGAAGCCATTGCCCAGCGCAACGGCAAGAAAGTGGACGACATTATTGGCGACTCTGCGTTCCTGCGCAGCCTCAACCCGCAGGATTACGTGACCGAGCAGTTCGGCCTGCCCACAGTGAAAGATATCATCTCCGAGCTGGAAAAGCCGGGCCGGGACCCGCGTCCGGAATTCCGTTTCGCCCACTTCGAGGAAGGGGTGGAAACCCTGAACGACCTGAAGCCGGGCATGGTGCTGGAAGGCTCCGTCACCAACGTGACCAACTTCGGCGCGTTCGTGGACATCGGCGTGCACCAGGACGGTCTGGTACATATCTCTGCCTTGTCCCATACTTTCGTCAAAGATCCGCGCGAAGTGGTGAAGGCGGGTGATATCGTTAAGGTTAAAGTGATGGAAGTGGACATTCCCCGTAAACGGATTGCCCTGTCCATGCGTATGGATGACCAGCCCGGTGCCGAGGCGTCGTCCAAGCCGGCCCGTGGCGCCGATCGCAGTGGTGGCCGCGGTAACGACCGCAAGCCCCGTGGCGGCCAGGGTTCCCAGCCCGCGCAGGGTGCCATGGCTGGCGCGCTGGCACAGGCACTGGCCTCTGCCCGTAAAGGCGGCCGTTAAACCACTTCCTTGAATCAATGGCGGCCATCCCATAAAAGGGTAGCCGCTTCAACAGGAGCCAATCATGGCAGATTCCCGCCACTCCCTGCTTCAGCAGTTTGCCGCCAGTGACTGGAGCGGTTTTCTGAAAGGTGTCGAGAAAGAAGGTCTGAGGGTGGATGCCAACGGCTTCATCGCCCAGACGCCCCATCCGGAGGCTCTGGGCTCTGCCCTGACCCACGGGCGGATTACCACCGACTATTCCGAAGCCCTGCTGGAGCTGATTACCCCGGTGTTCAACAGCACCGGTGCCATGCTGGAATCCCTGCGGGACACCCACCGTTATGTGCAGCAGAACCTGGGTGACGAAGTGTTCTGGGCCGCCAGCATGCCCTGCGAAATCGATGGCGACCAGAGCATTCCCATCGCCGAGTATGGCCGTTCCAACATCGGCCAGCTCAAGCATGTTTATCGTCAGGGACTGGCGGTGCGCTATGGCCGGGTGATGCAGAGCATTGCCGGTGCCCACTACAACCTGTCGCTGCCCGACAGCTTCTGGCAGAAGTGGCAGGAAGTCACGGGCAACAGCGATTCCCTGCAGGATTTCAAATCCGACCAGTACTTCTGGCTGATCCGCAACTTCCGCCGCCGCAGCTGGCTGCTGATGTTGCTGTTCGGGGCGTCTCCGGCGCTGGATTCCAGCTTCGTTGCCAACATGAAGTACGATCTCAGCCGCTTCGACGACCGCACCTGGCACGGCCAGTATGCGACCTCCCTGCGCATGGGCGATCTGGGCTACCACAACAATGCCCAGGCCTCCCTGAATATCTGTTTCAACGAACTGGCCACCTACACCCGCACCCTGGACCGCGCCATCCACACCAACTGGCCGGCCTATGAGGCCATCGGCACCCAGCGCGATGGCGAGTTCATCCAGATCAACACCAGCGTGCTGCAGATTGAGAACGAGTATTACAGCGCGGTGCGCCCGAAACGCACCACCGAACGGGGCGAAAAGCCGATACAGGCGCTGGATGCCCGGGGCGTGGAGTACATCGAAGTGCGTTGCCTGGACCTCGATCCTTTCTCGCCGGTCGGCGTGAACCAGGCGCAGGTTGATTTCCTGGACCTGTTCCTGCTCGATTGCCTGCTGACCGACTCGCCGCGTATTGGCGACGAAGAATGCGAGCGGCTGGATGACAACTACAAGGATGTCGTGGCTTCCGGCCGCTGGCAGGAACTGGCCCTGTGCCGGGCAAACGGCGAACGGGTGCCTGTCGGCAACGCCGCGCGGGAACTGCTGGACCGGCTGCAGCCGCTGGCGGAACAACTCGACGGCTGGGAGCAGGGTGAGACCTACCGCAACGCCCTGGCTGCACAGCGCGACAAGCTGCAGGGCTCAGACTGGGCGGTACCTTCTGCCCGGGTGCTCGATGCTATGAGTGCGTCCGGCCTTGGCCACCGGGACTGGACCCTGGAAATGTCCCGCCAGCATCAGCAAACCCTCCGTAATGAGACTCTGGCGCCGGATGTGCTGTCGGCCTACCAGGCCATGACCCGGGAATCGCTGGCGGAGCAGCAGGCGATGGAAGCGGCCGATACCCAGCCGTTCTCCGAATTCCTGGAAGACTATCTGAAAGCCTGAAAGCGACCTGACTCACAGAAAGTGCTTTTGCCGCTTGCCGCCTCCCTTACCTGTTGTTACGTTTATTAACATCAGGTAAGGGAGGCTGTACCGTGGCAAGAGACATCAAACTCGGATGGGACGTGGAAGCCTTGAACAAGGCGTATCGGCAGGGTTACATGGCCGGTTCCATGGGTATGGACAAAACCCGCTGCCCCTATCGCGGTGACGTTGTGATTGCGGCCTGGGAGGCCGGCTGGGACGACGCCGGTGAAGCCGTGCAGGCCGGTGGCCAGCAGGGCGACGACGATCTGTTTGCCCGCATCGCCTGATCCCCGATTTTTCTTCCCCTTTTGCTTTAACCGCTTATGCTCTGCCCGCGTCATGGGGTAGGATTGCTCACTGAGTTTTCGTGCAGTCCCTAACTGTGATGCGGGGTAGTGTTTTGACGAGCAGATGGATTTTCGGTCTTGTATTTCTGGTGTGCGCCGGGCTGCTTGCGGTGGCCTTCTACATGGAGCACGTGATGGGGCTTGAACCCTGTCCCTTGTGCTGGTTGCAGCGCTTCGGCTTTATGGGTGCCGGGCTGGTCAGCTTGCTGGCATTCCTGCATGGTCCCAAAGGTTTCGGTAACCGGGTTTACGGCTTCCTGATGGTGCTCAGTGCCGGTGCCGGGCTTGGCGTAGCCGGACGGCAGTTATGGCTGCAAAGCCTGCCGGAAGACCAGGTGCCAGCCTGCGGCCCCTCAGTGGATTACATGCTCGAAGTCCTGCCCTGGTTTGAAGTGCTGCAGACCGCCCTCAAAGGCACCGGAGACTGTGCAGCCGTGGTCTGGCGTTTTCTGGGTCTGAGTATTCCGGGCTGGACCGCGGTGTTCTTCAGCCTGGTCATTCTGGTTGGCTTGTTTGTCATGTTCCGGAGCTACCAACCCAAAAACTGGGTGAATAGCTGAAACAGTTGCGGCAGGCTGCAGCCATGGGGTAACTTGGTTGCCTGACGTAAAGACTGAGGGGAGACAGGCGTCATGTTGGAGAATTGCCGGAATGCCAGGGAGCGTTGGGGTGGCGTCAGCGAGCTGATCGACCGTTGGCTGAAAGAGCGCCAGGAACTGCTGGTTCATTACTGTGAGCTGTCAGCGCTGACGGATTACTCGCAAACCGACATGCTCCGGGAAAAGTTTATTCGCCTGTGCGAAGTGCTGGTGGACTATGTATCGACCGGCCATTTTGAAATCTACGAACAGCTGATCCGCGAAGCCCGGGAATTCAACGACGGTGGCGAAGAACTGGCGGCCAAGGTGTATCCCCGCATCCAGGAAACCACGGAAGTGGCGCTGAACTTCAATGACAACGTGGATGGCCGCATCCTGACCGAACAGGATGTGAGCTTCCTGTTTGAAGAAGTCTCGAAGCTTGGCGAAGTACTTGAGAGCCGGTTCGAGCTGGAAGATTTCCTGATCGAACACCTGCACAACGCCCACGCCGGCAAAATGGCATCCGCCTGATCCGGGCAGGGTCAACAACCGAATCATAAAAAAAACCGGCCTGGGCAATCAGGCCGGTTTTTTGCTGTTCAGGGCCTTTGTTTATTCTTCGCCCGGATTCACTGCCAGCAGTTCCACATCAAACACCAGCACTTCGTTGGGGCCGATCGCCTGGTTGCCGCCCGGGCCGTAGGCCAGGTCTGACGGGATGTACAGCTTGTAACGGGCGCCTTCGCTCATCAGCTGCAGGCCTTCGGTCCAGCCCGGAATAACCTGGTTCAGGCCGAAGGTGACAGGCTGGCCGCGCTCACGGGAGCTGTCGAAAACCTCACCATTGATCAGCTCTCCGGTGTAATGCACCTGCACCTGGTCTTCGGCGGTCGGCTGAGTGCCATTGCCTTCTTCAATGACTTCGTACTGCAGGCCGGACTCGGTGGTCTCTACGCCGTCACGCTCGCTGTTTTCAGCCAGGAACGCCTCACCGGCTGCCTGGTTCTTCTGGGCCAGTTCCTCGACCTGCTGCTCCTGCTGGGCCTGCATATCCTGCTGATACGCCATCAGAGCTTCCTGGATTTCCTCGCGGCTCAGGCGCTTGGCATCTTCATCGCCGGCGTGGCCGTGCTGGATACCCTGAAGAAATTGCTCCATCTGCAGGTCTGGCAGGTCGTTGCCCATGCGCTCGCCCAGTACCAGGCCCATGCCGTAGCTGACCTTTTCCGGAGTGGACTCCAGGGCAGGGTCCTTGGCCGGTTCCTGGGAATTGGAGCAACCGGCAACCAGGCCGGTCATGGCAACAGCTAACAGGGTTTTCTTCATATTTCCGTCCTTTACACGTGTATCAGGGCGCCGGGCCCTATTGGATTTGTTAAGAAAGACAAGGTAACGGGTTCGTCGCCAGTATGCCACTGAACATGTGGTAAGGGAGTTGTCCGGGGAGGTCAGGAACCGTTGCTGTCGGTGGAGCCATTGAGGCTGAACGGTGCGCGGTAGGGTGCCTGCCAGTCGTTGGCGGAATCGGCGCCTGTGGCCTGGGGTGTCTGGCTCGGCCGGTCGATGGCCAGGGCGTTCCAGGAGCCCTGCTCCGGAGGCTGGTCGGCGTAGTGCCAGTTGCCTTCGGTATCCTGCCACTTGAATACAATGTCGGGGCCCTCTACCGGAATGGGTGAGGGCAGCAGGCCCTCGAAGCGGGGCACCTCTTCAGGTTTTTTCTCTGCCGTGGGTTTGGATACCGTCTCCGGGTCGCCCAGGCCGAAAAACATCAGCAGCAACAGCAGGCCCAGTGCCGGAAAGGCCAGGCGAATCAGCCATTTCATGAACATGGCTGACTGTCTCCCCGGGCAGTATCGGCCAGCTGTGCAGCCAGCGTATGTAATTGATTCATCTGATCGGGCTCCGGTGTCCGGGCCGGTGCTGCCGCATCCAGGTTTTGCAGGATGGCAGCGGTGGTGTCTTGCATGGTGCCGGTCTCCGGATTCAAGGTCATGATGGATTGCCAGGCCAGGGCCAGTTCCGTTTGTTCCGCCTGTAATTCGGCGCTGGCCAGGGCTTCCCGCAGTTGCCGGCAGTCTTCATGGTGCCGGGGAATGGATTTTCGCGCCGACCGGATGCTACCGGTTACACGGTCGCGCCACTCTGTTACCTTAGCGTCCTCGATACCAGTGAACACGCGCCCGTTCACGCCCAGCCACGCGGCGCATAAAATTCGGGTAACACTCCAGCCCTGCTTCTGAAGCTCCAGGCAGCCCTGTGCCAGCCCGGGGTTTCGCCAACAGGCCAGTGCATAACGCCAGAGTGGGTTATCCGGTTCCATTGTTACCGGCAGATTCAGCGGTTCAGGCTGGCAAGCGGTCATGGCAGGGCGCGTTCCGGCAGAATTCCATGGATAAAGTAAATCTATGTTAACGATAACCGATCTCAGTTTACAACGAGGCGGCGTCTGGTTGCTAGAAAACGTCAACCTGACAGTTCAACCCGGCCAGCGGGTGGCCATTGTGGGCGCCAACGGCGCCGGTAAGTCCAGTTTATTCAAGCTGTTACTGGGGCAGCTGGCGGCGGAGCAGGGTGGTGTATCCTTGCCCGGCGGTTGCCGGATTGCCCATATGGCGCAGGAAGTCGAAGCCTCGGCACGCTCGGCCCGGGATTTTATCCTGGATGGTGATTTCGAACTGCGCCGGCTGGAACGGGAACTGGCCGAGGCCGAAGCCCGGGGCGATGACCACGCCATCGCCCACGCTCACGGCGAGCTGGACCTGCACGAAGCCTGGTCTGCTCCACGGAGGGCAGAAGCCCTGTTGCGGGGCCTGGGCTTTGCCGACAGCGATGCGGAGCGGCCGGTATCGGCGTTTTCCGGGGGCTGGCGCATCCGGCTGAACCTGGCCCAGGCGCTGATGCGCCCGTCAGACCTGTTGCTGCTGGATGAGCCCACCAACCACCTGGACCTGGACGCCTGCCTGTGGCTGGAGAACTGGCTGCGTCGCTACTCCGGCACCCTGCTGTTTATCTCCCACGACCGGGATTTCATGGATCGGGTGGCCACCCACCTGGTGCATTTCGACCAGAAAAAACTGGTGCTCTACACCGGCAACTATTCCGCCTTTGAGGTTCAGCGCAGCGAGCGGCTGGCCCAGCAGCAGGCGGGCTTCGAGCGCCAGCAGGCCCGGATTGCCGAAATCCAGCGCTTTATTGACCGGTTCAAGGCCAAGGCCACCAAGGCCAAGCAGGCCCAGAGCCGGGTCAAGGCACTGGAGCGCATGGAGCGGATTGCCCCGGCCCATGTAGATTCGCCGTTCAGCTTCGAATTCCCCATGGCCGACAAGGTATCGAACCCCTTGTTGTCGATTCGACACGGCGTAGCGGGCCATGGCGATACCGCGATCCTGCGGAACATTAACGTCACCCTGTTGCCGGGGTCCCGGATCGGCCTGCTGGGCCCGAACGGCGCCGGCAAGTCCACCTTTATGGATGCCCTGCGTGGCACTGGTACGCTGCTTGCCGGTGAGCGAACGTGTGGCGAGCACCTGGCCATCGGTTACTTCGCCCAGCATCAGCTGGAATCGCTGGACCTGGACGCCAGCCCGTTCCTGCACCTGCAGCGCCTGGCCCCAAGGGCCTCCGAGCAGCAGGTAAGAAACTTCCTGGGCGGCTTTGATTTCCACGGTGACGAGGCCCTGAGCCCGATCCGTTCTTTCTCCGGTGGCGAGAAGGCACGGGTGGCGCTGGCGATCATTGCCTGGCAGAAACCCAACCTGTTGCTGCTGGATGAGCCCACTAACCACCTGGACCTGGAAATGCGCCAGGCCCTGACCATGGCCCTGCAGAACTTCGACGGAGCCATTGTGGTGGTGTCCCACGACCGGCATCTGCTGCGCAACACTGTGGACCAGTTCTGGCTGGTGTCAGACGGTGCGGTGCAGGAATACGACGGCGACCTGGAAGACTACGAGCGTTGGCTGGCGGAACGCCGCAAGGACGACGATGAGCCTCCGAAACGTGAGGTGGTCGAACAGGCGGCAGAAAACAAGGTTGCCACCGGCGCCACCGCCCTGACCGCCGATGAGCGCAAGGTCCGCAAGCGCCAGGAAGCTGAGCTGCGCCAGAAACTGAGCCCCTGGCGCAAGAAGCAGGGAAACCTGGAAGCCCGGATGGAGCAGCTTCAGCAGGAGCTGGCTGGGGTCGAACAGCAGTTGTCCGATCCGGCCATCTACGACGACAGCGCCAAGGTGAAGCTGAAGGAGCTGCTGGCACAGCAGACCGGCCTGAAGCGGGAACTGGACGATGTGGAAGCCGAGTGGCTGGAGGTCAGTGAAACCGTGGAAAACCTGGAGGCAGAACTGGCCGGCTGAGTGCCGGCCTCAGCGGCCGCTGATCTCCAGCACGAAATCCTGCCGGGCCAGGTAATCCCGCTCGTTTTTCAGGTCTGCCAGGGTCAGCGGCCGGTTGTCCAGCCAGCCCTGGGGCAGTTCCACCACCAGCTTGTTCTCGTGGCCGTGCAGGGAAAATTCCGGCGGTTGTTCCAGGTTGCGGGGATGCTGGATCAGCACCGCAAGCCGGACCAGCACACACAGGTAACGCAGCCGGGGCTTGTCTTCCGGCTCGATGCCTTCAAATACCGCCGCTGAAAATTTACGCCGGTGGCCGCGCACCAGGGTGGCCAGGTCTTTCTGGAACTGCTGGGTAAAGCCAGGCAGGTCAGAGTAACGCAGCAGGTAGGCGCCGTGTTTGTGGTACTGGCTGTGGGAAATGGTCAGGCCGATTTCGTGCAGCCGGCAGGCCCAGCGCAGCACATCTTCGTCGGCATCGGTGCGCAGGCCCCACTGGTCGGCGACCTGCTCCCAGGCGGCCATGGCGGTCTGCTCAACGGCGGCACCGTGGGCCTGGTCGACATGGTAGCGTTCCTGCAGTGCGGAAATGGTCCGCTCCCGCACATCTTCATGCTGGATACGCCCGACGATGTCGTACAGCAGGCCTTCACGCAGGGCGCCGTCTGCGAAGGTCATGGCGTCGATGTCCAGTGACCGGAAGGCGGCCAGCAGAATGGCAAAGCCGGCCGGGAAAATGCTCTGGCGATCCTGCCGGACACCCAGCTCGGCCAGTTTTTCCACCTTGCCCATATCCACCAGCCGCTTGCGCAGCTCTTCCATGGCGGTGCGGGTAATGGTGCCATCGGTAATCTTCAGGGCGGCCAGCACATTGGCGATGGCCTTGATCGACCCGGAAGAGCCCACGGAACTTTGCCAGCCCACCTGCCGGTAGTGCTGGCGGATATTCTGCAGTTCCTGCTCGGCGTGGATGATGGCCTTGTCCATTTGCCGGCGGCTGATCTTGCCGTCCGGGAAATAGCGGTTGCGGAACGATACGCAGCCCATGTGCAGGCTTTCCAGTTCCTGGGGCTCGAAGCGCTGGCCGATAATAAACTCGGTGCTGCCGCCGCCGATATCAATCACCAGCCGTTTACCGGAATCGTCCGCCAGGGTGTGGGATACCCCCAGATAGATCAGGCGGGCTTCTTCCCGGCCGGCAATTACTTCCACCGGATAACCCAGGACGTCCTCCGCCCGGGCAATAAACTCGTGGGCGTTGCGTGCCACCCGCAAGGCGTTGGTGCCGACAATCTGCACCCCCGCCGCAGGCATGCCCTGAAGCCGCTGGGCAAACCGGCTCAGGCACTCCAGCGCCCGTTGCTGGGCGGCCTCGGTCAGGCGGTTGTACTGGTCCAGGCCAGCGCCGAGCTGAACCTTCTCGCCCATTTTTTCCACCGTGCGGATCTCGCCGTGCACCAGGCGGGCCACGACCATGTGAAAACTGTTGGAGCCCATGTCAATGGCTGCCAGCATGTCCGGTGCGGGTGTTGCGTTCTCGGCGTTGGGGGTGGCCGTCACGTTGGTAGGAATCCTGTGTGGTGTGAACTTGGTCGTACTATAAGTGAAGAAACAGGGGTGTGTCAGTAACGGACTGCGGTCATTACTGACACGAATCAACCCTGCGCGGGATACTTCCCGCTTCACATTCAGGCGGCCAATCGCGTAAAGTATCTGTCTAACGAAATCCGGGCAGGCGGGATTTTCCCTTTCGGAAAAGTCCGTTTGCTACAGTCAACAGCGACTCCGCCGGGGCCGGTCAGAACGGCCCGGGAGCGCCTGAATCAGGAAAAGGTAATGAGCGGAAATATCGTTAATGTCACCGACGCTTCCTTTGAACAGGACGTACTGAAATCCGACGTTCCGGTACTGGTAGATTACTGGGCCGAGTGGTGTGGCCCGTGCAAGATGATCGCACCGGTTCTGGAAGAGATCGCCGACGAATACGAAGGCAAGCTCAAAGTCTGCAAGCTGAACATCGACGAAAATGAGCAGACTCCGCCCAAGTTCAACATTCGTGGCATTCCGACCCTCATGCTGTTCAAGAACGGCAATGTCGACGCCACCAAGGTAGGTGCCCTGTCCAAGTCACAGCTGGCCGCCTTCCTCGACAGCAACCTCTGATCTGCTGTTGAAAAAAAACCGCCCCTGAACAACGCTTCACGGGCGGTTTTTTTGTGCCTTGAGCCTGTCAGTCTGAAGACCAGGCCTGGGTCCGTTCACGATCAGACTCCTTCTGTTCCACCCAGTGCTCGCCGTCAGAGGTAATCTCTTTCTTCCAGAACGGGGCGGAAGTTTTCAGGGCGTCCATGATGAACGAGCAGGCGGCAAAGGCATCACCCCGGTGGGCGCTGCACACGCCAACAAATACGATCTGGTCGGAAAGCGCTAGTCGCCCGACCCGGTGAATCACCCGGGCCTCACGGACATCCCAGCGGCGGGAAGCCTCGTCAATCAGCCCCTGAATAACCGCCTCCGTCATCCCCGGATAATGTTCCAGGAACAGCCCCGTTACGCCGGACAGGTCTCCGGAATCCCGGACCAGTCCGGTGAAGGTGGCAATGGCACCGGTGCCTGAACCGCTTGCTCTCAGCGCGGCATATTCCGCGCCTGTATCAAAATCCCCGGTCTGCACAGAAATCATCTCAACCTCCGGTTACCGGCGGGAAAAACGCGACCTCATCACCCGCTTTGACCACTGTAGCGGGTTTTGCCATGGCCTGGTTGACCGCCACCATAACCGGCTGGTCGCCCTTAAGCTGGGCCCACCGGCCGCCACGGCTGGCCAGTTGGCTCAGAAGGTCGTTGACGGTTTGCCCGTCATTGGCGGGCAGGCTCAGGGAATCGGTATCCAGTTCCTCCCGCAGGCGGGCGAAGAAACGAACGGTCAGGGTAGGCTCGGTCATCATCAGCTCAGCAATTCGTTAAAGGAATAGAACGTAACCAGGTCGCCCCGGGCCACCCGGGTATTCTCGGGCACTATTGCCAATCCCGAAGCCCAGCAGGCGGAACTCATTACCCCGGAACTCTGGTTGGGGAAGGCCGCAACCTGCACTTCGGAGCCGGCATTCTCCTTGCGGGCCCTGACAAACTCGCGGCGCACCGAGGCCTCGGTAATCTCGAACGCGGCAGGCAACCGCTCACCGGTCAGCACAACATCGGAACGGCCCTGGCGCTTGCGGATGTAGGGCAGGGCCACGACCATAAAGGTAACCAGTACCGACGCCGGGTTGCCGGGCAGTCCGATAACCGGCGTGCCCGCCACTTCGCCGAAGGCCAGCGGCTTGCCCGGTTTGATTGCCAGGCGCCAGAGTGACAGCTTGCCGGATTCCTCGAGCACGGCCCGCACATGGTCTTCCTCGCCCACCGATACCCCGCCACTGGTGATGATCAGGTCGGCCTCTGCCGCAGCCCGTGCAAGGGTCTGGCGGGTGGCATCGCGGGTGTCTTCCAGGCTTTCACACAGGGTTACGTCGCAGCCAGCCTCGGCCAGCAGGCCCAGCAGGGTATACCGGTTGGTGTTGTAGATCTGCCCCGGTGCCAGCGGCTGGCCCGGGTCTACCAGCTCATCGCCGGTGGTCAGGATGGCCACTTTCAGCTTCGCCAGTACCGGCACCCGGTTGATACCGGTGGACGCCAGCAGGCCCATTTCCTGTGGCCGGATTCGTGTACCCCGGGCCAGGGCCAGGGCCCCCTTGGTAAGGTCCTGCCCGCGCTGCCGGATGTTCTGGCCAGAGCTGACCGTAGCGTTGATCACGATGCTGTCGCCGGTACGCTCTACCCGCTCCTGCATCACCACCGCATCGGCGCCTTCGGGGATCTCCGAGCCGGTGAAGATGCGCACTGCCGTGCCCGGCTGCAGCGGTGCCGGGGCGGTACCGGCGGGAACCCGGTCAGACACGGTCAGCGCTTCGCCATCACGTACATCACTGTGGTAAACCGCGTAGCCATCCACCGCGCTGTTGTCGGCTGGCGGCACATCGGCCGGTACATAATGGTTTTCCGCCAGGATCCGGCCCAGACATTCTGTCAGGTTGACGGCCTCGGCACGGGTAACCGGGATGGCCCGGTCAAGCAGGTGGTTCAGGGCATCATCCAGGGAGATCAGGTTCTGGCCAGCCATAACGTCTCCTTATCGCTCGGCCCGGGAGCCGATTACTTCGTGCAGCCGCTGGCAGGCACGATCCGGCTTGCGCAAGGTCAGCCCTGAGAAATTGCAGGGGCCGTGGCGGCTGTCGAGCTGGCTTTTCAGAATGCCTTCCCAGCCGGTGCGGCAGGCGCCGGTGGAGCCGGGCAGGCAGAAAATGACCGTGTTATTGGCCATGCCGCCGAAGGCCCGGGACTGAATGGTGGAACTGGCAATCTCGGCGGCGGACAAACGGCGGAACTCTTCGCCGAAGCCGACAATTTCCTTGTCGAGCAGCGCACCAACGGCTTCCGGAGTGCTGTCCCGCTCCATAAAGCCGGTGCCGCCCGTGATAATGACTGAATGAACTTCCGGATCGGCAATCCACAGGGACATCAGCGCACGGATCAGGTAGACGTCGTCCGGCAGGATACGGCGGGCCAGGAGCCGGTGGCCGGCTTCGATAATCTGGTCCTCCAGGTACTGGCCGGAGGTGTCTTCGGCGGGGCCGCGGGTGTCTGAGACGGTTAACAGGGCGACGTTCAGGGGTTTGAGTTCGCTGGTAAGGTCACTGCTCATGGAAAGACTCCAGAAGGCTGTATCAATAATATAGTCAGTATCCGGATTGGCGCTGGTAAATGGAAGAGGGTGGCCGCCAGAGAGATTTTGGGTGTCGACATTGGTCTGATGCAGGGCAAGCCGCTGGTTTAATTTTGGTCACAGGTCTTGACATCAGGCTTCAAGGTGGTCGATTATGCCGCTTGCCCGGCGAACGATTGTTCCCACTCTCTGGCTTCAGCATACTTAATCCGGATTTCATCTGCACCGGTAGCTCCATCGAGCCAGCACCTTGTTTCAGCTTAATCAGATCAATGCGTTCAGGGGCACCCCTGTCATTCCAACTGTCGTTTACTTCCATTCCTGAAAATCCAACAAACTATGAATCTTACTGAACTCAAGCAGAAATCCGTGCCCGAATTGCTCGATATTGCGCAAGAAATGGGTCTGGATAACCTGGCTCGCTCGCGCAAGCAAGACGTGATCTTCACCATCCTGAAGAAACACGCCAAAAGCGGCGAAGACATTTACGGTGATGGTGTACTGGAAATTCTACAGGACGGTTTCGGCTTCCTTCGTTCCGGCGATGCCTCTTACCTGGCCGGTCCGGACGATATCTACGTCTCTCCCAGTCAGATCCGCCGTTTCAACCTGCGTACCGGCGATACCGTTTCCGGCAAGATCCGCCCGCCGAAAGATGGCGAACGTTATTTTGCCCTGCTGAAAGTTAACGAGATTAACTTCGACAAGCCGGACAACGCCCGTAACAAGATTCTGTTCGAGAACCTCACCCCGCTGTTCCCCCAGGAGCGTCTGACCCTGGAACTGGGTAACGGCAGTACCGAGGATCTCTCTTCCCGGGTACTGGACCTGGTGGCTCCGATCGGTAAAGGCCAGCGTGGCCTGATCGTATCTCCGCCCAAGGCCGGTAAAACGCTGCTGATGCAGGGCATTGCCCAGTCCATCACCCGCAACAACCCGGAATGTCACCTGATGGTGCTGCTGATTGACGAGCGCCCGGAAGAAGTGACGGAAATGCAGCGCACCGTGCGCGGCGAGGTTGTGGCCTCTACGTTTGACGAGCCGCCGGCCCGCCACGTCCAGGTAGCCGAGATGGTGATTGAAAAGGCCAAGCGCCTTGTGGAGCACAAGAAGGATGTGATCATCCTGCTGGACTCCATCACCCGCCTGGCCCGCGCCTACAACACCGTGATTCCGTCTTCCGGCAAGGTGCTGACCGGTGGTGTGGATGCCCACGCCCTGGAAAAACCCAAGCGCTTCTTCGGTGCAGCCCGGAATGTAGAAGAGGGCGGCAGCCTGACTATCCTGGCCACAGCGCTGGTGGATACCGGTTCCAAGATGGACGAGGTTATCTACGAGGAGTTCAAGGGCACCGGTAACATGGAAGTGCACCTGGACCGCAAGATTGCCGAGAAGCGGGTTTACCCGGCCATCAACATCCGTCGTTCCGGCACCCGCCGCGAAGACCTGCTGATGAGCGAAGCGGAAATCCAGCGTGTGTGGATCCTGCGCAAGCTGCTGCACTCCATGGACGATGACACTGCGTCTCTGGAATTCCTGCTCGACAAGCTGCGGGATACCAAGACCAATGACGAATTCTTCCAGTCTATGAAGCGTCGTTGATACTGATTTCTCTGCGCGCCTGATTTTGGGGCGCGAGTAAAGAAGTCGGAAGAACAAGGCCGGGAGGGGGTGTCAAAACCATCAGGAAAACCACTGTTTTCCGTTTTGACACCCCCTCCCGGCCTTGTTCCAACACCGAACAGAAAAGTATCAAGACCAACTACAAGGGCAGTCCGGAGAAGCCCGAACTCCGTAGTACCGTAGATCAGAAGCGGAGCACAGCATGAAATACAACGACCTGAGAGACTTCATTGCCCAGCTGGAAAAGCAGGGCGAGCTCAAGCGCATCAGCGCAGAAGTCGACCCCCACCTGGAAATGACCGAAATCTGCGACCGCACGCTGCGGGCCGGTGGGCCGGCGTTGTTGTTTGAGAATCCCAAGGGCTATGACATGCCGGTGCTGGCCAACCTGTTCGGCACGCCAAAGCGTGTAGCCATGGGCATGGGCCAGCAGGATGTTTCGGCATTGCGGGAGATCGGCAAGCTGCTGGCGTTTCTGAAGGAGCCAGATCCCCCCAAGGGCTTTAAGGATGCGATCGAGAAGTTGCCGCTGTTCAAGCAGGTGATGCGCATGAGCCCGAAGGTGCTCCGTTCCGCGCCCTGCCAGGACGTGGTGATCGGGAAAGACAAGGTCGACCTGTACCAGATTCCGGTGCAGCACTGCTGGCCCGGGGATGCCGGCCCGCTGGTGACCTGGCCGCTGGTGATTACCCGTGGCCCGAACAAGGAGCGGCAGAATCTGGGTATTTACCGGCAGCAGCTGATCGGCCGTAACCGGTTGATCATGCGCTGGCTCAGCCATCGCGGTGGCGCGCTGGATTACCAGGAGTTTCGCCGGGCCAATCCGGACAAGCCTTATCCGGTTGCGGTTGCCCTGGGGGCTGATCCGGCCACCATTCTGGGCGCTGTTACGCCAGTGCCGGATACCCTGTCTGAATACGCCTTTGCCGGATTGCTGCGGGGCAGCCGTACCGAGCTGGTGAAAGCCGGCCTGAGCGACCTGCAGGTTCCGGCCAGTGCCGAGATTGTGCTGGAAGGTTTTATCTATCCGGATGATATGGCGCCTGAAGGCCCGTTTGGCGACCATACCGGCTATTACAACGAGGTGGACCAGTTCCCGGTGTTTACCGTGGAGCGTATTACCCACCGCAAAGACCCGATCTACCACAGCACCTACACCGGCCGCCCGCCCGATGAGCCGGCGGTGCTGGGTGTGGCGCTGAACGAAGTGTTCATTCCCATCCTGCAGAAGCAGTTCCCGGAGATTGTGGATTTCTACCTGCCCCCGGAAGGTTGCTCCTACCGGCTGGCGGTGGTCACCATGAAGAAGCAGTACCCGGGCCACGCCAAGCGGGTGATGATGGGCGTTTGGTCGTTCCTGCGTCAGTTCATGTACACCAAGTTCGTGATTGTGACCGACGACGATGTGAACGCCCGCAGCTGGGAAGATGTCATCTGGGCTATCACCACCCGTATGGACCCGGCCCGGGACACCACGCTGGTGGAGAACACCCCCATCGATTACCTGGACTTCGCGTCGCCGGTGTCTGGCCTTGGCTCGAAAATGGGGATGGATGCCACCAATAAATGGCCCGGCGAGACCGACCGGGAGTGGGGCACTGCCATTACCATGACCGATGAGGTCAAACAGCGGGTGGATGAGATCTGGGACAGTCTCGGTATTGAAAATCGTGACACCCGCCCCGACTGACAAGGCACAGGCTGCATACCGGGTTGAGTTGCAGCCGGCCGGGTTGGGCTACGGCGTGGCGGGCAATGAGGATTTGCTGTCCGCTGCCGCGGCTGCGGGTATCCAGGCGCCGGCAGCCTGCCGCAACGGTGTCTGCGAGATCTGTGAGGCAACCCTGATAACGGGGCAGGCCCTGAATACCCGGAACCAACAAACCTTATCGGTGGGTGATCGGCTGATGATGTGCCGGACGCTTGCCCTGACCGACCTGAAACTGGAGATACCTGCCATTATGGCAACTGCGAACCATCTGCCCCGTCAGTATGCAGCCAAAGTAGTTGATGTGCGCTCGATCAGTCACGATGTGTTCCGGGTTGAGCTGAAGCTGCCGAGGCGCCGCGATGTGGCCTTCCATGCCGGTCAGTATCTTTCGGTCATCCTGCCGGGGGAAGATCCCTGTTATTTCTCCATCGCCAGCAGCCCCGCCGCCGAGCATATCGAATTGCACATCCAGGCTTCCCCGGACTGGGTTTCAGCTCGCAAGGTGATTGATGCGCTCACCTCCGGCCAGGACGTGACGGTGGAACTGCCCAATGGCAAGGCCTGCCTGGCTGCGGCGCCGGACAAGCCTTTACTGCTGGTGGCGGCCGGAACCGGCTTTGCCCAGATGAAAAGCCTGGTGGAATTCCTCCAGGAAACCCGGTACAGCCACCCCGTGACCCTGTTCTGGGGCGTGCGCAAGCACGAGGACATGTACCTGAGGTCGCTGGCGCAGCAGTGGCATGAAGACTGGAGCAATTTCAGCTTTGTGCCTGTCGTCGGGGATGACGAGGATAATGACTGGGGTGGTCACCATGACCAGTTGGTGCGGGCTGTACTGGCGTCCGGGGCCGACTGGCAGAACGTGGAAGTTCATGCCAGTGGCTCGCCCACCATGGTGTATACTCTGATGGATGCACTGCTGGAAAAAGGCCTGCCTGAGCAGGCGTTTTTCTCGGATGTGCTGGAGTATGCCCCCAGGGCCTGATTGCTTAGCCTGACTCTCTTAGAGTGTGGCGCTGATGGCTTATGTTGTGGCGCTGAAGGCTCATGTTGTGCGGCTGAGGGCTCATGTTGTGCGCTGAAGGCTCAGGCCCGGGGCATCGGCAGCTCGGGCAGGCCGTTGTCGGTCTCCAGCCCCTGCATCAGCAGCTTGATGCTGGCTTCTTCATGGCCCATATGGGCGTTCAGGCGGCTCAGTTCCGCGAGGGTTTCACGGCTGCGCTTCAGGCGCAGGCTGGTTTCGAAATATTCCCGGGCCTTGCCCCACAGTTCGTTGCGCAGGCTCAGGCGGCCCAGTGCCAGCAGCAGTTCCGGATTGTTCGGGCGGTCTTTCAGCCACTGTTCGGCAATGATTAACTGCTCATCCGGCTGGTGGCCCTCAAGCCGCCCGTAGAGGTTGATCAGCTCGTCACTCCAGTGGTTACGCAGCACTTTTCTCAGCAGGGTTTCGGCCTGCCCCTCATCGCCCAGACGGGCCAGTAACCCCGCGTAGTCCCGGATGGTGTACTCGTCGCGGCGTACAAAGCGTGGCAGTTCGTCCCATAGCCGGGTCAGCGGTTCCAGGGTCGCTTCCGGATCTTCCTTACGCCGGCGTTCGCAGTCGGTGGCAGCCTGTTCCAGCAGGTTGTGCCATACCTGTCGTTCCAGGTCATCCAGTTCTTTTTCCGTCAGCACGCTGCGCTTGCGCAATTCCGGCAGGAGTTTTGACAATTCCCGCCAGTCTTCCAGCCGCAGGTAGGTGTTCTTGAGCAGCTTGAGTACGAACGGATGGTGCGGTGCTTCTTTACGCAGGCGCAGCAGGGTGGCCAGGGCCTGTTCCAGCCGGTTGCCCGCCAGCTGCAGCTGGGCCTGGGTCAGGCCGACCGCCAGGCTGGAGCCGGGGGTGCTTTCAAAGGCCTGGCGCAGTAATTGGTCGACCGAGTCGTGGTCACCGGATTCGAACGAGGCCTGGGCTGCCGCCAGGTAGTTGATCAGTGGTGTATCGGCATGGTTGGCGGAGCTCACCAGCAGTTTCCTGGCTCGTGGCCAGTTGCCTTCGGCCAGTGCCAGCAGGCCCTTGGTGGTGCGCCGGCGGGCACGGCGTTCGTTGCCGCGGCTGACCCAGGTGGCCATCAGGCCGGTGCCCTGACGGAACCGCTTCAGCAGGCCGATCAGGAACAGGCTCAGCACCACCAGGACAACGATCAGCCCGAGGCCAACCCAGAAATTGGTTTCGATCAGATAGTTGCCGAGGCTGACACGGATATAGCCGAGATCATAGGCCAGCCCCAGAGACAGCCCGGTGCCCACCAGCAGGGCAATCAGCAGGATCAGCAGCAGGCGGATCATGATTCATCGCCTCCGTTGCTGCCGGCAGCGGTGCGTCCGGCCAGGCGCTCTTTCAGCAGGTCCAGGGACTTGCTGATATCGGGCAACTGGGGATCCACATTCCGGTCAGCCAGTTCGGTCAGCGTGCCGCTGATGCCCTGGATAGCCGGGTTGGTGTTGTCATACCAGTCGTTGACGGTGCTGATGGCCTTGTTCAGCGCCCGCTCGTACAGCGGCTGGTTGCCCCGCAATACCGCCATTTCGGCTTCTTCCAGCATCAGTTGCAGGTTCAGCCGGGCCCAGGCGCTCTGGTCAGGAGACAAGAGCGGTTTGACCGGTTCGTCCAGCCGGCGCACCACAACCACCTGTTTCATGGTATCGGCGAACCGGTTCCAGCCGCGGGTGAGCATGTTGCTGCCGTCTTCCGGGGCCTGGTCGTCTCCGACCATGCTGAACCCGGGCGCACGGTCGTGGATCAGGGCCTGGTCGGTCAGGTCATGCAGGCTGGCAATGGCGGCTTCCAGTTTCAGGTACAGGCCGGTGCGGTCGACCCCCTCGATACCTTTCAGGGACAGCACTTCCTTAGCCAGTTGCTGTCGCACCGGGAACACGCCGATGTCGTCAGACTCTGCCAGCACTTCGTCGGCAGACTCCAGGGCCGACAAGGCACCCTTGATGTCTTTTTCAATCAGCAGGCGCTGGTTGGCAATGCGCAGCAGGTATTCGGCCTCGGCCAGCAGCCAGTCGGTACGGGTGCGGTTCCCGGCTTCCAGCAGTTCCCGGGCGTTGTGGTCAATCTGGCGCTGCTGGGTGGCAATCAGCTCACGCTGTTCGGCCAGCTTCTGCTCCATGGCCTGCATGCGCTGGCTCTGCTCGCTGCCCCGGCTGCCGTAGAGGTCCTCCAGCTGGGCGGTATCCTGGCGCAGGTCGGTAATCACCTGCAGGGTGGCCTGGTGGTTGTTCCACTGCTGCCAGCTCCACAGGGCCAGTATCAGCGTAATGAGCAGGGCAATACCGGCGACCACCCAGATTGGCCAAAGGCGCGGTTTTTCGGCGGTGTTGTCGGGCTCGACGGTGGCGGGTAGTTGTTCTGTTGTTTCAGTCACGGGCATCCTTGCTTGGTTATCCGTTGTTACCGGCCTGCGGCCCGAGCCGCACAGCCACGCAATTCACCAGTTCCCGGTCGGACAGGCCATCCGGAACCACCGGGTTGCTGAATCCGGCCGCCCGGGCCTGCTCGGCCACCCGGTCTGCCGGGACAACCACCAGGGCAGTGTCCAGGGCATGCGGGTATTCCCGGGCCATGTCTTTGAGATTGTTCAGGGTTTCGCCGGACAGGGCGATCACCGCTTCGGGCCGGAACCCGGTAAAAATCTCACTCAGCTTATCTGCAGGATAGTACGGCTGGAGGCGTCGGTACAGTGGCAGAACCGTTACCCGGGCTCCCCGTTGCTCCAGGGTCTGGCGAATCAGCTCCCGACCCTGCTCGCCCCGGGCCAGCAAAACCTTTTCGTGTTCCAGGTGCTGCAGCGACGGGTGCGCCAGCAGGGCTTCGCTGGTCCAGCCGTCATCCGGCTTCTCGGCCGGCAGCCCTGCTTCGGCAAACGCCGCCGCAGTGCCGGCGCCTACGCCATACCAGTGCACGCCAACCGGTGGCTGCGGCCACCACTGATCTACCTCATCCAGCAGCAGCCGTGCGGCATAGGGGCTGACGGCAATGATATGGTGGAAATTATCGAGTTCCTGCAGCAGGCTGCGGCGTTCCGGGGTTTCCGGCAAGGGTTCGCGAACCACGGTGGGCAATACCCGAACCCGCGCGCCGGCCGCCCGGAAAGCTTCGGCCAGCCGGTCGGCTTCCGGCTCCGGCCGGCAGATCAGTATCCGCCGGCCAGCAAGTTCCGGTTGAGCCAGGTGGGCTTCAGCTCGGAGTGTGGCCATAGACTTCAGCCAGAACCTTGTCGGCACCCATTGCCAGCAGCTGTTCTGCCAGTTCCCGGCCCAGGCGTTCACCTTCAGCGCGGGGCGCACGGCCTTCCACCCGGAAAATCCGGGTGCCGTCGACTGCACCCACCAGGCCTCGCAGCCAAAGGGTGTTGTCGTCTTCCAGCAGGGCATAGGCCGCAATGGGTACCTGGCAGCCACCTTCCAGCCGGCGGTTCAGGGCGCGCTCGGCCTTTACCCGGTCTGCGGTGTCGGTATGGTTCAGTGGCTCCAGCAGGCCCAGCAGTTCGTCATCGCTCAGGCGGCATTCGATGCCCAGTGCGCCCTGGCCGACGGCCGGCAGCGAGACGGTATCCGGCATGCAGTAGCGGATGCGATCGTGGAAACCCAGACGCTTCAGGCCGGAGCTGGCCAGCACGATGGCGTCGTATTCTCCGGCATCCAGTTTGGCCAGCCGGGTGTTCACGTTGCCTCGCAGCATCTTGATTTCTAGGTCCGGGCGATTGGCCCTGAGCTGGGTTTCACGGCGCAGGCTTGAGGTGCCAACCACGGCGCCCTGGGGCAGCTGGTCCAGGTTGTCGTAGTGGTTGCTGACGAAGGCGTCGGTGGGGTCTTCGCGCTCACAGATGGCGACCAGCCCCAGGCCTTCCGGGAACTCCATGGGTACGTCTTTCATGGAGTGCACGGCAAGGTCGGCGCGGCCGTCCAGCATGGCTTCTTCCAGTTCCTTCACAAACAGGCCCTTGCCACCGATCTTGGCCAGGGGAACGTCGAGGATCTTGTCGCCCTGGGTCTTGATCTTGACCAGCTCCACGGTGACGTTGTCGTGCAGCCGCTCCAGCTCGGATTTGATGAATTCTGCCTGCCACAGCGCCAGTGCGCTGCTACGGGTTGCGATGCGAAGGGTTCGTTTGGACATGGCACTCACTGTCGTTCGGGAAAATGTGCCCCAAGGTTACCTTGTGGCAGTAAAAAAGTCCCGTGGTTGCCCCGGCATACCCCGTCAGGGGGAGGGCTGGTGTTCCTGTAACCACTGGCGCACGTGGCCGGTATGGCGCCGGCTCACCGGCAGTTCCGCAGACAGCCCTTTCAGCGCAAGGCTGTGGTGGCCGTCGCTGCTGCGTTGCAGCCCACGGATAAAGCGCACGCCCACCAGGGTATTGCGGTGAATGCGCAGCAATTGCTGCGGATAGGCCTGCTCCAGTTCCTTCAGGGTGTAATCGCACAGGGTTTCACCCCGGGTATGGTGCAGGGTGACGTATTTCTGGTCGGCTTCGCAGTACAGGATGGTGTCCAGGTCGATCAGCTCGGTACCCCGGTGGGTGCGAACCGCCAGCTGGCTGGAGCCGTGGCTGGTCTGTCCGGCCAGGCTGCGGCGCTGCACCCGGTTGGTGCGTCCGGCCCGGGCGAGGGTCTGGGCCAGGGCTTCCTTGCGTACGGGTTTGAGCAGGTAGCCGGAGGCCTGCACATCAAAGGCCTGGATGGCAAAGTGGTCGTAGGCGGTGCAGAAAATCACCGCGGGCGGATTGTCCAGCTGGCTGATCTGGCCGGCCGCCTGCATGCCGTCCATGCCGGGCATGCGGATATCCAGCAGCAGGATATCCGGCTCCAGTTCGGCAATTTTGTGCAGGGTGTCGTGGCCGTCTGTGGCCTCGCCACACACCCGGTAACCGGGGAGGTCTTCCAGCAGCCTGCGGATCCGTTGCCTGGCCAGGGGCTCGTCGTCGGCAATCAATATGGTTTGCTGCGGTTGTGAATCCATCGTCTCACCGTGAAACAAGGCGTTTGTACTGGCTTACCGTCTGCCTGGGCAGCCTTAGTGTAACGGTATAAATGTCATTTTGCCGGCTGCGCTTGAGCACGGCGGACTCCCCGAACAGGGCCCGGAGCCGGGCCAGGGTGTTGTCCAGGGCGATGTGGTTGCCGCTGTGCCGGCTCTCGCCGGCCTCCGGGGCCGGGTTCTGTACCAGCAGATAGACAAATCGATCCTTGGCGGAAACTTCAATCCGCACGGTGCCACCCTCCGGCCTGGGCTGTATGCCATGGTAAATGGCGTTTTCTACCAGGGGTTGCAGGGTCAGCGGCGGGATCGCCTGTTGCTCCAGCCCGGGCTCAATGGCCCAGTCCAGTGCCAGCCGTTCGCCCAGCCTGAGCCCTTCAATGGCAAGGTAACGTTGGCACAGTTCCAGTTCACGGCTCAGGGGGACCAGCTGTTCGGTGGTTCTCAGGCTGGCCCGGAACAGTTCGGACAAGTCCAGCACGGCTTCTTCGGCCAGTTCGGGGTGGCTGTCGATCAGGCTGGCGATGGTGTTCATGCTGTTGAACAGGAAGTGGGGCTGGATACGGGCCTGCAGGGAGGTGAGCCGGGCCTGCATTTCGGCTTCCTGCTGTTGTTGCCACTGGTGTTGCAGATAGAAGTAGCGCAGCACCATCAGGGAGATCAGTAGTGCCAGCAGCAGTTTCTTGGCGATGCTTTGCCACAGGATGCCGCCGGGTTGCGGGTTGAGAACCTTGTCGGCAAACAGGCTGAACGCCAGTACATCGAGCAGGACGATGGTGACGATGGCCAGGGTGGCGCCGGCTATGCCCATGTGCGCCAGCCGGGGCCGCAGCAGGCAGATCAGCGCTGCGCTGGTGAGGGTGGTCCATTGCACAAACAGCGACAGCAGCCCGAAGTAGTTCCAGTCAATCCAGCCCTGTTCCGCCTGGACAATGGATAACACCAGCACGAACAGTTCGCTGGTGACCAGCATCAGGAACACCGCCCGCACCCGGCACAGATCGGGAACGTAAAAGCTGCCAGGCTGTTGCTTGCCTATGCCATGGTCTGGTTTCAGGGGTGTCTCCTTAACCGGGGTCAGAATGCTATACTGCGGCAACTTTTTACCGATTCACTGCCGGCACGATGATGCCGGGCTGTCAGCAGGAAAGATAGACCATGTTTTGTACCACAGCTAATGTAACTATCCTGTTGCAGTCTTAAACCACTCCTTTATACTGAATAAAAATACAGTATTGGAGGTCCGAGGGTGGAGTTTCTTCTTGCTACACCAGAGTTTGAAATCAGGGGCCATTCCTATGAAGGGTTCCCGATTCTCCTCAAAGCCAATCATGATGTGTTTGTCGAAGGAATGGAATTTCTCGTTCATCACTGCTTAAAACGTGGAAGTGTGCAAAGCAGACGTAGCTGGGAAACGTTTGGAAGGGATCTGTGTGATTATTTCGAGTTCATTGAAGCCAATGGGTTTGATTGGAGAGAGCTTGATCACCGAAACCACGAAACCCTGTTAGCCCTGTATCGCGACGTTTCCTTTGATCGATTTAACCTCAGCGCCTCCACGGTAAACCGACGACTTCACCTCGTGATCAAGTTTTATCAGTTTGCCCTCAAACAAGGTTGGGTAAGCACATTGCCGTATGACCTTGAAACGGTGAGAGTTCGGCAGACAAAGGGTTTTCTGGCACACACAGACACGTCCGGGGGGTATGCTGTAAAGCCTGATGTGCTGCTGAAAACCACGCCAACCAAGATCAAAGTCCTCAACAAAGAGCAGGTCGATGAGCTGCTGAAAACCACCAAGAACAAAACTCTCCGATTGATCGTTCGGTTGGCGTTGCTAACGGGTTTGCGTAAAGAAGAGCTGCTGACGATTCCAGTTCATTACATATCTGCCCCCCAGTCGTTCTCGGCTCGAAGTCATGTGGTGGTTGAACTTGATCCTCAAGAGATGAGCACCAAGGGAGACAAACCACGGACGATCCATGTGCCGATATCATTGATGGCGGATCTCTGGGATTACGTGATCCACGAGCGTCATGAAACAATCCGAAAGCATGGGACAGACCCAAAAAACCTCTTTATAACCGCCAAGGGCAACCCCTGGAGCATTCGAACCTCGCTCAACAATCAACTGAACCGATTGAAGCTGTCGTTCGCCTGCCATCCCCACATCCTGCGTCATACCTACGCGACGCACACCCTGAAATCTTTGATGTCCCGAAAGAGCACGACTTTCAATCCCTTGATCTATGTCCGAGATCGCCTCGGCCACAGCAGCATCACGACGACGGAAAAATACCTGCATTTTCTCGACGATATCGAAGACGACCTGCGCACCAGTTATCAGGAAGAAATTGAGGAAACGGCGAAGGAGGCAGCCTGCGCATGAAAAAGGATTTCACGTTAGATGGGTATGAGATTGGGGTTCAGGAGGGTGGCGAGACTGCGACCGAGGCGACAACCACCGCCGTTGATCAGGCGCGTGTTTCAAAACCGGCGAACACCGTCGTTGCCTTTCCCGAAAACACAACAAACACAAGAAACGCGGACTTCGGGCCATTTTACGGTCAGGGGTTTGACGACATCACCGCTGCCTGTCAGTTCACCCTCGAAAAGCTGGTCGCAGAGAGCGCCAAAACCAAGGGGAAGTCCCTCAGCCTGACCACGATTGTGGGTTACTGGAATGTTGGCTTTCGTCACTTTGCGCCCTTCCTGTCGCTACTCCATGCCGCTAGTGGTGAACGTCTTACCATGGCGGATATCAACGCCGAAACGATCAAGCGATTTATTCAGCACCTGAGAAACGAGCCCATAGAATACGGTTCGCAGAAAGGTCACTTTACCAAAACCAAATCTCTGCTTGTGGCATGCCATCGGTTTGGATTCTGGCCGGAAGTGGATATGAAAGCGGTCTGGCCTGCCAATCCATTTCCGAATTCCAACAAACGACGTAAGAGCCAGAAGGCGCTCAGCAAAAATGAAAAGCGGTTTTTAATCAAAGCGCTGCGCATAGAGATGGAGCGGATTGTGGCCCACTCGGAGCCCCTGAATAGCTACGATTTGACCGTCTGCGTTCTGTCCATCGCGCTGTCTACCGGAATGAATCCGGCCCCCATCTTGGAACTGACCACGGACTGCGTACAGCCCCACCCGCTCAAATCCAACTTGCGTCTGTTAGTGGGCTTTAAGCGCCGGGGTAACGCCACGCAAGTGGTTGCCCTGAGAAAGTCTGAGGAAGTGTCGGAAATGGCCAGTATCCATCTTTATGCCGCTGATGCCATTGATCTGATTGTTACGAGGAATGCCGCTATACGCGCCGAGTTCGTTGATCAGGATCGACTGCTGGTCTACGAGGGAGTGCGGGGCAAGTACGCGGGCAAACCATGTCGACTTACTGCCGGCCATTTGCACCACATCATCAAGCTACTTGTCGACCAACACCAGCTTCAAACGGACGATGGGAAGCCGCTCACGTTGAACGTCACTCGGTTGCGTCAGACGCTCCTGAATCGCGTGTGGGAGATGTCTGGCCAAGATCCGTTGATCACGGCCAGAACGGGACGACACACCTCTCAGACTGGCAATGCCCACTACTGGGAAGCGCCGCCTGAAGCCGAGACTAACATGCGGTTCCTCGGCGAAGCCCGAGTGGAAGAGCTGCTCAGCACGCCAATCATCATTGCCAGCGATCGAACCCCCGTCGCGTCCTGCAAAGATGTCCGCCAAGGGCACCGCGCCCCCAACAATGGGGAGCCCTGCCAGGACTACCTGGGCTGCTTCCGATGCAAGAGCTTCGTGGTGACCGGCGATGATCTCTATCGGCTGTTCAGCTTCTATTGGGCCGCTCTGCGCAACTACGACACCTTCGGTGGCAAGCGCTGGACGAAATACCTCAAGCAAGTTATCCGGCTGATCGATGAGGAGATTGCCCCTAGCTTTGATGCGCCCCGGGTGGCCGAGCAGCGAGAGAGGGCCAAACACCGGCCGCATCCGTTCTGGCGAGACCTGAGCATGGCGAGGATGGCGATATGACCGAGATCAACGGCGCAGAGGTTCTGGTCGACCGTGAACGGCTATTTAAAGCCTTGCCCAGCGGTGAGGGACTGCACGGCATCATCACCACGGATCGGGCCGATGGTGTGCTGTACGTGCTCTCACGGTACGAAGATCCGGAGTGGTGGTTGCCGAAATCGAAGAGCACCGGTAACCAGCCGGACAACAGTCGAAAACTGGATTTTACCCGGATCAAAGGCACGCAATTGCAGGCAGAAGCAAAAATCGTCTTGGCACGCTTGATCTGGGGAGAGCACTCGCTGAGCAACAGCTCGATCAAAAACGCTTTCCATCACTTGGTGTCTTGGTTGAGCTGGTTACGCGAACACGGCATTTACAGTCAGGAGCAAGTCACCCCTCTTGTCGCTGTCCGCTACGTTCGATACATCCATGGTTTGACCTCGTCGCATAAGCCGGGGAAGCCACTGGCCAGCATAACGAAGTGGAATAAGTTATCGGCTGTTGAACGATGCTGGCAATTCCTGCGAGATACGCCCTGCGGTTTTGATCACCCCTGGCCCGAAAGCTCGGCTCATGCGCTGTCGGGATACGACGGGCGATCAAGACAAGCCAAGACTGACATCATTCCCGACGAAGTGCTCCGAACTTTGTTCCAACATGCTGAATCTCTGCTCCGCCGAGCTGACGAATTGTTGCAGCACCGGGATACCCTAGCCGCCTTCCAGTATCGCTCAAAAAATCGCACGGATCTTAACAAAGAGAAGGCTCGCTACCTGAAAACCCGAGGTTGGGATCAGGGGCTACGTGCACTGAACACGACACTGCGCGACCTGCGTGACGGATGTTTTATCATCATTCTAGCCACGACCGGTATCCGGGCTCACGAACTCGGCAACATCCGTCGAGATGAGTGGTACAGCGAAGATCGGGAGGGTGAGCGGATTTACTTCCTCGGCTCGCGCTCGGACAAAACCCACGAGGGTAAAACCTCATGGCTGTGCCCTGAGATTACCGTTCAAGCCGTGAAGGTGCTGGAACGGCTCTCATTGCCTTTGCAACGCGAACTGAATCAGGCGATGGAAGCAGCCAAAGTGGCGAGAGATTACGAAGAAATTACCCGCTTACGGTCTATCTCAGGCACGGTTGGACTGACCAAGGGTTGGAACCAAAGCAATCGCATTAACCTTCTCGGCTATTTGGGTCTGAACAAATGCCTCAAAGACTTTGCGAAGAAACTTAGGCTGGACTGGAACCTCGCATCTCACCAATTCCGGCGCACCTTCGCCAACTATGTTGTCCACCACAAGCTGGGCGATCTGCGATATCTGAGGGATCACTTCAAGCACTGGAGTCTGGATATGACCATCCTGTATGCAATGAACGAGACGCAGGATCTGGAACTCTATGACGAAATTTACGCCGCTTTTGACGGCAAGCGTCAGGCGATTGTCGGCCATTGGTTGGAGCCCGATACGCCGCTCTCCGGTGGCATGGCCGGTCACATTCGTCAAATGCGTAGCCGCTCGGAAAAGGTGCGCACCTACAAGGATCGGCGAGAGATGATTGAGGCCATCAGCGAGCTCGTGTACCTGCGGTCCACCGGTATCGCTTGGTGCACCAACGATACCGGCGTGGACTGTGCGGGTGGCCAATGCGAGGGCTGTGAGCACGGCTGTATTGATGACAGCCATAAACCGTTCTGGGAAGGACTTTACATGCAACAGATTGAGCTACGCCAGATCGATGATCTGGACGACTCGGGATCAAAGACCGTCGAGCGCACCATGGAGCGCTGCGAAAAGGTATTGACCGATCTCGGCGTAGACATCAGCCGTCTGAGGGGGCAACTGGCCGATGTCGAAGCCATCTGAATCCGAAACTCACAAGCGTATTCGCCTGGCCATTGTTCGATTGGAAAAAGGCCAGCCCAAAATGGTTGAGAAGGGCCGGAAAGTCTCGGTGGCCGCTGTTGCCGAAGAGGCCGGAGTCAGTCGAGCCTTGATCCACAAAGACTACCCAGACTTGATGGAGCGCATCCGGGGCAATGCCAACAAGGCGATCCAGAGGCAACGTGATGAGAAGCACGAGAAACTCAAGGAAGAGCGTTTCAAGAATCGTCAGTTACGGCAAAAAATCGTAGATTTGACCGAGCAGCGCAACGAACTTGCTTCGAAAAACGCGACTCTTGAACTCGAAAATCGCCGGCTCTCGGCAATCTTGGAAAGTAAAAACGTTAGAGTTTTTAGGGGGAAATTGGGTGAGTAGCGCTACGCAGATTTTGGCCAGAATCTTTTTCTCCCGCTTCTAAACAAAAGCGAACATTCGCCGCACCCCCAATTCCAGGCTTTACGCCCCTTAAACGGGTAAGCAATGCCCCATCAAGAACTTGGCAAACGATCAAAAGGGCTGACGGTTCCAGCACGTCGATCGCCAATGACATGCGTGTAGATTTCTGTCGTTCGAATGTCGCTATGCCCAAGAATTTCCTGAACCGTCCTGATATCGCTCCCCGATCTCAATAACTCTGTCGCAAAGGCATGCCGAAAGGTATGAGCCGTCACACGCTTGGTGATTCCCGTGGCCAGAACGGCCTGCCTCAATCGCCGCGAGTACGATGAATGATGAAGATGGTGGCGGCACACATAACCAGCGATGGGATGAACGCATCTTGTTACGGATGGGAACAGGTACTGCCAACCAAAGTCCTTCATGGCCGGTCCATACTTCTTGTGAACTGAGGCCGGCACTGACGTAAGCCCGAATCCATCGGCCAGATCGGACTCATGTACAGCCCTGACATGGGCGAATTGTCGCTCCATGTTTTCTCTTAGATTGCCTGGAATCAGTGTGTATCGATCTTTTCGTCCCTTACCGTTGAATACGAGCAAACTGCGGCTTTTTAGGTCGATGTCTTTCACGCGAAGCGAAAGAGCTTCGTTGATTCTCAAACCGCATCCATAAAGAAGCGCAGTGATGAGCCAATACTCTGCATCCATGTTTTGAAGAATAGAAGCAACTTCATCGGGACTCAGAACGGTTGGCATGCGTCGAGGCGTTTTCGTCATCTTGTACTGTAGGTTTTCAATCTCCCGCTTCAGCACATGCTTGTAGACAAAAATAATCGCGCATAGCGCCTGATTTTGAGTGCCCGGACTGACTCCCCGATTGACGGCGAGGTGATTCAGGAAGCGCTCAATTTCGTGATTACCCATGACTTTTGGGTGCTTCTTGTCATTGAAAAGGATGAACTGACGAACCCAGTAAAGATAGGACTTCTCGGTTCGGTAGCTGTACTGCTTTGTCCTAATTTCTGTGCGGACCGATTGTAGAAACGGTGATTTCGACACGCTCGCCCTCCGTGGCTGAATGCTGTATGTACGTACAGTTATAATAAAAAACACCCAAAAACGCCAAAATTCTTGCGGCTTAATTTGCACGGCCCTGCTCACTTTTCACAATGCATCTCTGTAGGTATCTGTTTCAGCATGGGAAAAATTCGACCCACTGGATTTAACGTGCAAAAACGTGCATAAATATCCCGCGTGCACACTTTTCACAGAACCAAAAGCTCAAAAGCCCCCTGAGATGGAGGGGTAATGATCTGAAAAATCGAGGTTATTCAGGTTGTGAAGCAGTATTGGACTGGGTGATGGTGTTGCGGTTTAATAAGAATGCAAACTAATAAGCTGTTATGGGGCTCTCGTATGAGAGATGACATTCCGAAAACTCACACTGAAGTTCTGGCTGCACTCAGTGGTCGCGGAAGTTTGTCGTTCGATATGCCCGCAGCCAGAAAAAAGCAGTTTGCCCTAAACATCCAGAGGCAGAAAAGGTCTCTCATCATGCTTAGGCAAAATACTGGTTGGCTCGGGAAAAAATGGGCACTCATTTACAGTTTTTACGCCGAAGTTTCCCTAATGTGGGTCTCACGAGGTGTACCCAGCATGGGCCATGCCTTTTTGGTATATCAGACAGCGCACCGTGCAATCGAGACCATTGAGGGTGAAGATATTGACGGTGGAATTATCAGGGTTACCTTTGTTGGCCGCCCATAACAAGGCCAGGCACGCGACGCCTACTGCATTGCGGCTTCGCCTCCATTCCGTAGCCGCGCATGCTGGCTGGCGTTAGGCTCCAAGGAGATCGAAGATTGTCAGCCAAGGTACTTTATATAATTGGTAATGGATTTGACCTCCATCATGGCCTCGCGACCAGCTTTTCAAATTTCAAAGAATTTGTAGCTCGTCGTAACCCCGATCTTCAATCTACGGTTGAAGAGTATCTTTGCGCTCTCAGCGGAAACTGGGCAAATCTGGAAGAAGCCTTGGCTTATTTCGACACGGATCAAGTCATAGATCATGCTTCGAACTTCTTAGTATCTTATGGAGCGGATGATTGGAGTGATTCATACCATCATGACTATCAGTATGAAATAAATGAAATCGTGCAAGCTGTATCAAGCCGGCTGAAAGAAGAGTTTTTTTCTTGGGTACAGACAATTCAAATCCCCGATGAGGCAGAAAGAAAACTTCTCAAAATAGAGCCGAACGCATTGTTTCTCAATTTCAATTACACAAATACGATTCAAGAGCTTTACTCAGCGTATCAGCCTCAAGTACTCCATATTCATGGCTCAGTCGAAGATGGAGAGGAGGAGATTATTCTCGGTCATGGTTGGAGCGCCACTGAGCGGCCGAAATTAAACGAATGGAATGAGTTCGATGATGTAGACACACGAGTCATGGAAGGCTACGAACTTATAGAAAACTATTTTGAGGGTACATTCAAACCAACCAATAAAATCATAAAGAGAAATCAGAGTTTCTTCGATGGTTTGGTGAATGTGTCTGACATTTATGTTTGGGGGCACTCGTTATCAAGCGTTGATCTTCCATATTTTTCTGAAGTCGCGGCTATTACCAACGAAAATCGCCCGACTTGGCATGTTAGTCACTATAGTCTCTCCAGTATCGAAGATAACGCCGCCGCCATGTCATCCATTGGAATAGAGGACTCTCTGGTGCGCCACCACCAGCTCGCGGAGTATGCCGTTAACAAGTAACCTAACAAATAGTTGCAGTACGTTCTGGCCCAAAGGGCCTCGAACATTGGCGTTAGGCTATAGGAGAAGAGAGTGTATTTCTATATAGATGAAAGCGGTCAGACCGGATTGAACCTTTTCGATGAGTCTCAACCCTTCCTATATTACGGAGTATTACGCTCTAAGTTGAACTTAGATGTACTTGCTGAAAAGAGCTTAAAACATCTTCGACGAAAGCTCGAGGTGGAAAGATTGCACGCAGCTGAGCTCGGAAATGGCCGCTTGGTAGAGATAGCTAGCGAACTTAATAAGATTAAGAAAAAGTATGATCTCAGTTTCGATTTCTGCCGAGTTGCAAAGGCGGACCATGCATTAATAAGTTTTTTTGACCAAGTGTTTGATCAAGGTATGAATCCGGCAGTACCTTGGAATGCTTACTGGACACCTTTACGATATGTACTTCTTATTAAACTTGCCTACCTCTTCGATGAAGACACTTTGAAAAAGGCTTGGGATGCACGCATAAGTGTTAACGACCAGAAAGCCCACAAGCTTTTAATCGAGGTTTGTGAAACTATTTTAGGCCGAGTTCACAATATTCCTGATGCCAGATCTCGAGAAATATTAACTGACGGATTGTCATGGGCTATTAATCATGTCAGTTCTATTTCCTACAATATCGACACAAAAAGGGATGCTCTGCAGATATCACCTAATCTAGTTGGCTTTCAATCCGTCATGCATGGAATAGCTTCTCGATTGGTAAAAGCGAAATGTAAGGCTAGTAAGGTCGTTGTAGATCGTCAGTCACAGTTCAATGCCGCTCAGGAATACATATCTAACTTCTACCACGAAGCTCGTGACGTACCTTGGGTGATGGGGCCAGGGTTACCACAGATGAACTTGTCTCATATGCCTACTGTTCCAATCACATGCACTGCCGGAACGGATAGTGCAGGGTTGGAGCTCGTTGATATATACATTTGGATTTTCAAACGACATGTGGAGAATAAACCACTTGCGGACGAGCTCGCATCGATTATCAATGGCCAGCTCTACAGGGGCAGCTATGATGAAATCTCAATCAATGCGCTGATGAATCGTTGGGGCAAGTGGTTTCAAGACTTGCCTGAGCCTTCAGAAGAGCAGCTAGAGAAGGCAAAAGAAATGGTCGCCCAACAAGATGTAGTGGTCAACTAATCCCGGACAGTATTTTAAGGTTTTCCTCAGCCGCAACAGGCGAAATGCCGCCGTTGAATGCGTGAGGCCGCTGCCGGTTGTAGTAGCCCATCAAGTAGCTCCCAACATCTTTCTGAGCCTCGGATAGGCTGCGGTAACCCAGTGCCGGTATCCATTCAGATTTCAAGCTCCTGAACAGCCTCTCCATCGGGGCGTTGTCCCAGCAGTTGCCACGCCGGCTCATGCTTTGGGTCATTCGATAACGCCAGAGCCTCGTAAGCGTTCATTCCACGACGTAGTTGACCTACTTCACGTCACGCAGAGGCCTTAATAACTCCGGCGAGACCTTGTACTGTTTGGGGCCGTCCTCGGCCAGAACAATCACACTCTTGCGGTTGATCT
>NZ_JAJSPB010000029.1:0-45641 GCF_021282325.1 Marinobacter sp. G11
ACCAGCTCCGGCTGCTCCGGCGTCGACCCCGGCCTGAAAGCCAACCCGTCACCCCCGACATCCGGCAGCACCGGGCATTCATCAATACCCTGCCGAACCCGGACCACCGCACCGTCAGACGCCACAACCTCCGCCAACCGCGCCAGAAACGGATGCTCCCCCGCACCGTCCAGCCCCGTGCGCAAGTAATCCGGATCCTCAAACCCCGGCCAATCCTCCAGCGGCGGCATCAACCAGAACAACAACCCACCGGCCCTCAACGTACCCGCCAACCCGGCAAACCCATCCGGCGGATTCCCCTGCCAGCCATCCCAAACCAACACCCCGGTCTCCTGCCCCAGCCACCGCTTGTACTGCGCTGAAGAGACGCCACGTACACCCGCAACCCCGGCGTCCTCATCACGGCCCACCCACAGCGCCCCGGCGACATCAAAACCACCCAACCGCTCCTGCACCCAGCCCCGGGCCCACTCCTGCTCACCCTCCACCAGAACGAGGCGGCGTTGACCGGTATGGGCCAGTTGCTGCGAGAAAAGCGGCCAGCTTTGTTCAGAAGGCAATGACATAGGCGAACTCGAACTCCGAAGGAGTGTTCGGCCGGGTATGGCTTGCCAAAAGTCTGCGGAGCCAGGGATGGCGGAGCCGAAGCGCCACAGGGAAGTGCCGAAGGAGCGTCTTTTGGCAAGCCATACCCGGGTGAACACGGGCGGCAAACGCTGTGTATGAACAAGAACCAAGATTATGGGACAACACTACTCCCGCTGCCAGCAGCCAAGTACAATACCCACCATGCCAAACCAGCCCCAGATGCCAGACACCAGCTACCTGCCAAACCACCTAACCGACGAACAGCGGGCCATCATCACCGCCGGCTACGAACACTCGGTAATCACCGCCGTGGCCGGTAGCGGCAAAACCTCCACCCTGGCCTGGCGCATACGCTACCTGCTGCAACAGGGCCACGACCCGGACCGCATGCTGGTACTCATGTTCAACCGCAGCGCCCGCATCGACTTCCAGCGCAAACTGCAGCAAGTGTGCCACCAGTCCGGCCTGGCCCTGCCGGAAATCCGCACCTATCACGCCATGGGCCTGCGGCTGTACAAACGCTTCGTGCGGGAAGGCTACCTTCCCGGATTCTCAGAAAAAATCCTCACCGAACAGGAAATCGGCTACCAGGCCTGGCTGCTCACCCGCCGGCTGGCACCGGAAGACCTGGCCGACGAAATCCGCCGCAACAAAAAAGACTATGTGGAAACCGCCACCGGCTTTATCGACCTGGTCAAAACCTGCCTGTCGCCGGCAGAGATCGTGTTCGAAGAGCTGGGCTACTCGGAAAAGCACAAATATCTGATCGACCTGTTCCACAGCTTCGAACAATGGCGCAAAGGCCAGGGCCGCATCAGTTACGCCGACATGCTGTACGAACCGGTGATGGCCATCCACCAGAACCCGCCCCTGCAACGACTGGTGGGCAACAAGATAGACCTGATCCTGGTGGACGAATACCAGGACACCAACGAAATCCAGCACCTGCTGCTGCGCTACGTGGCCGGCGACCGTGCCCGGGTGACCGTAGTTGGCGACCCGGACCAGACCATCTACGAATTCCGCGGCGCCAAGCCGGAATTTATCCTGCGCCGGTTCAGCGACGAGTTCGAAAGCCCGCTGGAACAGACCCTGAGCTACACCTTCCGCTACGGCCACCAGGTCGCCTTGCTGGCCAACCACCTGATTTGCCACAACACCGGCCGCAAGGATGTGCTGTGCCATTCCCACTCATCCACTCCGGCTACCGGTGTCAGCCTGCACCGGGCAGAGAACGACAGCGACCAGATCCTGAAAATCCTGCAGCAACAGACCCCGGAGCAAACCAGCCAGAGCGCCATCCTGTTCCGGGTCTGGAGTCAGAGCGTGCCGATCGAGCTGAAACTGCTGGCCCGGCAGATCCCCTATCGCATCGACAGTGGCAAGGGCGCCCTGTTCAGTCGGGAAGTGCAGGCCATCATCGCCCTGCTGATGGTGGTCAGCGGCCGCCTGCAACAACTACCCGACAGCGACCGGCTGGACCTTGCGCGGCAACTGCTGCGTTTTCCCCACGTTGGCCTGAAAGAACCGGAACTGGAAAACCTGGCGCAGTTCCTCGCCGGCTTCGACAGCGACTGGCACGAACGCCTGCTGGCCATGGACTTCAACGCCCTGGCCCCCATGGCCGCCCGCAAGCTGAAAAAACTGGGCGAAGTGTTGATGCAGCTGCGCAACTACAAGGGCCCCGTGGCCGGACTGATCAGCGTCTACGCCGACCATACCGATCTGTACGAAGGCATTCGCAGCCTCGCCCTGACCCACGACAGCGCCGAGGAGCGCATCGACACCATTCAGGGCTTCCGCGACTACCTGAAAAGCCTGGATGTCGACGCCGCCGGTGCGCTGGACCACCTCAAGGCACTGAAACAGCAGGCCGGCGAGCAGCGGGAACAGGGCGTGCTGTTATCCACCATCCACCGCACCAAGGGCCTGGAGTGGCCGGTGGTCATCATTCCCGGCCTGCAGGAAAAGTACCTGCCCTACAGCCCCCGCCCGCAGGACGATGCCCGGGCCCTGCTGGAGAGTGAACGGCGGCTGCTCTACGTGGGCATGACCCGTTGCCGGGAGCAGCTGCACCTGATTACCCGCCCCGACAGCAGCCACCCGCACCTGGAGGGTGATCAGGGCCCCAGCCGCTTCGTGGCAGAATTCTGCTTCCCCCTGGCCCGGGAGCTGGGGCAGGTTCTGGACGCAGGTAACCCCGCCTCTGACCAGCCCATAACGCTCCGGCATCCCCTCACTCCGGTCAGCCTGCGCTATGCCGAAAGGGCCAAAATCACCCTGAATGGCCAGGCGCCGGCCAGCACCCCGGACGCCTCACAACCCGTATGGCACCAGCCCCGGCTCATTCACGCCATCTTTGGCGCCGGCCGCGTAACCGGGGAAAACGAAAGCTCATTCGAGGTACGCTTTGATAATGGCGACACCCTGAATTTCAGCAAGAAAAGCGCCCACCTGTACTTCACCCCGGTAACGGACTGATCCATAAATGGAATTCCCTGCGTACAACTCCTGACCCCGGTAAAGGTGTAATTTTTTGTATTTTTTGGCTTACTGTCCTAGATTCCAGATAAGACGTTGTATCTAGGGATTTGTCTGCGTTCCTGATGAGAGAACGGGAACATAAAAACGAAACAGGAGGTTCTGCATGAACATCATGCGCCCGGTCGCCTTGGCCGTTTTAGCTTCATCCCTGTCTGCGCCTGCCCTGGCCGCCGACAAACAAACCATTTACCTGAACCCGTTCGCCGGTTACCAGCTGTTTGACGACAAGCGTGACCTTAGCGAAACCGACACTTACGGCATTGGTGTTGAATACCGGTTCAAACCCCACTGGGCGGTAGAAGCGGTTTACTCACGCGCTGATGCAGACCGCAAGTACGTGAACGGCGATTCCGAGTTCGAAGAGCTGCGCCTGGACGGCCTGTATTACTTCCGCGGCCAGGATTCTGCCTGGAACCCGTACCTGGCCTTCGGTGCCGGCCACGCTGATTTCGGTGACGGCCCGGTATTTACCGCTGGCACCAACCACGATGAAACCCGTGTAAACGTGGGCGCCGGTGTACGTTACAACATCAGCGACATGATCTCCCTGCGCGGTGACCTGCGCGAGTTCCACGGCATTGACGAAAGCACCTTCGACACCATGGTGTCGCTGGGCCTGAGCCTGGCCTTCCACCGCACCACCACCGAGCCCAAGCCGGCGGATGCGGACAACGACGGTGTGCCCGATTCCCGTGACCAGTGCGCCAACACCCCGGCCGGTGCCCAGGTAGACAGCCGTGGCTGTGAACTGGATACCGACAACGATGGCGTTGCCGACAGCAAGGATCAGTGCCCGAACACCCCGGCTGGCGCTGAAGTAAACAGCCGCGGCTGTGAGCTGGACAGCGACAACGATGGCGTGGTGAACAGCAAGGACCAGTGTCCGAACACGTCCGCCGGTGCGGAAGTGGATGAGACCGGTTGCGAAGGCGTCACCGAAACCGTCGAAACCATCGAGCTGCGGGTTCAGTTCCCCACCAACAGCTCCGTGATTGACGCCACCTACGACGCCGAAATCCGCAAGGCTGCAGACTTCATGGAAGAGTACCCGGACACCACCGTTGAGATTGCCGGTCACTCCGACAGCATTGGTGATGCCGAATACAACCGCTTCCTGTCCCAGCGCCGTGCCGAAGCCGTGGCTGATCGCCTGACTTCCGTACTGGGCGTGGATCCGGACCGTGTGACAGCGGTTGGTTACGGTGAAGCCGAGCCGATTGCCAGCAACGACACTGCAGCTGGCCGTGCCCAGAACCGTCGTGTGGAAGCCCGTATCCAGGTTCGTCGCTAAGACCAGCCAAACGGGTAGTGAATAAGTAAGGCGCCTTCGGGCGCCTTACTTGCTTCTGTCGCAGTCATTCCACCCGAACAGCATCCACCAGCAGGTTTCGGGGCGTCAGTTCCCGTGCACAGAAACGGCCCAGGCGCACCCTGTAACCCTGCTCCTCCAGAAACACCGCGTAATCCAGCACCATCCAGAGCTCCAGTGGCCGGCGGAACAGATGCCTCAGTAACTCGTGGCGCAGAACCTGCAACGCCCGCTGTTCACCCCGCGCCAGCCAGTGCTGCCAGTCCAGGTCATCCGGCAAGTCCAGCTGTTTCTTGCCCGCAGCCCAGCGGCAGAAGCCTTCGAAGTCACCGTTATTCAGGGACGGCGGATGGGAGGGCACCGGCAGATAGCCGTCTACTGCCCGCAGATGGCGCTGCAGGGCATCAAAGCCCAGCCGCCATGCCGTTACCCGGACCGTCTGCTCCCGTACCCTTGCGGGCGCTGTGACCGTTTCCTGAACGGCCAGGCGCAGGGTGTTACGGCCTGGCCTCAGGGCGGGTGCGTGGTTTCGGCTGCCTTGTGCCAGGGGTTGATACTGCTCCTGGGCCGTCAGGTGATAACAGCACGGGGAAAAACTCAGTCTCGGCGTACCGGCCGCCGCGCCGCGCTTCAGCAGTTGCCGGTGCAGGTCGCCACAGGCATGCAGCGCCACGCCATGCACTCCCGCAGGCCAGTTCAGGGAATCCGCCATCACATCCTGATGGTGCAACTGCACCGGATCGCCGTAATGCCGGGCCAGCCGGTTGCCGTCCTGAACCAGCTCATCATTCCACTCGAAGCCCTGCACGCGCGCTGCCCCCCGGGCCGCCAGCGTTCGTGCCAGGTGGCCTTTGCCACAGCACCAATCCAGCACCGGCTGTTGCAGCGGCAGCACCGCGGCGGCAAAGGCACCGGCCTGCAAACGCTTGCGGCCGGGCATATCCACGGCCTGCAGCTCCGGCAGTGCCGACCGGGCCCCGCTGTCGGGAGGCGACAGCTCCGGCAGCTCTACCAGGGCGTCATAGTCAGCAAGGCCCGGCACAAACCGGGCAGCTTCGACGGCAAACGCCGCCAGGTTTTCTTCAAAGGCTTCGCAGGCGTCCAGCGTCAGCGTGTCCAGCCAGTGTGCAAGCTCCGGATAACGTTCGCACCAGGCCGGTTCCGGCTCCATAAACGGTGCCGGTTGCCACAACTCCTGGTGCCGGACCAGCCAGTCATTCACCTGCTGCCAGTGGCTGTAAAAAGATCTCGCTGGCTGGTGTAAACTCGCCGCCGGAGGTAACGTCATGAAACTGGCCTTTGTACTGGTTGAACCAAAAGTTCCGGAAAACGTGGGCGCAGCTGCCCGGGCCCTGTGCACTATGGGTTTTGCCGAGCTGTGGCTGGTCAATTCCGACCTGCACACCCGGCCTGAAGCCCACTGGCTGGCTCACGGCAGTGATCACATCCTGGATAACGCGCGCATTTTCCCTGATCTGGCAGCGGTTAGAAACTCCGCGGATTTGCTGATGGGCACCTCGGCCAAGCCCCGCCATAACCGGCAGGACTGGCACCCGCCGGCGCAGCTGAAATCGGTACTGGCCAACAAGGGCGCGGCAGTGGCTACCGCGGCCCTGGTGTTCGGGCGGGAAGACCGGGGCCTGTCGAACGACGAACTGGCCCTGTGTGACCTGCTGACCGGCTTCCCCATGGCGGTCAGTTATCCGTCACTGAACCTGGCCCAGTCGGTGATGCTCTACGCCTGGGAACTGTCGGGGCTCGCCGGTGCCGGCACCGACAGCCCTGCCGAAGAAACAGAAGCCGCCGGTTTCGGTGCCCTGCGCACCCGGCTGGAAACTCTGTTGCCGAAACTGGATGCCCCAGCTGACGAAAAGCTGTCGCAATGGGTGTTCGAGCGCCTGCCCCTGCTGTCGGAGCGGGATATCGGCTTTGTGCATACCCTGTGCGGCAACATCGAGCGCAAGCTCTGAGCTATTCTGAAAACCGCCCGGGCCGGAAGGCGTCCAGTTGCACCGCCGGCTCCTCGCCATCAATTACCTGGGCAATCACCGCCGCGCTGCCTGCCGACAGGGTCCAGCCGAAGGTGCCGTGCCCGGTATTCAGGAACAGGTTGTCCCTGGGGCCCCGCCCGATAATGGCGGGGCCGTCCGGCGTCATCGGCCGGAACCCGGTCCAGGTTTCGGCGTCATCCAGGTTGGCGCACCCCGGAAAGCGCGACTGCACGGATTTTTTAATGGTGGCAATGCGGGCCCCGGGGATATCCCGGTTGAAGCCCGCCAGCTCCACAAACCCGGTGGCCCGCAAGCGGTTGCCCAGCCGGGTGGAAACCACCTTGAAGTTGTCATCGTGAATGGTGCTCACCGGCGCCCGGCCGGGCTCGCTGAGTGGCACGGTAATGCTGTAGCCCTTGACCGGGTATATCGGCAGTTTCAGCCCTAACGGCCGCACCAGCTCCGGCGACCAGCAGCCAGCAGACACCACGAAGGCATCCCCCTCGACAATCTCGGTACGGCCATCAGCCCGCCGGATCTGCACGCCATTCACCCGCTGCTGGTCCGCCAGCAGGTGTTCCACTGACACTTCATAGCGGAATTCGGCCCCCAGCTCCTGGCATGCCCGGGCCAGTTCCTGGCTGAACAGGTGGCAATCACCCGTTCCGTCGGTGTCGTAGCGAATGGCACCGTACAGGGGGCCGCCACCGGTCATGCCCGGCTCCACCTGCCACACCTGCTCCGGGGTCAGCAGGCTTGAGGCAATGCCCATGCCGGCCAGCAATTCACGCAACTTGCGGTAGTCGTCCATGGCGCTTGGCGTGCTGGCCAGGTGCAGCAGGCCCCGATGGGCACCGTCAAAGGCCAGCTTGTGTTCCTGTTCCAGGGCCAGGAAACGTTCCCGGCTGTAGATACCAAGGCGCAACATGGCCCGCTTGTTCAGCCCGAATAACCCCGGCGACCAGGCGTAGCGCAGGGTGGCAAACATGAACCGCAAGGCCTCCAGCGACGGCGGCAGGCCCAGTTTCAGCGGGCCGTCCTGTTGCAACAGCCATGGCAGGGACTTGAACACCATGGACGGATCCGCCCAGGGATACACCACCCCGTAGGAGCGCTGGGCCGCATTGCCCTTGCTGGTTTCGTTACCCGCCACCGGGTGCCGTTCCAGTACCGTTACCCTGTGGCCACGCCGTATCAGCTCCCGGGCGGTGGTTACGCCCACTACACCGCCGCCTATTACCACAATGTGCATGACTTGCCTCCGTTAACTCACGCCATTCTCGGCCAGCAACTGCCGATACTCCTCCAGCACCTCCGGATGTTCCGCCGGATACTCCGGTGCCAGCTGCTTCAACACATCCGCCACCAGCGCCGCCACAATCGCACGGGCAACCGGCTTGCTGTCTCCGGGCACAACAAACCAGGGTGCATCGTCGGTATGGGTTGCCGCCAGCGCCTGTTCGGCATACTTCTGGTAAGTGGCCCGCTGCTTCCAGCCTTCGATATCGGAATGATCAAATTTCCAGCGTTTCCGGGGTTTGTCCAGGCGCTTCAGCAACCGCCGTTTGTGCTCATCTTCCGACAGGTTGAGCCAGACTTTCACAATACAGGTGCCTTCAGACACCAGATGCCGTTCGAAGTCACAGACCGCCTGGTACCGGGCCGGCCAGTTGTAGGTGTCCTCGGCCCGCACCGGCCACACCCGTTCGCCAATCACCGCTTCATGGTGGCTGCGGTTGAAGGCCACCATCTGGCCATAGGCCGGCAGGTAAGGCGTCACCCGCCACAGAAAATCATGGGCGGCCTCGGCCCCGGTCGGCCGGCTGAACGACCAGGCATGAAAGCCGGCAGGGTCTGCATAGGTGGCCAGGGTGCGAATCAGGCTGTCCTTGCCACTGGTATCCGGGCCATGGACCACCAGCAACAGCGCCTGCTTGCGGTTGGCCCAGAGCCTGCGCTGGTATTCCCCGATGTCTTCCAGGCTGGCCTCAAGCGATGGCACACCTGCGCTGTCATCCAGCTCGGTGGGGTAATGCCCCAGCCCCGGTTGTTTCGGGCTCAGAAACCAGGAACGGGCAAACGCCGTGTACTTCATCAAGGAAACTCCCTAGGCCTGCCGGGCAGGTCAAGCTGTATGCAAACTGTTAAACTCAGGGTATCAACTTTCAGGATAGCAGCCAGCTCTGTGCTGCGATGGAGCCAGAACCCCGGATATGAGCAAAAAACGTCGCGAGATTCCCGTTTTCGATCACCCGATCATTGAGACCCACTGCCACCTGGACTATCTGAAAGACCAGCCCCTGGCGGATATTCTCGAGCACAGCCGGAAGGTCAATATCGAAAAGGTCATCACCATCGCGGTGTCGCCGGACAACCTGGCGGCAGTGCGGGAACTGAGCCAGGCTGCCGACTGGGTGTATGGCACCCAGGGTATCCACCCCCATGAAGCCGAGAGCTACACCGATGCGGTGGAAGCCGAAATCCGCCAGCACGCGGGCGACAGCAAGATCGTCGCCATTGGCGAGATCGGCCTGGATTATTACTACGACAACGCCGACCGCGAAGTGCAGCGGGAGGTGTTCCGCCGCCAGCTGCAAATTGCCTGCGACACCAACCTCCCGGTGGTGATCCACAGCCGGGATGCCGATGACGACACCATCGCCATCCTCAAGGAATTCGAAAACACCCTGGAACGGCGCGGCGTCATTCACAGCTTTACCTCCGGCCCCGGCCTGGCGCAATACGCCCTGGACCAGGGCTGGTGTCTGGGCTTTAACGGCATCACCACCTTCAACAAGGCAGAAAACGTGCGGGACATCGTGCGCATGACACCCATCGAGCAGATTCTGCTGGAAACCGATGCCCCGTTCCTGACGCCGGTGCCCTACCGCGGGCGGGAGAACGCGCCCTTCTACCTGCCGTTCGTGGCGGAAAAAATCGCCGAGGTTAAAGAACTACCGCTCGGGCAGGTTGTGAGCCAGACTTATCAAAACAGTCTCAGGGTGTTTTTCCCGCAACCATGATCTCATCCGTTTTTCAGGTACTCGGCGGGCTGGCGTTGTTCATGCTGGCCATGGAAATGATGACCAACGGCCTGAAAAACGCCGCCGGCCATTCCCTTCGCCACCTGCTTGGCCACTGGACCCGCACCCCGATGCGCGGGCTGATGGCCGGCTTTGTGATTACCGGTATTGTCCAGCACTCCGGCGCGGTCACCGTGGCCACCATAGGCTTTGTTAACGCCGGCTTGCTGTCCCTGAAACACTCCCTGGGCGTGATCTTCGGCTCCAACATCGGCACCACCATGACCGGCTGGCTGGTGAGTCTGGTGGGCTTCGGCTTCAAAATCGAAGCCATTGCCCTGCCCCTGCTGGCGGCGGGCGTGGGATTCCGCACCATCAGCCGCACGCCCCGAAACCAGTTTCTGGGAGAGGCCCTGGCCGGTTTTGCGCTGTTTTTCCTGGGCCTGTCGATTCTGAAAACCGCGCTGGAATCCGCCGCCGGCGGCCTTACCAGTGGCGACATCATCAGCCCGGACTACGGCCTGCCGGCGTTCTTCATGATTGGCCTGATCGCCACCGTTCTGACCCAGTCCTCCAGTGCCTCGCTGGCCATTGTGCTGACTGCAGCTGCCGGTGGACTGATCCCGCTCGACAATGCCGCAGCAGCCGTGGTGGGTGCCAACCTGGGGTCTACCTCCACCGCTGCGCTGTCTGCCCTGAAAGCCACCGCCAACGCCCGGCGCCTGGCTATTGGCCACATTCTGTTCAACGTGGTGACCGGCATCATCGCCCTGCTGATCCTGCCGGTGATGCTCTGGATGGTCGCCACACTGACCGACCTGCTGGACCTGGAAGCCAACCCGGCAGTATCGCTGGCCCTGTTCCACACCCTGTTCAACGTGTTGGGCGCCGCCGTGATGCTGCCGTTTATCACCCCCTTTGCCCGTTTTCTGGGCCGGCTGTTCCGCAGCAAGGAAGAGGACAATGCCGAACCCCGGCACCTGGATGACACCCTGATCACCACCCCGGAACTGGCGATCGGCGCCGTAGACCAGGAGATGAAACGGCTGATCGGCCATACCCGGGGCCTGCTGAGGGTATGCCTGGACCGGGAAGGCCTGAATGTCGCCCAGATCCGCCCAAAAATGGAGGCCATCAAGGCCCTGAACAGCGCCATTACCGACTATATCGGGCGGTTGCGGGCGGAGAAAATGCAGGTCTCCATTGTCGATGCCCTGACGATCAGCGTTCGCACCTGTCGCTACCTGGCCGAAGCCACCGACCTGGCAGACCGGTTGCTGACCCTCAGGGAACTGGCAGACCGCACCGAATTTGCCGGTTCCAAACAGGCCTACAGCGACTACCTGGACACCCTGCGGGCACTGGTGGCGTCGGAAGAACCGGCCCCTGAGTTGCTGGCGAAAACCGAACAGGTTTATCACAGCCTGAAGAACGACACCCTGCAGAAAATTGTCTGGCAGCGGCTGGCCACCACCCTCGGGGAACAGATGCTGGATACCCTCAGCTCGGTACGCCGGCTGAGTGACCAGTGGGCCAAGTCACTCTACTGGCGCGCCGGTACCGATATCCTGAACGGCTACCACCATCAGGAGCCGGTGCCGGAGAACCCGCAATAACCGTTGCGGCCCGTGTTCTTGGCCTGGTACATGGCCTGGTCGGCCTGCCGTAGCAGCTGGTCGCCGTCGAGCTCCACAGGCTGGGGATACAGGGTGTAGCCGACACTGGCAGAGACTTCCACCATGTGGTCGGCTACCCAGACCGGCTCGGCAACCGCCGTCAGCAGCCTGTCCATCAGGTTTTCAATGGCGTCCACATCGGCCACGTTCACCACTATGGCGGCAAACTCGTCGCCACCCAGCCGTGCCAGGGTATCTTCTTCCCGCAGCACCGTACGCAGTCGCCGGGCCACTTCCACCAGTAGCTGGTCGCCGGCGTCATGGCCGAAGGCATCATTCACCGGTTTGAATTTATCCAGGTCGATATAAAGCACCGCCAGCCGGTAATCCTGCCGCCTGGCCTGGGCCATGGCCTGCTGCAGGCGCTCGGCAAACAGCACCCGGTTGGGCAGGTTGGTGAGGGCGTCATAGTGCGCCATGGTGCGAAGCTTCTTCTCGGTTTCCTTGAGCCGGGTGATATCACCGAACACACCCACGAAATGGCTTTTCTCGCCCTGATCATCCACCACTCTGCTCAGGGTCAGGCTCAGGATCAGCCGCCGGCCATCCCGGTTACGGCTGGCGAACTCGCCGCTCCATACTCCGTGTTTGCGGGCAGCCACCAGTATCGAGCTGCCTTCATCCACCGGCAGCGGTGGCAGGCGGCCTATTGCGGTGTTGCGGTCCCAGCCGGTAATCAGGAAGTAGGCCTCGTTGGTGTCGATGACCACACCATGGGCATCGGTGATGAAGATCGCTTCCCGGGCATTTTCAAACACCTTCAGGGCCAGCCGCTGGCGTTCTTCGGCCTGTTTCCGCCGAGTGATGTTGTACCAGGAACACAGCACCGAAGGTGTGTCGTCATCATTTTCGTAGACCGGGGCCAGGGTCATGTCCACCCACACGTGGCTGCCATCCTCCCGGCCGAATAGCCACTCTGATTGCGCCACATCCCCTACCTGAACCCGCTGCAGCAGTCCCGCCAGCTTTCGGGCGGAGTCCTGGCCATCCGGCTGGACCTCCGGGGAAAACCGCTCCAGGGGCTGGCCCAGCATGTCAGCAGCAGAGCGGCACTCCAGCAGCTCCACTGCGGCCCGGTTACAGTCACTCAGGGCCCGGCCACGGATCATCAGCATGGGCTGGGGCCAGCTTGCCACCAGCTCCTGAAGCCGGCGGCTTTCCCGGGACAGCTGGCGCTTCTTGCGGCCCAGCCAGATGCTGGTAGCCAGCAATAGCAGCACCAACACGGTTACCACCGCGACCCATAGCCGGTACTGGTGGAGTACATCCAGCCAGGTTACCCGGGGGACCTGGTCGTAAGGCGGCAGGCGAAGGCTGCGGGTCAGGTGTTCCACCGACTGGTAATCGGCCGGGGGTGCGAAGGAAGCCAGGCCTGCGGCCACGGCAGCCGGGTCGTCTGGTTCCAGGGCAAACAGGGCGGAGGCAATCTGGCGAATGGTGCGGGAATCCACATGGGGCAGAGACACCAGTGGCCATTCCGGATACAGGCGGGTTGAAAGCCGGAACGGATAGCCCCGGAGGTTCTGGGCGTTGATCACCTTCAGCGCGGTTTCCAGCCCCGGTTCTTCCTGCAGAAGTTCTTCCAGAACACCGGTGCGGATAAAGCCGATGTCGGTGTCTCCCGCCAGCACAGCCCGAACCACCCGGTCATGGTTACCCAGATAGATGATCCGGTTATCCCGCCGGATATCCAGGCCTGCCGACTGCAGCTCCAGGGCCTGGGCCTGGTAGCCGCCCAGATAGTGAAGGCCCGGGGTAGCAATGCTTTTGCCGCGCAGGTCTTCCAGTGCTTGAATATCACTGCGCCCGGCTCGGGCAATGATCACACCGCCAATGCTGCCGGTAGTGATGCCGTTCCAGTCGCGCTGCAGGGTAGCCAGTACGCCGGTCAGGCTGCGCTCGCTGCGGATCATCAGGAAATGGGCCGGATTGGTCAGGAAAAAATCAATGCGGTTGGAGGCAACCGCACGGTCCATTTCTTCCTGGGCCAGCACACGGATGGTGATATCCCGGCCGGTCTCCCGGCTCAGATAATCCGCCAGCGGCTGATACTTTGCCATCACCAGGGGGTCGGGGCGGTATCCCAGCACCCCCAGCGTCACGCTATCCGCTTCTGCCGCCACCGGGAGCGGCGCCAGAACCAGCAGCACCAACAGCGCAATCGCCCGCGCCGGGTTACCTGCAAGAACCGAGAACCAACTCACTCTGCCCGCCTTGGCAGAAACTGCTGGCTGGCGATCCGTTCGTGTTCCGGGTGCTTGTCCATCAGTCCCTCCCGTTCCAGAAGCCCGGCCAGGCGTATGGCCGTTGTTTCAATTGTTCCGTTCTTGGCCAGGTAACGCTGGTTGGCGGCGAGATCTGGCAACATAACCGTCGCCAGTGCCTGGCGGATAAGCTCCGGCGCCATGCCCTGCCGCGTTGCTATCCGGTAAACCGCATCGTGCAGGTTGCGCACCAGGTACCGGTAACCGGCAAAATGGCCGGCCACCAGGTCCTTTATTGGCCCGGGCTGGCGGCCTTCGGCCCGGTGGGTCACCGCCAGCACATCAAAGATGGTATCCGGCAACTCCCGGCTGTCAAACAGGCTGACGGCCCCAGCCTGCTGCAGGCGGGCAGCGACCGGCTGGTAACAGACCGACGCATCAATCAATCCGTTATTCCAGGCTTCCAGGTGCTGGTCTACCGGTATATCGACAACCGAAATATCCCCTGTCGTCAGCCCTGCCCGTTCAAGCAGGTGCAGCAGCATAACCCCGGACACGCCATTGAGTTCCACCCCCACCGCTCGTCCCTTCAGCTGCTCGATTGCGGTGATGTCCGGTCGAACCAGCAGCATATCGGCGCCCACCGAAACGTTGGTGACCGCCACCAGCCGCAGGTCTACCCCCGCCGAACAGACCCGCAGCGCTTCATCCAGTGTCAGGGCGGCTGCGTCCAGTTGCCCTGACAACAAGCCGCTCATGGAATCCCTGGCCGCCGTGCCCTTGACCAGTTGCACGGTATCCGGTAACCAGCCGAATTCTTCCGCCAGGTACAAGGGCTCGTACCCGATCCAGGGGTGAATACCGACTCGCAGGGGGTCACCCCGGCCACAACCGGGCAGGCTGGCGGCCAGGCCGGCGGCAAGCGAGAGCTGTAGGAAGCGACGGCGGTGCATAAAAGGCTCCGAATAACACAATGTGTCGGATAGTAATACAGATGTTCTGCAGCCGCCTACCCGCAAGGGCCATCGGACCCAACCAGAACCCTGTTATTCAGCTTAGCCGAAAGACAGGAACACGCCCATCAACACCGGAGACAGAAACGACAGCAGAAAACCGGAGGCAATGGCCACCGGCACACAGGCCAGGCCGCCACTGCTGCGGATAACCGGCAAAGTGAAGTCCATCGCGGTGGCACCACCGTAACCGATGGCCATGGCCGGGCGAGCGGTGATCACCAGCGGAATCAGCGCCAGGGCAATGATTTCCCGCAGCACGTCGTTCAGAAACGCCACGCCACCCCAGGCCGGACCCAGGGCATCGCCAATGACAATGCCGGACAGCGAATACCAGCCAAAGCCAGACGCCAGCGCCAGGGCCTGGTGCCAGGGCACCTGCAATACCGGAACCAACGCCAGGCCCGCCACCAGGGAGCTTGCCACCAGCGCCAGGGCAATGCCCAGCCCCTGACGGTTCATCAGCAACTTGCGCAGGGAAAGGCCGGCATTACGTAATTGCAGGCCAATCAGAAACAGCAGAAACATCAAGGCACCGGTAGCCACATCGTCCACCAGCGGCAGCTCCGGAAACAGGAAATAACCCAGCAAAGCCCCCACAAGCACCGCCAACAGGGGTTTCAGCCCCGCCAGGAACAGGCGCCGGTAACCCGGCCGGCCCTCGCCGGTTTGTTCCCCGGTATCCAGTGGCGCCCAGCGATGAAACAGCCACAGCCCCAACATGTTCGCTACCAGCAACACCAGCACCAGCGCGCTGACCTGTCCCGCCATGGTGCCCAGTTGCCCCAGCAGCCCTTCCATCTGCCCGAGGCTCAGGCCCAGCAGTGCAAGAATGAAATACACCAGCCCTTCCACGGTGTAGTGAATCGCCGTCATCAACCGGCGATTGGACAGGGCAAAGGCAAAGCCCAGAAATAACGGGGCAAGAATCAGCAAAGCGCCGGTGAGCATGGCAACCTCGGAAAAGAACGGCTAAGGGAAACGATCAGTGCAGGCTGGCGCCCGAGCGATCCTGCACCAGTACCCAGGGCGCAATGACCACGGCCCAGAGTTCCGCGTTGCGGTCGTACCAGCCGCGCGCCAGGTCCGGTGCCACTTCACCCACCTGCCCGGAGGTCATCCACTGTTCGAACCGGGCCTTGTTGTCGGCGGTCAGTTCTGCGGCCACATCCAGCAAGTCCAGCTCCGGTGCAACCCGCACAACTTGCCCGCGGGCGTAGTAGGTCTGCAGCTCGTGCCAGTGAATTCGGGAGGTTTCGAGGTTGAGTTTGGCTTTGATGTCGTCGCGTGGGGAGTCAGCCATGGCACCTTGTCTTCATTCAGGGATTAAGAAAAGGCCGCCAGCTTACCTGAAAATGCGGGGCAGGACACGGGGCCAGCCGGGCTGGCCCCGCAGGATGGCATCAGGCGGTGCGAAGCATCTCCCGCACCACATAGTGCAGGATACCGCCATGCTGGAAGTACACCGCCTCATTCGCGGTGTCGATCCGCGACTTGAGTTCACAGCTCTCGGTGGAGCCGTCCTTGTACTTCACGGTCATCTTAAGGGTCTGGCCCGGCTTGATCTCGCCGGACAGGCCTTCGATGCTGATGGTTTCCTCACCGGTGAGTTTCAGGCTCTTGCGATCCGTACCCTCCGGGAACTGCAGCGGCATCACCCCCATGCCGATCAGGTTGGAACGGTGAATACGCTCATAGGATTCCGCCACCACGGCTTTCACGCCCAGCAGGCGGGTACCCTTGGCGGCCCAGTCCCGGCTGGAGCCGGTGCCGTACTCCTTGCCGGCAATCACAACAAGCGGGGTGCCGCTTTCCTGGTACTTCATGGCGGCATCGTAGATGGCCATCTGCTCGCCGGTGGGCACGAATTTGGTGAAGCCGCCTTCCACGCCGTCGAGCATCTCGTTGCGGATGCGCACGTTGGCGAAGGTGCCGCGCATCATCACCTCGTGGTTGCCCCGGCGGGAGCCGTAGGAGTTGAAGTCTTTCGGCTCAACACCGTGTTCCTGCAGGTATTTACCGGCAGGAGTGTCCGGCTTGAAGGAACCGGCCGGGGAGATGTGGTCTGTGGTCACCGAATCCCCCAGCAGGGCCAGGATGTTGGCATCCTTGATGTTCTCGATGGGCTCGGGCTGCTCGCCCATGCCTTCGAAGAAGGGTGGGTGCTGAATGTAGGTGGATTTGTCGCTCCACTCGTACACCTTGCTCTCCGGCACCTTGATCGATTTCCAGATGTCGTCACCTTCGAACACCTCGCCGTATTCCTTGCGGAACATGTCGGTTTTCACCTTCTCGACCGCTTCGGCAATTTCCGCCTGGCTGGGCCAGAGATCGTTCAGGTACACCGGGTTGCCGTCTTTGTCGGTACCTAGCGGGTCTTTGGTCAGATCCAGCCTTACGTTGCCCGCCAGGGCATAGGCCACCACCAGGGGCGGCGAAGCCAGCCAGTTGGTTTTCACCAGCGGATGCACCCGGCCTTCAAAGTTGCGGTTGCCGGACAGCACCGAGGCTACGGTAATGTCGCCATCGGTAATGGCCTTTTCCACGGCATCCGGCAACGGGCCGGAGTTACCAATGCAGGTGGTACAGCCGTATCCCACCAGGTTGAAACCGAGCTTGTCCAGGTCGTCCTGCAAGCCGGCCACTTTCAGGTAGTCGGTGACCACCTTGGAGCCCGGCGCCAGAGAAGTTTTCACCCAGGGCTTGGTGCTCAGGCCCTTCTCCACCGCCTTCCGGGCGATCAGGCCGGCGGCCATCATCACGCTCGGGTTGGAGGTATTGGTGCAGGAGGTAATGGCAGCAATCACCACGGCACCCGGATCCAGCCGGCACTTTTCGCCGTTCATTTCCAGCGGCTGACTAGCCGGGTGTTCGTAGCTGTTATCCACGCCCACTGCGGTCTGGCCGCCTTCTGATTCCAGTTTGCCTTCCTGGGCTTTCGCCGGGCCTTCAGCGGTTTCCATCAGTAACTCGAAGGAAGCCTTCATGTTTTTCAGGGCCACCCGGTCCTGGGGCCGCTTCGGGCCGGCCAGGCTGGCCTCGACATCGCCCATATCCAGTTCCAGGGTGTCGGTGTACACCGGCTCATGGCCCGGCTCGCGCCACAGGCCCTGGGCCCTGGCGTAGTTCTCGACCAGTTCCAGCAGTTCTTCGTCGCGGCCGGTCAGGCGCATGTAGGTGATGGTCTGGTCATCCACCGGGAAGAAGCCGCAAGTAGCACCATATTCCGGCGCCATATTGGCAATCGTGGCCCGGTCGGCTACCGGCATGTCTTTAAGGCCGTCGCCATAGAATTCCACGAACTTGCCCACCACGCCTTTCTTGCGCAGCATTTCCACCACGGTCAGTACCAGGTCGGTGGCGGTAATGCCCTCACGCAGCTTGCCGGTGATCTTGAAGCCGATGACTTCGGGAATCAGCATGGACACCGGCTGCCCAAGCATGGCCGCCTCGGCTTCGATACCGCCAACACCCCAGCCCAGGATACCCAGGCCGTTGATCATGGTGGTGTGGGAATCCGTACCCACGAGGGTATCCGGATAGGCAATGGTCTTGCCATCCACATCCTTCTGCCAGACGGTCTTGCCCAGATATTCCAGGTTCACCTGGTGACAGATACCGGTGCCCGGCGGAACCACCCGGAAGTTGTCAAAGGCCTGCTGGCCCCAGCGCAGAAACTCGTAGCGTTCCTGGTTGCGCTCCATCTCGATGGCAACGTTGTCTTTGAAGGCAGACGGATTGCCGTACTTGTCCACCATTACCGAGTGGTCGATGACCAGGTCCACCGGCGACAGCGGGTTGATCAGGGCCGGGTCTTTACCCGCCCGCTTCACCGCCTCACGCATGGCCGCCAGATCCACCACCCCGGGCACCCCGGTGAAGTCCTGCATCAGCACCCGGGCCGGGCGGAACTGGATTTCCGTGTCGGAGCCCCGGTCTTTCAGCCACTGCACCATGGCATCGATGTGGGAACGGTCGACCGTGGTGTCGTCTTCGTTGCGCAGCAGGTTCTCCATCAGTACTTTCAGGGAGAACGGCAGGCGGTTGAGATCGCCCAGGGTGTCTGCTGCCTTGGGCAGGCTGTAGTAGTGGTACGTCTTGCCGCCCGCGCTCAGGGTGGAGAGGGTATTCAGGCTGTCTTTGCTTGGTGATGTGTTCGACATACGTTGCCTCCTCGTGGAGTTTGTCTGGTAACACTCTATCCACTAACTATTGCACCGATAAGTGAGACTTCAACCGGCGACGATGAATGTTCGACATTTCCTTGGTGAATAGTCACTTGCGTTGACACGGCCGGCAATCTGAACAATGCTGGCCTATGGTTTCAATCCAACGTCACCCGACACCACAGGCGGCAACTTGACCAAGGTACCTTCCATGAACCTGCCAGGTATCTCTGCTGATGACTCACTCATGTTGTTGCGCGCGGCAACGGAGTTGTCGTTCAGCTCTATACTGGTCACCGACGCCCAACACCGGATTCTCTATGCCAACCCGGCCTTCTGCGCAACAACCGGGTATAGCCCGGACGAGCTGGAGGGCCAGAACCCGCGCATTCTTCAAGGGCCGCTGACCGACGAAAGCGTGATCGAAAAGTTGCGCCATGACCTGGACACCACCGGGCATTTCACCGGTTCTACCTTCAATTACCGCAAGGGTGGCCGCCCGTACCTGGTGGAATGGAGGAGTTCATCGTACTGCTGCCATTCTGCTACCTTGAGAAAGCAACCATTATTGCCGAGAGTATCCGTATCGCCCTGGCCAGCCAGGTTTTCGACGAGATTGGCCAGGTAACCCTGTCGATCGGCGTAACCGAATCCCGGAACGAGGACACGCCCACCAGCATCCTGGACCGTGTAGACCAACTGCCGTACGACTCCAAGCGCGGCGGCAAGAACCGGGTAACGTCAGGCTGAGTCCGGCAGGGTTATCCGCAATAAACACAACGCCTTGAAATGAACTAATCTGTCAGCAAAACATACACTTTCAGGACTCTTTCATCCTTGATCCCGACAAGCGACTACCTGACTCGACCACCCGTTGTTGGTATCGGCGCCTCAGCAGGCGGCCTTGAGGCAACCACCCAGGTTCTCAGAAACCTCGGGCCGGAATTGCCCTTCGCCTATGTTGTTCTGCAACACGTCTCGCCCACCCACAAAAGCCTGCTGCCGGAAATCCTGGGGCGGGAAACCCGACTGACAGTCCGTACCATGGAACACGGCGGGGCACCCGAGGCCGGCGTGGTGTACGTCGTGCCGCCCAACAGCAACGCGGCCATCCATGAAGGTCGGTTTGTCCTGGTGCCAGCAAAGCCGGAGGTATTCCCGAAACCTTCAATCAACGATTTTTTCATTTCGCTGGCTGCGGAATTCGAGGAAGCCGCCATCGGCCTTATACTGTCCGGCACCGGGTCAGACGGCACCGCCGGCCTGCGGGCCATTATGGCAGCCGGCGGCATGACACTGGTGCAGGACCCCGCCACGGCAAAATACGATGGCATGCCCCGGTCCGCCATTGAAGCCGGTGTTGCAGACCGGGTGCTGAAGCCGGAAGACGTGGGCAACGAGCTCGGCAAGCTGGCCACGGTCCAGAAACTGATTGCCTCGAGTGACGAAGAGCACCGCATCCCCGACACCCTGCTGGAACTGCTGCAGGAGCGCAAAGGCGTGGATTTTTCCGGCTACAAATCCGGCACCCTTTCCAGGCGAATGCGCCGAAGAATGGTGGCCACCGGCAACACCACCCCCGATGAATACACTGCGTTTATAACCCGGACACCGGAAGAGCTGGATGTGCTGGCCCGGGACATCCTGATCTCCGTTACAGCATTTTTCCGTGACATCACCGCGTTCGACACCTTGCGCAGCCATGTGGAAGAGCTGTGCCGGAAGTCGGTAGATACCCGGTCAGAGATCCGGGTCTGGGTGGCCGGCTGTGCAACAGGAGAAGAAGCCTATTCCGTTGCCATGCTCTTTGAAGAGGCCTTGTCCGGCGAAGAAACGCCGCCATCGGTTCAGATCTTCGCAACCGATATCGATGAAGATGCCCTTGCCTTTGCCCGCCGGGGGCTCTACCCGGCGGCGGCCCTGGACGCCCTGGAACCGGAGCGACTCGAACGTTTTTTCCGCCCCTACAACAACTCCTTTGAAGTGGGCAAACGCCTGCGGGATATGGTGGTGTTTGCCCGCCATAACCTGGTCAGCGATCCCCCCTTCCTGCGCATGGACCTCATTACCTGCCGGAACGTGCTGATCTATTTTGACGGCGACCTGCAAAACCGGGTTCTGAAGCGCTTCCATTTTGCCCTGAAAAAACAGGGGCTGCTGTTCCTGGGCCGCAGCGAGAGCGTGACTCACTCCGAAAGCATTTTCCTGCCACTGGACCGTCGGGAGCGGCTGTTCCGCAAGAAAAACAGCAACCCGGCCACCCAGACAGCGACCAGCCCGCCGGTCGCCATGGTGCTTCAACACCGCAGGCAGCGGGACCAGGAAATCCAGCACCTTCTGGATGGCGTGGTTACCCACCTGAATGCCACCGTTGCCCTGTGTGATGCCAGCGGCAACATCATCCACACCGCAGGCGATGTGGAACGGTTTTTCCAGTTCCCGCGGGGCCGTACCCAGATCCACGTTGCCGAAGTAATTGCCGGGCCGTTCCGGGCCGAGTTGATGTCGATGCTGCACCAGCTCAACCGGCGCTCGCAGGTTTATCTCGGCCGCAGCCGGGAGTTCGATGAAGATGTCTGGAGATTATCCGTCCGCCCCATTCCCGGACGTGACGACGCCCATATTCTGGTACTGCTGGAACCAGCCCCCAAGGCAAGGCATTCCGGTGCCAGCCAGCTGCAGGCTAACGAGGAAATCTCCGAAGACGAGCTGACCGCAACCCGGGAGCACCTGCAGTCACTGATCGAGGAGCTGGCCACTGCAAACGAGGAAATGCAGTCCCTGAACGAGGAAGCCCAGGCGTCCAACGAGGAACTACAGGCCACCAACGAAGAACTCGAAGCGGCCAACGAGGAGCTGCAGGCCACCAACGAAGAGCTGATGAGCCTGAACGAAGAGCTCAACGTGAAGTCCGCCGAGCTTCTTGCCCTGAACGAAGAGTACACCCACGTTTACGATGCCATCGAATTTCCCATCATGGTGTTCGATGACAACCTGCGCCTGCGCCGTTTCAACGCCGCCGCCAGCCGCTACTTCGGCTTGCGCCCTACCGCCTTGCAACAGCACGTCAGCCGGGTGCGCCTGCCCGAAGAACTACGGTCACTGGAAGACTGCCTGGAAGATGCAGCCAAACAGGCCGAGCCCCAGGAGCAGCTGATTGTTCACCATACCCGCCAGTTACAGCTGGTGGTTACGCCGGGGCTGGACTCAGGCCGCCATGCGGAGTTGCTGGTGGCCACGCTGGTGGATGTGACCGAGATTCGCGAAACCGAGTCGGAGCTCAGGCAATACCGGGTACAGCTGGATACGCTGATGGAAAACACCATCGTGCACCTGGCCACCAAGGATCTTTCCGGCAAATACCAGTACGCCAACCCTGCATTTATCCAGGCCTATGGCCTTGGGGATACAGAAATAGAGGGCAAGAACGACTTCGAGCTGTTTCCGGAATCCTTTGCCGGTGCCTGCTGGACCAATGACCTTGAAGCCATGCGCACCGGAAAGGTCATTATGGCCGAGCATACCCTTCCGGGGTCCCCGAACAAGATCTTCAAGACCGTACACCAGGTACTCCGGGACGAAAACGGCCGTCCGAACCTGATCATCAACGAGTCGGAAGACATCACCGAATGGAAAGCCGCCGAGCAGCAACTCCAGATATCCGCCAAGGTCTTCGAGCACGCGGGCGAAGCTATTGTGGTTACCGACAGGAATACGGTTATCACAACCATTAACCAGGCGTTTACCCGCATCACCGGGTACACCGAGCAGGAAGCCATCGGCCAGAAAATCGGCGACCTGGTGAAATCCGGTAAAACCCCGAATGCCCTCTACAGCAGGATGTGGCACTCGCTTGAGCACGACAATTTCTGGCAGGGGGAGATTACCAATCGCCGCAAGAATGGCGAGATCTTCCCGCAATGGCTGACCATTAACCGGGTAGACCAGGGCCGTGACAGCGACCACTTTGTTGCCGTGTTCTCGGACATCACCGAACTCAAGCAAAGCCAGGAAAAGGCGGAATACCTGGCCACCCACGATGCCCTGACCGGCCTGCCCAACCGGGCTTTGTTCCAGGACCGGCTGGACCTGGCCATTGCACAGGCACAACGCCATGGTTCCATGGCTGCACTGATGTTCATGGACCTGGACAACTTCAAGAACATCAACGACACCCTGGGCCACGATATTGGTGATGAGCTGTTGATCGAAGTGTCCACAAGGCTCGGCCACCTGGTCCGGGACATGGATACGGTTGCTCGCCTGGGCGGTGATGAGTTTACCGTGATTCTGCCCGATACCGACTTTAACGGCGCCGAGCGGGCTGCCGACCGGATCATCCAGGCGATGCGGGAACCGGTCATCATCCGGGGCAAATCCCTGTTTGTCTCAGCCAGTATTGGCGTGGCTTTCTACCCGGAAGACGGGGAAAGCGCCCAGACCCTGATCAAGGCAGCCGATACCGCCATGTACCGCGCCAAGGAAAACGGCCGCGACCGGTTCGAACTGTTCAAGGCAGAGCTGCAAGCACAGATGCAGAAACAGGCAGACCTGGAGGATGCGCTTCGCAAGGCCCTGGGCAGCAACCAGCTGCGCCTGGTGTTCCAGCCCAAGTTCACGGCTGGAGCTGAGCGTCGCATGGTCGGGGCCGAGGCTCTGTTACGCTGGCAGCATCCTGAACTGGGCAACATTCCCCCGGCCGAATTCATTCCGGTAGCGGAAACTACGGGCCTGATTCGTGACATCGACCGTAAAGTCATGCAATTGGCCATACAAGCCGTCTCCGGGTGGCGCGCAGAAGGCCTGGACCCGGTGCCGGTTGCCATCAACGTAACCGGCCGGAGCTTTCAGGACGAGCAGTTCCCCCATACGCTGATCCAGCGCCTTGAGCGTTATCGCGTACCGCCCTCCATGATTCAACTGGAAATAACCGAAAGGACACTGGTTGACCAGAGCGTGACAGCATTGGGTAACATAGAAAACCTGCGCCTGGCGGGTATCCGGTTATCCGTTGACGACTTCGGTACCGGCTATTCATCCCTCAGTTATCTCAAGCGCTTGCCGTTGGCGGAACTGAAAATCGACAAGAGTTTTATTGACGGTGTCGGCGGGCTCGACAAAAACGATGAGGCAATTGCCCGCGCCATCCTGGCCATGGCATCGGCGCTGAACCTGCACACGGTTGCCGAGGGCGTGGAAACCGAACAACAGCAGCAATGGCTGGCCGAAAACGGCTGCGACTATATCCAGGGTTACCTGTGTGCACGGCCCATGGAACACGACGACTACAGCAATTTGCTAAGGACTGGTAAACACCCATGACGGTAACTGGCGGTTTTATTGAACAGTGTGAGCAGGAACAACTGCACCTGTCCGGCGCCATCCAGAGCCACGGTGCCCTGCTGGTGGCCAGCGAGGCCAACATCATCAGCCATGCCTCCGCCAACATCACGGACTGGCTGCCGGACGATCAGGGCATCAGCGTTGGCCAGCCACTGCCGGATGGCTTGTCAGCACTGGCACAGCGGCTGAAACCGGAACCGGGCAGCCGGCTGCGTTTCGTGAATGCCCCGGTAGACGGGTGCCATTGCTCGATGATCCTTACCCGCAGCAAAGACCAATCGGTTGTGTTCGAGTTATTGCCGGTTGAAGGCAGCGACCCGGAACAGGCCTCTGCCGGCCGACTCCACCATTTCCGGGAGTTCGCCAGTAACGATGAGATTCAGCGGGCACGGGAGCAGTTAACTGAAAAAGTGCTCCAGGCCAGCGGTTTCGATCGCGTTCTGTATTACCGTTTCCGCCAGGATGGAACCGGCGAGGTACTGGCCGAATCTGTCGGGCCTGCCGCACAGGGGCAATATCTGGGCCTGAGATTCCCCGCCAGCGATATTCCGAAAATCGCCCGGGACCTGTACCGGCAGTCGCCCTGGCGCACCATCCCCGACGCCCCTGCCGACAACATCGGGATCTTTGGGCGTGAGGACACCCCGCCCGACCTGAGCTATGTTGATCTTCGCAGCGTGTCTCCGGTACACCGGGCCTATATGCACAACATGGGGGTTGTCGGCTCTGCTTCGTTTCCGGTGATGGTTGCCGGAGAACTGGTGGCCCTGATTTCCTGCCATGCCAGCCGTCCCCTGCGCCTTAGCCTGCCCACACTGAACATGCTGAACGACCAGGTAACCTCCTATGCCCTGGCGTTGAAGGAGTTCCGGACACGGGAGCGCATGAACCTTTTGAGTACCGCCAGGTCCCGGACCGACTACTTGAAACAGCGGATAACAGAGGCAGGCGGCCTGGTGCAAAACTGGGACGGTATCAGCGAGCGCCTGCTGGAAGAGTTCGAGGCCGATGGCGTTGTCCTTGAAACCGGGCAGGAGCTGCTCCAGGCAGGATTGCAGGCGGAGCCGGAAACCCTGGAAGCCCTGGTTGCGTGGCTTTGCAGCGAGACGAATGAAAGAACCCTCAAACTGTCCGACCACCTGCAGGCTGATTGCCCTGACATGCCCCTGTCAGAAGTAGCCGGTGCCATGGCCTTGCGCTTCCGGCGGGCTGACGGCCTGGATGGCTACTGCATGCTCCTGGGCAAGGAAGAAACACAGGAAATTGCCTGGGGCGGCCGCCCCGACAAACCACCGGAAGACAGTCAGGGGTCGCTTGGAATTACGCCCAGGCGTTCCTTTGAACGCTGGCTGGAAACCCGGATGGGGCATTCCCGGCCCTGGCCGGAACTGGCCCAGCTCAAACTCTACAAATTCCGGGAGCTGCTCGTTGAACTGCTGCACTGATAACACCTGCCAATGACCACGCTCCGTCAATTTTTGCAGCAGGGCACAGCCCGGGCTCACCAACAGCTGGATTCGCGCCCGGAACTCAAACGCCTGCTCAGGCCGGGGCTTGGCATGGACGCCTATCTCGAGAGCCTTCAGGCGCTGGGGCACGCATTCGGGCAAGCTGAAGAGGTGCTGGCAGAACAACCACCGATGCCGGAACTACCACCCTACCAGCCGCGGGCCGCAGCCATTAACCGCGACTTGCAGGTACTGGACGGGCAAATCCCGGGGGCAGGGGCCCGGACCGGGCTATTGCCGCCAACCCGAACCACCGGAACCGGACTGGGTATCCGCTATGTACTGGATGGCTCATCCCAGGGCTCCGGGTTTATTTACCCGAAACTGTGCCGCCACCTTCCCGAGCTGGGCGCCCCGGAATGCAGCCATTACTGGCAGGTTCAGCAGACAGCCGGGCGATACTGGCCCGAGCTTTGTGCCCTGCTCAACCAACCCCACCCGGACAACCTCTGCGAGCAGGCACTCGAAGGAGCCCTGTGGACGTTCACCGTGTTTGAACGCGCCTTCCGGTGACCATGCCGGAACGTGAACACAATGGCTGCGACCCCCTGCCAGTTCTGTCATCATTAGCGCCTGTTTTCTGACGGACCAGGATCCTCTCCGTGAAGCACGATTGTCATTACCACCCGGGCGAGCCTGCCAAGTGGCATTGCGGTGAATGCCAAATGCATTATTGCACCCGCTGTATGCCCGATGCCGACACCCGGCAGCGCCGGGCCCTTTGCCCCCGCTGCAGCAAGGCCATGCGTTATCTGGGCGCCGCCACCGAAGTGGTCCCTTTCTGGCAGCGCGTAGGCGCGTTTTTCCGCTACCCGTTCCATACCGACCCGCTGATCGTCATCGCCATCTGCACCCTGGTGCCGCTGATTGCACCACCCAACCTGATCGGCCTGCTGATCTGGATTGTGCTGGCTCTGGCGCTGTTCAAGTACACCTACGCGGTCATCAACCACACCGCCGAAGGCCACCTCAAGCCACCACCCGTGGCCGTCGCCTTTACCGGCAGCGGGTTCAACATCGTGATTCTGCAGCTACTGGTGTTTGTGCTGATGGGCGGCCTGGTAGGCGCCGCCGCCATGGTCGGCGGGCCGATCCTGATGATGCTGGCACTGGCCTTTGCCGTACTGGCCCTGCCCGCCAGCATCATGGTGCTGGCCATGGAGCGGTCGGTGGGTGCCGCAGTAAACCCCATGAACCTGGCGGTGCTGATCTCCCGAATCGGCACCCCCTACTTCCTGCTGTATGGCTACCTGATTCTGCTGACCCTGGCCTCCGGCGCAGCCCAGGACTTTGCCGTTAACCACTTCCCCATGTGGGTAGCGCAACCACTGGCCGGCTTCCTGAACAGTACCTTTACCCTGATCCTGTTTCACATGCTCGGTTACCTGCTGTTTCAGTACCAGGAGGAGCTAGGCTTTGCGTCAGACCTGCAGGATGAGGAAGGTATAACCGAAAACCACCAGCGGGATCGCAGCAGCCGGTTTGATGCCGACCTGGACATGAACCTGAAAGACGGCAACTACGACCGGGTACACAGCATGCTGCTGGAAGCCCTGAAAAATGACCGGGATAACCCGGTGCGCATTGGCCAGCTATACCAGCTGCTGACCGCCCGGAACGATACCCGGGAGCTGTACCGGTTCCACCCCAGAATCATGGCCTGGCTGGCCGCGCGACAGGATGGTGACGGGCTGAACCGGCTGGTAGAAACCCTGCAGACGCTGGAGCCCGGCTTCAAGCTCGAAGACCCGGAACTGGCAGTAACCTGTGCCACCACCCTGTATCACCGGGGCCACCCGAAAACGGCTATCCGCCTGCTGCAGGACTTCCACAAACGCTTCCCGAACAGTGACCAGCTGGCACCCGCCTACCTGATTGTGGCCCAGGCCCTGGCCAATGGCCTTCAGCAATGGGAGAAGGCCAGCGCCTTCCTGGCGTTTATCCAGAAGCGATGCGCCGGCCATCCGGTGCACCAGGATATTGAGGTGTGGCTGGAACAGGCCCGGAACCACCAGCCCCTGAAGGGCCCGAAAGCCAGCTTTCAGGTGCCGGACTAGCCCCTTAACAACTGCCGGTAATGCCGGGCCTTGGGTTCCATCTGCAGCTTTTCGAACTCGGCCAGCAGTAACCGGCAGGCTTCCTGCACCATATCCGGCTCAGCCTTAAGGCGCATGCGTTCGAAGGCCTTTTCAGCGGCTTTCAGGTCGTGGTTTTTCAGGCTGGTGAACAGCACCCGGTTATGGTCTTCCACCGCCAGCGGGTGGTGGGCTTCGCCCTTGCTGAGGTACTCGTTCCAGACGTCCAGCATCTGTTCTGGCTGCCGTCGGTTCATGGCATCGGCCATCAGGGTTCGGGCCAGGTCCCGGTATTCCGGCAGGTCCGGGCGCAACTTGGCCAGCTGGTACAGGTGCTCCAGCAATACCGTTCTGTCCGGATAGTTTTCCCTTAAAGCCTCGAACTGGCGCCGGGCCAGGTCGAATTCCATGCGGCCAACACTGGCCATGGCCTGGGCATACCCCCGGGTAAACTGCTCGTCTTGCTGCTCCGGTTCCGGCTCGAAGAACTCTTCTTTTACCTGCAACCAGCTCTTGCCCAACAGCCAGACCAGCGCAGCCCCCGCCAGCAGGCCGCCGGCGTGGGCCATGTAGGCAATACCGGTGGCCCCGGCAAACCAGTAATCGTAGATCTCCTTGCCCAGCCACACCGGCAGCATGGCAATGGCCGGCGCCCGGAAGTAGTTGAAGTACACACCCAGAAAGTAGAAAAACCGAATTTTCTGCAGGCCATAGATGGCCACGTACATACCCATCAGCCCGGATATGGAGCCGGATGCGCCCACCAGCGGGATCTGGCTGCCCATGGAAAACCCGGTAAATACCAACCCGGACAGGGCTCCGCACACCAGGTAGGCCACCAGGAATTTACCCGGGCCCAGCGCCCGTTCCACGGTAAAACCGAGCAGGAACAGAAACAGCAGGTTGCCGATGATGTGGCCCCAGCCGCCGTGCAGGAACTGGTAGGTGATCAGGGTATACAGCGACAAGTCAGACGGCACCAGCCCCAGCTGGAAGGCGCTCATGCGGCTGATCCACTGCTCCTCGATGGCACCGCGCTGCTCCGACCACTGGTTGCGCTCGGCTACCGACCAGATCAGGTCACGATTGTCTTGCAGGTACTGGTAATAATCCCGGTCAAACAGCAGGGTAACCGCCTGCCAGCCTTGTTCATCCTGCTCCCTCAGGGCCTGGAATTCCTGAAGCTCCAGCACACTTTGCTGGTCGCCTTCGAAGCGGATTTCCCGCTGCAGGTAGTCTTCGTAGGCGGGCGCTTCCAGTGCCAGCAGGTTGCCATCGAGGTACTGCTCGATCGCTGCGTCCAGCTTGCGGTCGTCTGCTCCCTGATAGAACAGGAACACCATGATGCAGGCCATCATCAGGCCCAGGGTTACCCAGGGTGGGCGTTTCCAGTTGATGGCGTTCTCGGCGGGGATAATCAGCATGGGCGGTCACAATTCATCATAATCTGTCCCTGAAAAGCTGTTTTTTACCACAGCGGGGCCTTCTTTTCGCGGTGTAATGTCATCACCAGGTCACACAAATGCCATTCAATCGGTGACCAACAACCCCGTCAGGGGCTATCGACCATTAGCCAATTGTTGTTATTGCTCTATAACTGAATAGTGAAACGGCAATAACAAGAAGAACCTGACACTGGACTCAAGGATACTGCACATGACCGTACTCGTTCTGGACAACCCCGAAATGCTCGCCCGGGCCGCCCTGCTCTCCGGTGTAATGGCAGATTCGCTGGGGACAGAAGCCGGCCGCCCTCACCGCACCCGGTTCCATTATGGCTTTAACAAACATGTGCCTGACGCCGGCGATGCTGCCATTATGCGCCAGCATGCCGCCTACCTGAAAAACCACCCCGGTGTACGGGTCAGAATCCACGGCCATACCGACAATTTTGGTTCACCCGAGTACAACCGCTTCCTGGCCAGGCTGCGTGCCAACGCTGTAGCCCGGTTGCTGATTCAGGAGGGCGTGCCGCAAAGTGCTATCCTGATGACCACCTGGGGCGCCGAACGCCCCCTGACCCGGCCGGAAGACCACGCAGCCAACCGGCGGGTGGAACTGGAGTATCTTACCGTGGATATGGCCCAGGCCCTCTGAACCGTCCGGCGCTGTAAACAGAAACGGGGCCTCGAGGGCCCCGTTCCTTAGACAGCTATCCGGATCAGCCGTATACCTGCCAGACATTCCACAGCAGCAACAACGCCGCCACCAGGATCGCCAGCCAGGTCAGCAAAATACCGATCATTCGGGCTTTGTGGGGACCACCCTTGCCGTTGATCATGCCCCAGGCATGCAGGATTCGCCCGACCACTAATGCCATGCCTGTCCAGTAGATCAGGCCGCTGGCGACACCGTTCAACTCGGCAATGGCCAGCATGATCAGGCCAACCGGCGCGTATTCCACCAGGTTGGCGTGGGCGCGCACCGCCGCTTCAAACTCCGGGTCGTCATTCACCCCCAGACCCATGCGGTACTTGAGCCGGTATTTCACCACCTGGCCCGAGAGCACCAGCAACAACAGGCCGATAACGGCCGCGAATACTGCGGTTACGGGTACGATCATGTCAGCCCTGCTTGATCTTGTTGACCACGGCCAGCAGCAACACAGCACCCACCGTGGCTGTCACCAGCTCACCGACCATGCTCTTTACCGCCAGGCCCAGCATGCTGAACAGCACACCGCCAATCACCGAGCCGACAATACCGATACCGATATTGGCCAGTACGCCGAAGCCTTTGCCCTTCATGATCAGACCCGCCAGCCAACCGGCCAGGCCACCGATAATCAGAAACCAGAGAAAGCTCATTTATCCACTCCCCTTATGTGGTGTTCAATCCTGCCAAAAGACTGCCCTGTTTTGGGCAGGCATTCAAGCTGTTCCGGGGCGGTGGCCGAGGGCTGTGATGGCGTCTGCCATTTGCTGGTGACACCGGGCCATCAGCTCCGGCACATCGTCACGGGTCAGGCCGGTGGTTTCTACCGGCGGCAGGATATGTACCGGCACCGGTTTCCGGCGGCCGGCCCAGCCACGGGTTTGGCCGTGATACTCGCCGGCACACACCATGGTGATGGGGGCTCCGGCGGCAATAGCCGTGTGGAAAGCGCCTTTTTTGAAGCTGCCCAGCCCCCGGCCACGGCTACGGGTGCCTTCAGGAAACACCCAGATGCTTTTGCGGTCATTGCGGATAGCATCACTGGTAGCCTGCATGGCTGCCACGGCTTTATGGGATCGGCCGCGATTGAGGATGATGTTGCCGCCGAGCCAGAACACCTGGCCGAAGAACGGCAACCACACCAGTGAGGACTTGCCCACCGCCACAGTGCGCGGCGGTAGCAGGTCGCCCACCACGAACAGGTCATCGTTCTGCTGGTGGTTGGCGATGATTACCGTGGGCCGGTCTTGCGGCATGTTTTCGGCGCCATACAAAGGGCGCTTCATACCCAGCAGACAGCGCCCCACACGGGCCAGTGTCCAGGCCAGCAAACGGTTGTTATCCGGGTTGAAAGGCCGTGCGATGTAGCCAATCAGGGCCAGCATGCAAATCAGCGGAACACTCAGCCAGGCCAGGATTTTTCTTGCGACTGCCATACAGCTTTACCGTTACTCGAAATTTTGGCGCACAAGTGTACGCCAAAATCAGAGGGCGGCAACAGTATCCTTTTGTACCGGTCTGTTAACCGGTTTTGCCTCCACCACGAAACGCAGCGGGCCGTTGACATCAAGCGCATCAAACGGGTAACAGGTTACCAGCAGCAGGGTATCCGGGCCGAAGGTGCTGGTATCGATGGACTCTGTTCTGCTGTCCACCACCCGGGTTCTGGTTACCTGGTACTGCTGCCACTGCTGGTCCTGGCCCTGCAGCTGCACCCGGTGGCCCTGCTCAAGGTGCTCCAGGGGCCGGAAATGGGTATCCCGGTGGCCAGCCAGAATCACCGGCCCCTGCTCCCCGGTGACCATCCGCCCCGGGCCAAATGCCAGGCTTTCTCCGTGCAGGCCCTCCAGCACAATCATCGACACCCCCAGCTCCGGCAACTCCAGCCTGGCCACCGGCCAGGTATCGGCCCAGGGCCAGGGCCGGGCTTCCACTTGCCGCGCCTGGGTTTCGGCCCAGGCCAGTGCCAGCAGCTCCTGGGCTACCAGCGCCTTGAACGGAATCCACAGGCCGAACATCAACACGGTGGCGGAGGCACCAAACAACAGCAATAGCAGGCGGTTCATCATGCTGGCCTCCGGTTCAGCAGCAACATGGCCAGTGCCAGCATCAATCCGGACAGGCCCAGTGCTGCCAGCAACGGCCAGGCGGTGGCAGTTTGCGGGTAACGCAACATGCCATCCCGGCTACCTGCTGGCAGCAAGGTGGGAACCGCCTCGGTGTCCAGCTTCGCCTCCGCCGGCCGGGCCGGTTGCTCCTCGACCGCCACAAAACTGGTGAACGGCGACATCACCCCGTGCTGCACCGACAACTCCACGATCGCCGGCTCATCCGGTGCCTCACCCTGCAGGCGGGCGGCATCCATCAGCTCGTCAATCCGGCCCCGGGCCCACTGGCGGTTCAGGCCGCTGGCCGGGGCGGCATTGCCCAAATCAAGCCGGGTGTTCCAGGGCCGGCCGCCGGGCAAGCGGCCAGAGACCTCCAGCTCACCACCGGCGGGCACACCGCGTACCACCTGCACCAGCGGGCTACCCTGAAACAGGTCTCCGGGCCTGGCCGGCACCGTTTCCACCGGATTGCCACCGGTGGGCCAGCGCACGGTCAGATCACTCATCACCGGGGCTTCCATGGCCGCAAACAGGCCGTTCAGGGCGCGATTCACCTCACCGGTATTGTGTACCGCGGTGAACTCGCCACGGCCCCAGCGGGCCGCTTCGCGCAGAAAGTGCATATTGGGGGCCGAGCCGATGCCCACCGTGAACAACCTTCGTTCAGCAAGGCCGGTACGAATCCGCTCGAACAAGGCCGATTCATTGCCTACGGCACCGTCGGTGATAAACACCATCTGCTGCACCAGTCCTTCTGCCGGCGCTTGTTCCATCGCCATCGCCAGTGACAGCGCCCCGGCCATTTCAGTGCCGCCGTCGGCGTTCAGGCCTTCCACATACCGCCTCGCACGGGCCAGGTAATGGCCCTCGGCCGGCACCGGGCGGGCAAACAGGCTGTGGGCCTGGGAATTGAACTGAATAACGTTGAAATAGTCCCCCGGGCGCAGGCTATCCAGTCCTTTCAGCAGCGCTGAACGGGCCTGGACAATGGACTCTCCTGCCATGGACCCGGAGGTATCAATCACAAACAACAGCTCCCGGCGCAACACCGGGCCGGTGGCGTCCGGGGGCAATATCATCGCCATCAGAAAATCCTCACCCTGCCACTGCTGGTGAAACACCGCCGCAGCCGGTTCCCGGCCGGTTAACGGCCGCCAGCGCACAATCAGGTCACGATCCATCAGCACTTCCCGGGCTTCCGGACGCACCACCACCCGGCCGCCGTCGGCCTCGGTCACCAGGCTGTGACTGGGGCTGGTTACCCCGGCCAGCGGGAATCCACTGTCGATGGCCAGCTCAATCCGGGCCCGGTGGCTGCGCTCATCTACATCAGCCGCCCGCACCGTGAACGGGCTGATCTCCGCAGCATCCGGCACTTGCGTGGTGGCCGTGGCCCAGCCCGCCTGCCACTGCGTTGCTGTCTCGATAAGTGATTCACCCGGCATGTAACGGGGCGTGAGCGTGGTGGGCAGGCGCAACTCGAACTCGCCTTGGCGATAGCTCACCGGTTGCTGGTAGCGAACCTCCACCCGGACGGTTTCACCGGGCGGGATATTGGCCACCCGGCTGGTAAACAGATTGGGGCGCTGCTGCTCCAGCGTGGCGGCGTGCTGGCCGGCAGACTTCGCTTTCTCATAGGTTTCCCGGGCCTTGGCCCGGGGCTCGATACGCCCGACAATCCGGCGTTCACCCACGGTCATAGTCAACCCGAATACGGCGGCCTGTTCCGGTAACGGAAACACGAAAATGCCTTCGTGCCATGAATCACTGGTATTGCGGAATTCCCGGGTAAGCGTGGTCTCCGCCAGCAGGCCGGACACCCGCACCTGAAACTCACTGTCCAGAACCAGTGCCGGCTGCTGCCGGTTGCCCTGGCTGTCGACAAAGTAAAGCTGGCCGGCTTCCTCAGCTTGCCCGGCTTGCCGGTCACTGGCCTCGGCATACAGCGGGTGGACAAACAGCATCAGCAGAACCGCCAGCCACAGGCTCACACCTTCGGCACAGCGCAGCCACCGGCGTTTGTTGATCAGCGGGCGAGCGGTGCGGATAGTTTGTGGATAAAGGTCGGCCCGCACGGCCGGGTTGGCAAGCAGCGATAGCAACATCATCACGTCATCCTTTTAGTGGAAGTTGGTGATGCCATTGCAACAGCCGGAACGGGCGCCGCCGTGGCAGAAACGGGCAGGCTGGCTACAAATAATGATGAATTATGGCAATCGGGCCGGCATAACTTGTACCAACCCTTGAGCGTGGTTTAATGGCAGCACATTCCGGTGAAACACACAGCCATGAAAAAACACATTGTTCTGATAGAAGACGAAGCCGGTATCCGCGACAACTACCGGGCCGCATTTGAACGCCGGGGCTACCGGGTATCCGCCTATGGTGACCGGCCCTCCGCCTGGCAGGTGCTGCGCCAGAGCCTGCCGGACCTGGCTATTATCGATGTAGGCCTGGGCGACGAACTCGAAGGCGGCTTTACCCTGTGCCAGGATTTGCGGGCCCTGTCGGCCACCCTGCCGATTATTTTCCTGACCGCCCGGGACAGCGACATCGACTCGGTACACGGCCTGCGCCTTGGCGCCGACGACTACGTGACCAAGGACATGAGCCTGGACCACCTGCTGGCCCGCATCACCGCCCTGCTGCGCCGGGCCGAGGCCTGGGCCGAAGCCCTGCAGAAGCCGGACGAAGTGATTCACCGGGGCCGGATGACCATGAATGTAGACCGCATGACCGTCGCCTGGAACGACCAGCCGGTGGACCTGACAGTGACCGAATTCTGGATGCTGCACGCACTGGTCCAGCACCCCGGCCATGTCCGCACCCGGGACCAGCTGATGGAAGCCGCCAGCACCGTGCTGGACGACAACACGGTGACTTCCCACATCAAACGCATCCGGCGCAAATTTATTCAGCTGGACGAAACCTTTGATGGCATCCAGACCGCCTACGGCATGGGCTACCGCTGGAATGCCCGTGAGGTGTAAGCCTTGAGCCTGAAGCGCCAGCTGTTCCTGGCCAGCCTGCTGATGCTGCTGATTCCCTGGGCCGGCCTCAGTTTTGTGCTGGAGCTGGACACGGCCCTGCGCCAGCAAACCCTGCAGCAGCTAAAAACCCAGAGCACCCGGCTGACCGAGCTGGCCGACGACCTGCTGCTGGGGCAACCGGCCATTGGCGCCGACCCGGTGGTGTATGCCCGCCCCGTGCAGACGCCAGGCGACACCTTTGTCTGGCCCAGCTATGAAGACCAGGACCACCGGCAACCCTGGCAAAGCGCCGCAACCCGCCCGGGCGAGCCACAATTGCGCTGGCAGGCAGCGGCGGATGATCGTTACCTGTACCTGCTGGCCGACATTCAGCATCACCCGTTGACCCCCTTCAATCCGGCCCGGCCGGAGCAACCCTATGATCGCTTCGAACTCTGGCTGCAGGCCCCCGCCAGCGAGCTGGAACAACCCGCCGGCCCCCGCATCTGGCAGATCAAACCGGATGAAGTGCGGGCCACCACCGCCAGCGAGCCGGAACAGTGGGACTACCGGGTCCATGCCAACTGGCGTATCCGCACCAACAGCTGGCAGCTGGAAGTGCGAATGCCACTGCCCGCCCAGGGCAGCCGGCTGGGTTTCCGGGTGGCCCGCAGCGATACCGGCGCAACTCTGGCCGGAACCGGGACCGAGCCCCTGCCGGCACTGATCTATCCTCACCGGGTTCTGGAGCGGGCCCTGGGCCGGCAACTGGGCCCCGGACAGCAGGTCACCATCACTGAGCCTGCCGGCTGGATAACCGCCAGCGCCAGCCGGGAGGGCCGGGATAACGCCAATTTCGAGAACCTGTCGCCCGGGCAAATCCTGGATACCGTCATCCTGAACGGCCTGCGCGCGCTCGTGCGCTGGTATCAGCCAGAACCGCTGATGCTGACCGGTGCCGACTTCCAGCTGAACAGCCGCCAGGTACCCGACAACGGGCTGGTAAAACACCCGGACGATTCCCTGTGGCTGGCCACGGCACACCCCCTGTTCGATGGCCGGTCACTGCTGCTGGAGCAATCCCTGGACCAGCTGCTGAGTGTTTCCGGCTCGGCCCTCGGCAGTGTGCTGGCCCGCTCCCTGTTGATCATCCTGGCACTGATGCTGGTGTTGCTGGGCTATGCCAGCTGGTTGTCGTGGCGTATAACCCGCCTGCAGCGGCTGGTCAGCGCCAGCGTGGACGATGACGGCCGCATCCTCGGCCCGGTGCCTGTGCCAAGATCCGGCGATGAGCTGGGCCAGCTGCAGCAGCACTTCGGCCAGATGGTCGACCGCCTGCAAAGCTACAACCGGTACCTGGAAAGTTTTTCCCGCCGGCTGTCCCACGAGCTGAAAACCCCGGTGGCGGTGGTGCGCTCCTCGCTGGAGAACCTGGCCCACAGCCAGTCGGAAATCGAGCGCCGGGAATACCTGGAGCGGGCTTCCGCCGCCACCGAACGCCTGCGCCGCATTCTCACGAGCATGAGCGAAGCAGCCCGGCTGGAACAGAGCTTTGACCAGGCCGACAAAGAACCCTTTGACCTGGCCGAGGTCGCCAGCCAGGCCTGTGCTGCCTACCAACAGCTCGATGACCGGCACCGGATTCACTATCAGGGACCGCCCAATGGCTGCCCCCTGCTGGGCAACCCGGAAATGCTGGTACAAATGCTCGACAAGCTGGTGGATAACGCCCGGGATTTCACCCCGGAACAGGGCAACATCGAGGCACGCCTGCAACATCGAACAGACCACTACCAGCTGGATATCTTCAACGAAGGCTCACAGCTGCCGGAAACCGCCGGTGTGGATATCTTCGGTGCCTTTGTCACCCGAAGGGAAGGCAAGGCCGAAGGCCACCTGGGCCAGGGCCTGCTGATTGTCCGACTGATTGCCGACTACCATGGTGGTAAGGTGGAAGCCTTCAACCAGCACCATAACGGAATTGACGGCGTGTGCTTCCGCGTTATCATCCCTGTACAACCAGCATAACCAAGGACAGCTCCGTGACCTCCCAGCCACGCCCCCTGGATTTCCACCCGCTCCGGGCCGATCTGTACCAGGAACTCCATTCCCGGCCGTTCCAGGTGCTGCCTTCACGCGCCCGGGTTACCCAGATCGCCCTGCTGACCACCCCGGCCCAGCGGCAAAGCCAGTTCCGCCACCTGCAGAACCTGCACCGGTTGCTGGGCGAACACTGGCCGGAACAGGAAGTAAGTTGCTACGAACAGGATTTCGGCCCGCTGCGCATCCGCCGGGAAGTGCACATGGAGTTCACCACCTACACCTTCACCAACCTGCGGGACTCCGATGCCGATCCGTTTGCCGAAACCGGCATCAGCCTGCTGCCGGACGGCTGGCTGAACGAACTCGAAGGCACGGTGGTAGGGGCCTTCCATGTGGAAGTACGGCCATCGTCTGAAAGCGCCCGCAACGAGCTGGCGTTCATGCGTAAACACTTTGAAGGCATGCGCCTGGTGGGTAGCAGTCCGCAGGAAGGGGCGGCGCGGATTCTGGGCACCTTCCAGTTGCACAGCGACCAGTTCGGGCGGTTTATGGTGCTTAACCACAGCATGTCAGACAGCCAGCTGGGCCGGTTGGTGCAGCGCCTGATGGAAATCGAAACCTACCGGCTGATGTCGCTTCTCGCCCTGCCCCTGGCCCGGGAAATCACCCCGGCCCTGAACGACATGGATCAGCAACTGGTAAACATCACCCAGTCACTGGCCGACAACGAAACCCTGGACGAACAAAAGATCCTGGCGGAGCTGACCAACATTGCCTCGCGCATTGAAGCTTTCCGGGCCCATTCCACCTTCCGCTTTTCCGCCACCCGGGCCTACCACCGGCTGGTACTGACCCGGCTGGAAGAGCTGCGGGAAGACGAAGTGTCCGGCCACCTCACCCTCACCGAGTTCATGACCCGGCGCCTGACCCCGGCGGTGAAAACCTGTGAGGCCGTGGGTGAACGGCTGGAAGACCTGTCGCGCCGGGTAGACCGGGCCTCGGATATGATGCGCACACGGGTGGAACTGGCCATCCAGAGCCAGAACCAGCAACTGCTCAGCTCCATGGACCGGCGTTCGCGCATCCAGCTGATGATGCAGCACACCGTGGAAGGCTTCTCGGTGGTGGCCATTTCCTACTACCTGATCGGCCTGCTGAAGCTGGCACTGGATACCCTGCGCGAGGCCGGCGTAGCCTTTAATCACTCGCTGGTGCTGGGCGTTGCCATTCCGGTGGTGATGGTGCTAGTGTTCATCGGCATCCGCATGATTCACCACCGGTTTATCAAGATGGCCCGCCGGCAGTAGCCGGCCTCAGGTGAACCGGGGGTCACCGGAAAACTGGCGGAAAAACTGCTGGGCGGTGCGGCCGTTGCGCACGCCCTTGCCGGTGGCAAAGCGCAGCGCTTCGATATGCAGCTGTTCCCGGTCTGCCACTTGCGGGAACAGGGCATCCACCGCCTGCAGGTAGATATCCTGGGAGAAGGGATAGAACGACAGCTGCAGGCCAAAGCGGTCTGCCAGCGACACCTGCTCCTCGATAGCCTCCGCCGGATGCAACTCGCCATCCCGCACTTCGCTTTTCACATTGTCGCTCATGAACTCCGGCATCAGGTGCCGGCGGTTGGAGGTGGCATACACCCGCACATTCTCCGGCGGTAACTCCAGCGAGCCTTCCAGCACGCTTTTCAGTGCCTTGTAACCGGACTCCCCCACATCAAACGACAGGTCGTCGCAGAAGATCACAAACCGGTACGGCAGGTCACAGATGTCATCGACAATTTCCGGCAGGTTTACCAGGTCGTCCTTGTCCACCTCGATCATCCGCAGCCCCCGGTCCCGGTATCGGTTCAGCAGGGCTTTAACCAGCGACGACTTGCCGGTACCCCGGGAGCCCCAGAGCAGTGCGTTGTTGGACGGCTCACCGGCCAGAAAACGCTCGGTATTGCGGGCCAGGGCCTGTTTTTGTCGCGCGATGCCGGTGAGATCGTCCCAGCTGATCGGGTCCAGCCGGCGAATGGCCCGCAGGCCCGAACGGTGGCGACGCCAGACCGCAGCCGGACTCTGTGCCCAGTCGAAGGGGGTTTCGTTCATAACCTTACTCCGTTTGGTTCTGAATATGCCCGCTCACAGTCTGGCCTTGGCCAGACCTGTAGGGGTAGGATCTGCAGATCTTATCAGACACCAGGAGCAAACCATGGCACGCATCTATAACGACAATTCCCTTTCCATCGGCAACACCCCCTTGGTAAGACTGAACCGGGTGAACGACGGCGCCACGATCTGGGCCAAGATTGAAGGCCGCAACCCGGCCTATTCCGTCAAGTGCCGCATTGGCGCCGCCATGATCTGGGATGCGGAAAAACGCGGCGTTCTGAAGCCCGGCATGACTATCGTTGAGCCCACCAGCGGCAACACCGGTATTGCCCTGGCCTACGTGGCAGCCGCCCGGGGTTACAAGCTGGTACTGACCATGCCTGCCTCCATGAGCCTGGAACGCCGCAAGGTGCTGAAAGCCCTGGGCGCCGACCTGGTACTGACCGAACCCGCCAAGGGCATGGCCGGCGCCATTGCCAGGGCGGAAGAACTGGTGGCGGCAGACCCGGACAACCACTTCCTGCCCCAGCAGTTCGAGAACCCGGCCAACCCGCGCATCCATGAAGACACCACCGGCCCGGAAATCTGGAACGACACCGACGGCGAAGTGGACATCTTTGTTTCCGGCGTGGGCACCGGTGGCACCCTGACCGGTGTTTCCCGCTACCTCAAACAGACCAAGGGCAAGGCTGTGACCACCGTAGCCGTGGAACCCACCGATTCGCCGATCATCACCCAGGTACGCAGCGGCCAGGACCCGAAGCCGGCCCCCCATAAAATCCAGGGCATTGGCGCAGGCTTTATTCCGGGCAACCTGGATATGGACCTGGTGGACCAGGTTGAAGCCATCAGCAACGAAGACGCCATGGCCATGGCACACCGGATGATGAAAGAAGAAGGGATTCTGTGCGGCATCTCCTGCGGAGCTGCAGTAGCGGCAGCCGTCCGGGTAAGCAAACAGCCGGAGCACCAGGGCAAGAACATTGTGGTGATCCTGCCGGATTCCGCCGAGCGCTACCTGTCTACGGCGCTGTTTGCCGACACCTTTGGTGAGCTGGAAAACCAGCAGTAATCCAGGTTCCTTAAACGCAAAAAGCGCAGCCTCGCCGGGCTGCGCTTTTTGGTTTCAGGCGGCTCAAAACTGGAACTTCAGGCCCACCCGGCCAGTATCGAAGTCCGGGCCGTCATTGGTCACCTGGCCGTTGAAGTCGTCTTCATCGATATCCACGTTGTAGCGGTTGTATTCGGCGAACGCTGTCAGCTGCTCGGTCACCCGGAAATCCACACCGGCACCGACATACGGGTTTACTTCATCGTAGGTTTCACTTTCATCGAAAGCGTCTACATCAAACGCCGAGGCAAAGGCACCTGCCTTGGCATACACACCGAAACTGTTGGTCAGCGGCAGGCGGCCAATGGCACTCAGGCCGGCACCTTTAAGCTTGCCCTCTACCTCGTCATCACCGAAGTTGCCGAAATCGATGTACTCGGCCTCCAGGGCGAAGAATTCGTTGAACTGGTAACCCAAGGCAGCACCCAGCAAGTCGTTCTCATCCTCGAACTCGCCACCGTGGGACTTGTAGCCCCCGTAGCTACCGCTGATGTAGGGGCCGGATTGATCACGGCTGACGCTGTCCTGCGCCCAGACGGCCGGGGCGGTGAATACAGCAGCACTCAGAACGGTGGCACACGCAAAACTGGCTTTGTAGCTCATAACGCGTTTTCCTCTGTGGTCAGGTTTCCATTCGTCGAAACGAACAACCGGGACGACTCGTTCCCGATTGCGTGAACCTACCCTACCGGGGAAATTTCGCGTTTTGGGTTAAAACCGTACTAAGAATTATTCACATTCAGGTCATGTTTCCGGACATGACCCGCAGCGGCCCTGGCGGCCAGTCCGGCGGCTGCCCGCCCGGCCAGCGACAAGCCGGTATAGCTCAGGCGGGATATTTCGTGGTGGCAGACACGTACGATGCGACTGCTGTGCCGGGTTGCGGGAATGGCTTCCAGCACCCGAAAGCTCTCATCCGCCACCGAAAGGTGAATCCGTTGCAGCTTGACCGCTCCGTGTTGCACACCATGGGCCAGCAGGTCTGCCACGCCGAGCCACCAATGGGCATTGCTATGGGTTGGTTTCATACCAGCCACTCCTCAAGTTGCCGTGCTACGGCTGAATGATGGGCCAGGCGGATGTGATCCACCCCCGGAAAATTCGCTGTGCCGGTCAGCTGCCAGCCCGGCTGCCTGGCACCCCGGGCGCTGGCCTCATGCACCAGCGCATCGCCAAACAAGGCATTCACCAGGTGCTCTTCACCCCTGGCCAGCAGGCCGCTGATCACATAATGCCGGGCGCCGGCTAACAGCGGCTGGTGCGCCGTGCCCGGTTCAAACACCTCGCCCCGTGACAGGTTGCGAATGCCTTCACTGCGCAGGTCGATCACCTCGCCCACCACCTTCAGGTAATCCCGGGGCACCCGGTTGAGCCAGCCGGCGGCCTTGTGGGCACCGACTGCCAGCCAGGAACCGTCGTGGGGCGAGCCGATGTACACGCAGTCCGGGTTCAGCCGGATCCAGCTATCATCATTTTCCGCCCCGTAATGACAGGCACTGCGAATCAGCAGGCCGCCCATACTGTGGCCAAGCAGGACAAGGCGTGTTACCGGTACCGGCCAGTTGCTGACCAGCCGCTCCAGCAGCGCGGCCAGGTCCTGGCCATTGCGATAGATGGGACGGCCGGAATTGAAACGGAGCTTGAGTGCCGAGGCATTCCCTAACCGTTCAGCCAGCCGGGAGCCATAGTGCTCGCCTGGCTGGCCCGGAAAATCCCATACTGATTCCAGCTCCATTAAGCCATGGATGGACAGGCACAGCACACTGCCCGGCGCAGCGGGCCGGGGGTTCAGCAGATCCAGTGGCTCGCCGTCGGCAAACACCGTCATCGGCACCGCCAGTGCGTTGCCCCGGTGCTCCAGCCAGTCACCCAGAAAGCCGCTGGCGATGGCTGAAATGTGTTGCTGGACTCGCCCAGCGGAAGGAACAGACACCATGGTTATCTCCCGTGTATCCTTCCAGTGTACGCCCTTGGCGGTGCTTTGCACTGGCCATTTTCGGGCCAGAATGCGGCCCCGGGGCAAACCGGAGCGCCGTGGCTCAACGTTTGGTAATCTGCCCGAAAGGGCGACAGACACCTGATCCTGCTAGTCTTTGTGCCCGTATCACCCAAACCGGCCGTGCGCGCCTGTTGTCCACTGAGCAGCCAGAGGAAGTAGCCTATGCGATTTGCCATCATCGCCCTGACGAGCCTGTTGTTCTCAGCCAGCCCGGCCCTTGCCGAGCCCCAACCAGAAAGCTCTGCCGAACCGGAAGTGCTCGGTTTCATTGAATGGGTGGTGATGGGCGAAACCGGCATCCGGCTGAAAGCGCGCCTGGACACAGGCGCCAAGACCTCGTCGCTGCATGCAGTGAACGTGGAATCTTTCGAGAAAGACAACGAGGAATGGGTGCGCTTCCAGCTCCCGCTGGGCGATCATGAAGACCAGCCCAGCGAAGGTGAGCTGGAACACGACGAAGTCATCCTGGAATTCGAGCGACCGGTTTACCGCACGGTGCTGATCAAGCGCAAAGGTGCACCCTCCCAGCGCCGGCATGTGGTGAAAATGGAATTCTGCATCGCCGGCAAGATGCACGAAACCCAGTTTTCCCTCACCGACCGGGGCAAGTTCGCCTACCCGGTACTGCTGGGCCGCCGGTTTATGCGGGATGACAACATCCTGACCGATTCCGCCAGAAGCTTTGTTGCCGAACAGGAATGTCAATACAGCACACTGGAAGAGCTCGCCGAGAGCAGCAAGGCGGTAGAGCCCTAATCGGGGCTCACCTCCGGCTCATCATTTCGCACTCGTAGAAAGCTGGCAAACCTGGGCAAGCCGGTGGCCGTGACGCCCCGGTAGCGGAAGGTGATCACCGTGCCAACAGTCGGCGGATTGTGTCGCTCAACATCACTGAAGCCGGTGCCAATACGAAAGCGGCGGCCATTGGCCAGCTCCACTTCCAGCGATCCCATCAGCCCCTTGTACTTGCCCTTACCTTGCAGGTGACCAACCACCGTGGCTTCGGCGTCGTCGTGGGTTTTCACTTTCAGCAGATCATCTGAACGGCCGGCCTGGTACCGGCTGCTTCTACGTTTGAGCATCAGACCTTCAGCACCGGCAGCCACCACCCGACCAAGTTCTGCCATCAGTTCAGATTGGCTAGCAACCGGCCGCTGCATCACCAGGGCCAGATACGGTGAACCAGACGCTTCGACCAGCTGTTTCAACTGGCGATAACGCTGCTCGAACACCTTTTCAGGAACAGGCAGGTCAAACACGTGAAACCTCACCTGGCGCCATTCCTCGTCCACCGGCTGCGCCTTGCGCACCACCCCGGACAACTCGGCAAAGCGCCCGCGACCGTTCCAGAGTTCACCGTCCAGCGGATGTGACGGAAACTGCGCCGTAAACCAGTCCGGCGCCGCATACACATGCCCGCCCCGGGACCAGAGCTTCTCGCCATCCCAATAGGCCCGGACACCGTCCAGTTTTTCACTGACCCAGTAATCCTCGAGGTTTACACCCGGGTGATAGACATTCGCCAGGGGAATGGCCGGAGGCCCCGCACCCGCATTGGCCTGAGCCGGATAAGCGGCAAGTGACGAAAGAAAAAGCAGGCTGAGTGCCAGGGCTGCTGCCCTGGCACTGCCGGTCATGAAGAGTGGCATGTTCCTTTGCCCTTTTTACATCCTGTTGATGGTATTCCGAAAAACTCTTTGCTCAGGCCGTTACATACTTCAGCAGCTCAACCACCTGCTCCGGCGTTTGTGCCCAGGCCATGGCAGCTGCATCTACTTCCTTGAGCGGGTGCACGATATCTTCATCATGCAGCGTGATGTATGGCGTGCCCATGGCGGCACAGTAGCCGGCGTCGAAGGCCGCGTTCCACTGCTTGTACTTGTCGCCAAAGCGGATAACCGCCAGGTCGCACTGCTCAATCAGAGTCTTGGTGCGGATGGCGTTCACCTTGGAAGACTGGTGATCACGCCAGAAGTTGCTCTCCGGCTTGCCCAGGAAGTCGCCCGCAGCGTCGCTGGATTCGTGGTCGGTATTGGCAGAGGTGAACTCAACCGGCAGGCCGGCCGCCTCGGCACCCGCAGCAATCTGCTCACGCCAGTCGGTGTGGATTTCGCCGGAAAGGTATACGGTCCAGATCATTTTGGGCTCCTTAAGCTGAATTAAAGCCGGCCAGTCTAACCTACCGGCCGGCTATAATGTAGGTATCAGCCCGCGACGGAAGCCTCATGCTCACGAATCATGGTGTAAAGCTGATCCTTCAGGTGCAGGCGTTTTTTCTTCTGCTCTTCCAGATACTCGTCTGATGTGTTCTCAACACCGGTTTCGATGCGGTGAACCTCGTGGTCGAGATCATGGTACTCGTCAAACAGCTTGGCAAAGTGGCTGTTGCTGGTTTTCAGTTGGTGAATGGCTTCCTTGGACTCGGGAAGCTCGTGCAACAGATCATGCTTTTCGATAGTCATTCCTGGTGTTCTCCTGGGTTTTGTTGGTGCCTGAATTCACTGTATGCCTATGGCTTGAGAGCGCTCTTGATCAACGTCAACCCGATGGCCATCAGCCATGACTCACGGCCCTTTGTTACCACTTGTTGTTGTGCAGTTTGTGTCGATTGTCCTGCTTGAACCGCTCGTATTCCTGCTTGCTCATATCCCGCCAGTAACGGGGATTACGACCGGCTTTCTCATCATGGCGAACCGAGCGGGGATCCTGGTGACGGAAGGATTCGAACAGCGGAATATCCGGCAGTGGCTGGGTGACATCCATGTACCGGCAAACCAGCAGCCAGAAAGCCAGGACGTCTTCCCGGTTAGTGGTGGCTGGCATCAACTGGTTCAGAGGTAAGGCCCACTCTTCAGTTTTGTGTACCAGGTTCAGTCGATACCAGAGGTTGCCCTGACGATCCGGCAAGGTAACCAGGTAACCATCCCATTCATCGAAGGGTGCCTGGGCACTGATCTCACCTGTCCGCTCGTCGGTTTCCGGATCGTAGTAGAGGGTCACCATGCCGGTGCGACGGTTCAGCTCCCATTTGGGGCCTTTGGGGCGGCGGTAGATGATGTGGGGGAAGTGCTTTTCAAGAAAGCGACCTATCGCCCAAAATAAAAAAGCCGGTGCATAGAGATATGCGACAAAAGGGAAAACCGCTTCCGTCCAGAAAGCGTGAGCGCCAATTTCTTCGCCTATGTTGAACCAAGTCATCAACATGGCTATGACAAACAAACCAAACAACCAGGTCGCTATAAAGCGGCCGCCATGCTGCATCCACAACAAAGCCCAACTCACGCGAGGAAGTGTTGCGAATCGGATGCTGATTCCGTTGATCCAGCCTGCTGGATTATAGGGCTCTCCGCCTTCGACCGCTTCTCGCTCGAACTGGCGCCTGAGATTATCCTCTTCCACCATGACTTCGGGCGACCAGGTTTCCAAAGCCTTGGGTGGAAAAACACCAGAGCGGCTGCTTTTCGCAAGCGGCCGGCCACCCTGAGTCCAGCCATTTATGAACAGTTTACTTTGTTCAGATGGAGCAATAGGTTCAGGGCTTTTTCTGTTGCCACGATACGCGGTGTCTTCGTACTGAAGCGAGGCAGCGTTACTCCCCCCTCTGGCAGGATAGTTGGCACTACTTAATTTTTAACCAGTTGGGCGGTTCAGGTGTTGATAGTGCCTCGTTATTCCGAAGAACGTAAAGCCTCCGTGCTGGCGAAGTTGTCGCCGCCCCATA